>CAKPTA010000001.1 GCA_934190785.1 uncultured Bacilli bacterium
AGCAACAATAGATTTAACATATCCAACATTAACAGTAGGAACACTGGTTACAACAACAAGAAGTATAGTAATACCATATACAGCAAGTGATAATGAATCAGGAATAAAGGCAACAAAATGTGAATATGGAACAAGTACTAGTTATGGAACAGTTGGAACAATAAGTAATAATAGATGTGTTATGAATAATGTAAAAGCAGGAGAAAAATATTATTATAAAATTGTAACAACGAATAATGCAGGAATGCAGGCAGTAAAGATAGGAGATTCAATATCAGGTTCATTTAATGGAATAACTATGTCACCAAGTCCAAGTGGATGGTCAACAAGTAAAACAGTTACAATAAGTGGAAAAACAGCAGGAGCGGTATTAGAGTATAGTTATGATAGAAAAACATGGACAAATTATACAAATGCATTAACGATAACAAGTATGGCAACAAGCGAAAATCCAATAACGGTATATGCAAGATTTAACGATGGAGTAAACACAAGTAAAGAGACAACATTAAGTATAGCTACAATAGATACAACAGCTCCGACAGAAGCAAGCTTTACATATACAAAATCAACAAATAGTTTAACTGTAAAGGCAAGTGGAACTGATAGTGAATCTGGAATATATGGATATCAATTTAGTAAAGATAATGGAACAAGTTGGACAGCAGTACAAACAAGTAATACCTATACATTTGCAGGATTAAAGAGTGGAACATATCCAATAAAAGTAAGAGTATATAATGGAACATATGGAAATGGTGGAAGATTATATAAAGATAGTGTATCAGCATCAATTAGTACTGAAGAAATGGGAAGTTGTAGTATAAGCGTAACAAATGATGGAGTATGGTCAACAAGTAAAGTAGCAACAATAACAAAAAGTGGAAGTGGAACACTACAGTATAGAGTAGTATCAGGAACAACAGAGAAAGTAGGATGGACAAATTATGCAAGTGCTATAACAATAAATTGGGCAGCAAATGCAACGACACCAACTAATGTATACTGTAGAGTAACAGATGGAACAAATATAAAAGATGGAGCAACAAAGAGTATAACAAAGGTAGATACAACAGCTCCAACGTCTGTAAGTTTTACAACAAGTACAACAACAAATAGTATAAAGGTAACAGCAAGTGCTACTGATAATGAATCTGGAATAGCTAAGTATCAATTTAGTAGTGATGGTGGAACAACATGGACAGGAGTTCAAGACAGTAATATATATACCTTTAGTAATATAAAAACAGGAAGTTATAATATAAAGGTAAGAGCATATAATGGAACATATGGGACAGGTGGAAGACTATATAAAGATAGTGCATCTACATCAACAAAAACAGAAGAAATAGGAACATGTTCAATTAAAGTAGCAAGTAATGGACTATGGACAACAAGTAAGAGTGTAACAATAGAAAAAGGTGGAAATGGAACACTACAGTATAGAGTAGTATCAGGAACAACAGAGAAAGTAGGCTGGACAAATTATACAAGTGCCATAACAATAAATTGGAATGCAACAAAAGAAACTCCAACAACAGTATATTGTAGGGTAACAGATGGAACAAATACACTAAATCCAGCACCAACAGCAACAATAACAACAGTAGATACAACATCACCAACGGAAGCAAGTTTCACATATACAAAGTCAACAAATAGTATAAAAGTAGTGGCCAGTGGAACAGATGCAGAATCAGGAATAAGTACATATTGGTTCAGTAAAGATGGAGGAAAGAGTTGGACAGCAGCACAAACAAGTAATACATATACGTTTAGTGGCCTAACTAGTGGAACATATCCAATTATGGTCTCAGTTGGAAATGGAACATATCCAAATGGTGGAACAAGTAGTTATAAAAATAGTGCAGCAACAAACGTAACATTAGTGTCACTAGGAACATGTAGTGTAGGTAGTGGTAGTCCAAATGGATGGTCAACAAGTAAGAGTGTAGGAATAACTAAAACAGGAAATGGAACGCTACAATATAAAGTAGGAAATGGAGCATGGACAAATTATACAAATGCATTAACGATAAATTGGAATGCGACAGCAGCAAATCCAGTTTCAGTATCATGTCGAGTAACAGATGGTGTAAATGTTAATTCTGGAAATACAGTGTCAGTAGCGACAGTAGATACAACAGCTCCAACATCGGCAAGTTTTACAACAAGTTCAGCGACAAATAGTATAAAAGTAGTGGCAAGTGGAACAGATAGTGAATCTGGAATATATGGATACCAATTTAGTAAAGATGGAGGAACAAATTGGACAAATATTCAAACAGGTAATACATATACATTTAGTGGCCTAACTAGTGGAAACTATAATATTAAAGTTCGAGCATATAATAATACTTATGGAAACGGTGGAAGATTATATAAAGATAGTGATACAAAATCAGTAGCAACAAGTTCACTAGGAACATGTAGTATAGGTAGTGCTAGTCCAAGTGGATGGTCAACAAGTAAGAGTGTAGGAATAACTAAAACAGGAAATGGAACACTACAATATAAGACTGAAGGTGGAAATTGGACAAATTATTCAAGTGCAGTAACACTTACAAGTAATACGAGCGTATATTGTAGGGTAACAGATGGAACAAATATAAATGCAGGAAGTACATTAAAAGTTACTGGAATAGATACAACTGCACCAACAGCAGCAAGTTTCACATATAGTACAACAACAAATAGTATAACAGTAAAAGCAAGTGGAACAGATAGTGAGTCAGGAATAAGTAAGTATTGGTTCAGTAAAGATAGTGGAAAAACATGGACAGCAGCACAAACAAGTAATACATATACATTTAGTGGGCTATCAAGTGGAACATATCCAATCATGGTATCAGTCGGAAATGGAACGTATGGAAATGGATCAACAACAGGATATAAAAATAGTGCAGCAACAAACGTAACATTAGTGTCACTAGGAACATGTAGTGTAGATTCACCAAGTCCAAGTGGATGGACACAAAGTAAAACAGTAACTGCTTCAAAAACAGGAAATGGAACGCTACAATATAGAATAGTGTCTGGAACAACAGAAAAAGTAGGATGGACAAATTATTCAAGTGCAGTGACAATTAACTGGGAAGCAAATACAACAACACCAACATACGTATATTGTAGGGTAACAGATGGAACAAATGTAAAAGCAGGAAGTAATACACAAACAATAACAACGATAGATAGAACAAAACCGGCAAAACCAACAGTAAGTTTAAAACTAGGAAATACATCAGGAAGTAGTTATACAAGCGGAGCATGGACAAATCAAGATGTATGGCATATAGTTAAATCTAGTGACTCAGCGAGTGGAGTATCGTATTATCAATACTCACATGATGGAAAAACAGGATGGAGTAATGATATAAGTACACTTGGATGGGGAGCAAGTTATACAAATGGAAAGAACCAATTATCATATAGAATAAACTGGGGAGGTCAATGGAACTTCTATGTAAGAGCAGTAGATGCTGCTGGAAACATAAGTGACAATAGTGATGTATTTACAGTAAGAATAGATAAAACAGCTCCAAATGTACCAACATCAACAGTAAGACAAAATAATTCATCAGGAACAGTAATAAGTGATGCTCAAACAAATAAATGGCATAATACAGTAATGTGGTGGGGAAGTTTTAGTGCAACAGATAATGGATCATCAGGAGTAAATAGATATGAATTTTCAACAAATTGTACAGGAAGCGTAAGTGGAACATTATCAACAAATGGATATACATATGGTTCAGGAACAAATTATAAATTCTGTATAAGAGCAGTAGATAATACAGGAAATGTTAGTAAATGGAGTAGTGCATATTATTTCAAAGTAGATACAGTATCGCCAACAACAACAGCGCCTGGAGCTACATCAACAACAAATGGTATAACAGTAACAAATAAACAAACAGATGCATTAAGTGGAATAGCGTCATTACAATATGGAATAAGTACAAATAATTCATCATATACATGGCAAAATAGCAATGTATTCTCAAATCTTTCTAGTGGAACAACATACTATGTTAAGACAAGAGCTAAAGATAATGCTGGTAATGGATATACTGAATCAGCAGTTACGACAATTAAAACTAAATCTAATATGTCAGTTTCGGTTGATTCATATAATACAGGAAATTGTTATAATGGTTGGTGTGATTCTACAGATGTATATTTTAAAATGACCGGAACAGAAGAAATAAAATATTTGTATTTAAAAACAGAGATAAATTCAATTTCATATGGTTATGCAACGGCAACGTGTGGAACAGGTAATTCACCAGGGGCATGTACAACAATTTCAAGAACAGATCAAATATCGGCTGGAAAATGGTACAGGTTTACTTATGAAGGTGATCCAGAAATAACAAACGTAGAGATAAGTGGTATAACTAAAACAACTCCATCAAGTATTTATATTATTGCATCTGACGGTGGTACAAATTCATCTTCAGCTACTGCTACTATATCAAAATTAGATAGCACTCGTCCTGATGTAGCAGTATCAGAAATAAATCCTGATACAGATAGCATTAAACTTCAAACCTATATTACCCAAGACTATAGTGGCGTTGGTAGTGTAACATGTAAATACTCAACTACTAATGGTAAATATAATTTATCTGCTACAAGTGTTAGTTCTTATGGATGTACTATGACAGGATTAGCTTCAAATACAACATACTATTATAAAATATGTGCATATAATAAAGTTTCGTCGGCTTCTAACTGTGTAACAGGAAGTGCAAGAACTACATCTAATTTATTAGCACCATCATTATCAGTAAATCCAAGTGGCTGGACATCAGGAAACAAATCTATTTCTGTTAGTTATGCAAATGGAAATGAACGTTATTTTAAATCTTCTGTAAATATAACGAGCAATGTAGCTGTAATTCCATGCGGAAATAGTAGCACTCCAGGGACATGTTATCCAACGCGTGACTGTAGTACATCAACGCAAGCACAAACATGTAGTAATAGTACTACATCATTATCAGCTAATACATGGTATAAAACAACAGCGTCAAGTGTATCGGCAACATTTTATAGTAATGGAACTTTAACAGCATTTGTAAGAACTGGTTCTGATTATAAGACATCTTCTGCAACTGTTTCTGGGATTGATAAAAAACTGCCTGATTTCACATTTAGTGATAATAATGTAAATTGTGGTAATCCTAATGTACATCGCATTAATATTTCGGATAGTGGTAGTGGAATAAATTCTGTATGGTGTGAAGATTCATATGGATATGGATGTACTGTTGATTATTGGGACCAAACACAGCTTACAAATACATGGACAATTGCAGATCAAGGTGGTTATAATGGGGCTAGAATTATATATTATGTAAAAGATAATGCTGGAAACATAAGAAAAATAGATGACGGCAGAACTACTATAAATTTATATTGTTAATGATTATATTTATAATTCGTATTATATTATATATTTAGAAAGGAAAAAAATATGAATAAACAGGTAAAAAGTTTACTTGCATTGTTACTAGTGGCTACACTAGTAACAGGATGCGGGTGTACAAAGAAAGATAACAAAAAAAATAATACAAAAGATGATGTAAAAGTAAATACAGAAGAGAATGTAATAAAAGATCAAACATTTGAAGGATTAACATTTACAAATACATCATTAACAACAACAAATGGTGTATCAACATTAATTACAGAAGTAAGTAATTCAACAGGATCAGATTATACATTAGAAGAATTTACAATTACAATAAAAAATAAAGATGGAGAAGTGATTACAACTATTCCAGGGTATGTTGGAGATGTAATTAAGAATGGTGAAACAAGAACAATTAATAGTTCAATAGATATTGATTTATCAAGTGCTTCTTCAATTGAATATTCTGTAAAGAAATAATAATTAAAAGAATTATCGTTTGATAATTCTTTTTTTCATGTTAAAATAATTAAGAGGTGTTTATATGAATAATGAGATTATCAAGGAAATAGCAAGTGAGCTTAATATAGATGAAAAGTATGTTTTAGCAACGCTAAAATTACTAGAAGAAGATAATACCGTTCCTTTTATAGCACGATATAGAAAAGAAGTAACTGGAGGAATGGATGAAGAAAGTATTAGAAAAATAGAGGAAGTATATTCTTATCAAGTTAATCTTTTAAAAAGAAAAGAGGATGTAATTCGTTTAATTGATGAAAAAGGGCTTCTTACTGATGATATTAAAACTTTAATTATGGCGTGTAATAAGTTAATTGAGGTTGAAGATTTATACCGACCATACAAAGAAAAGAAAAAAACCAAAGCAACAGATGCGATTAACAATGGACTTGAACCATTAGCTAAAATGATTATGTCATTTAACATTAAGGGGTCTATTGATTCTGTTAGTGCACGCTTTTTAAATGATAAGGTATTGAGCTGTGAAGATGCTGTTAAAGGGGCTTCTTATATTATTGCAGAATGGATTAGTGATAATGCATCTTATCGTAAATGGATAAGAAATTATATATATCGTAATGGTTCTATTACTTCTATAATAAAGAAAAATGCAAATGATAATGATAAAATATATGAAATGTATTATGATTACCATGAACCTATTAAACACATAAAAAGTCACCGCGTTTTAGCTATAAATCGTGGTGAAGCAGAGGGCATTTTAAATGTATCTATTACTTCTCTTACAGATGAAGTAATATCTTATTTAGATAAAAAAATTATTAAAGGGAATAATAAAGAATTAATAGATATTGTATCATCTGCCATACTAGACAGTTATAAACGTTTAATATTTCCATCTATAGAAAGGGAAATTAGAAGTGATTTAACTGATAAGGCTAGTGAAGATGCGATTTTCTCTTTTGGTAAAAACCTAGAAGCTTTGCTTTTAACGCCACCAATGCGTGAGAATGTAGTTTTAGCTTTTGATCCTGGGTTTGTTAATGGTTGTAAATTAGCTGTTATTGATAAAAATGGTAATTATTTAGATTCAACTGTGATAAAGCCATTTTTAAATAGTAACTCTAAAGATAGAATTGATATGTGTAAAAAAGTAGTTGTGGACCTTATAAATAAATATCATGTTGACTTAATAGCTATTGGAAATGGAACGGCATCACGTGAAAGTGAAAAGTTCTGTGCTGAGATGATTCATGAATATAAGTTATCATGTAAGTATGTGATTGTATCAGAAGCAGGGGCATCAATTTATAGTGCGTCTAAAGTTGCAATAGCAGAGTTTCCTGATTTAGCTGTTGAAAAAAGGAGTGCTGTTAGTATTGGAAGACGTCTTCAAGATCCATTATCAGAACTTGTAAAAATTCCACCTGATGGAATAGGGGTTGGATTATATCAACATGATGTACCTAAAAAAAGACTTAATGAATCACTTGATTTTGTTGTTAGTAAAGTTGTAAATAGTGTTGGTGTAAATATTAATACAGCGTCAACTTCACTTTTAAGTTATGTATCAGGTTTAACTAAAAAAACAATTGATAAAATTATTGCTTATAGAAATAAATATGGAAAGATATATTCTCGTGATGAGATTAAAAAGAATAAACTTTTAAGTGATAAAGCTTATTTACAAGCAATTGGTTTTTTAAGAATTATAGATGGTGAAAATATTTTAGATGAAACAGCTATTCATCCAGAAAGTTATCCTATAACGCTTAAGTTACTTGATAGTATTAATGAAGATTTATCTAGTATTGGTACGAATAAATTAATAAATAAGTTAGATAATATAAATATAGATGAATATGTTGATCTTTTAAAAACTGACAAGTATACGCTTAGTGATGTAATTGAATCACTAAAAAAACCTAATCGTGATCCTAGAGATGAAATGCCACAGCCTATTTTGAAAAGTGATATTTTAGAATTAGAAGATTTAAGGGTTGGAATGAAATTACAAGGAACTGTTAGGAATGTTGTAAGTTTCGGAGCTTTTATAGATATTGGACTTCATAATGATGGACTTGTTCATGTATCAAAAATGTCACATGATTTTATTAAAGATCCAATGGATGTTGTATCAGTTGGTGATATAGTTGATTGTTATGTTGATGAAATTTATTTAGATAAGAAAAAAGTGTCACTTAGTCTAATTGAACCAAATTCATAAGGAGGAGAATATGGGATTTAATGATTTTCATAAAGGATTTGTAAAAGATAATAGTATAAAACCAAATGCTTCTTATAGTAATAAATTTGGAGCACGTTCTATTGATGATATTATAAAAGATAGATATATAAAACGCGATGATGCATGTAAAAGTCAAGAACTGTTACCTCGTAGAAATATTGATTATCAACAAAATATGAAGGGACAAATTAATCTTCGTAATTTAGATAAGTAAGCATAAGCTTACTTTTTTCTTGACTTATAAGAACTTTATTAGTAGAATATTTGTGCATTATTTAGAAAGCGTGATTAAATGGAAAAAATAAGTATAGAAGAGCTTGTTCAAAAAGAAAAATATGATGATATATATAAATTGTATGGAAGAGATAAGTTTCTTGAATATGCACCTAGTAGCTATCAGAAAGATGATATACTTGATTTATTATGTGATGGGAGATTTTATTTCATATATGAAAAATATGGAGCTAAAACTTATCAAGAGTGGTTGTTTAAAATGATAGAAGATGATGTATTATATGAAACTGGTAATAGATTTTTAGCTAAGTATGAAGTTTTTAAATATAGGTGGAATGGTATAGTTAAAAATTTACGTGATACATGTGTTACAATGGCTTTTATTGTGACAGCTTCAATGCAAATTGGTATTTCTAAAAATATTTATGATAATAAAAAAGCGGTTGCTACTGAATTAAGTGATTATAATGATTATAATAAAAAGTATGCCTCATATATCAATAGTCTTGGTTTGAATGATTTAGAAACTGTTATTAAAGTTATGTATGACATGTGGGATGAAATGTATTTTTATCTTATCCCTCCAGAGAATTATGACAAAATTGGAATTAATAGACTTAGTATTTATGAATATGGTGTAGGGGTTTGTAGAAATATGGCTGATGATATGACAGCTAAATTAAATGCAATTAATAAATCTTATGATGCTACTAATTTAATTGTTAATATGACAACTACTAATGGAGTGGATTGCAATAATATTAAAAAAAAGTTTTTAGAAATAGGTAGTGATAATGAAACAAATAATGAAACTAGTAATGAAGAAGAAAAGAAAGATGAATCATTTTTTACTAATCCTAACCTTGTTGGGAATCACATGGTATCTTGTTTCTATGTCAAAGAAAATAATGTTATTATGATAGCAGATCCAACTAATTCGTTATTAGGAATTATGAAAAATGGAAAAATTTATTTGTTTCAAAAAAATGGCGATGGTAAACTAGAAATAAAGTATTTTGGTAATATAATATATGGAACTGATAAAAAATTAAACGAAATATATATTAAGAGTTTCTTTACCAATGGTGATATTGATACTTTAGATGATTTATTTGGAATAGATATGCAAAATGAAGCTATAGATAAAGTTAAGAAATATAGTTTTAATAACAAAAAATAGATTATTACTAATCTATTTTTTTGTCTATTTTAACGATACTTAGTTCTTTTTTAAAATAATATTTTGTACTATTATAATCATTATAAATACTTAGATATTTATCAGTAATTATTAAGATAAATCCTCTATTATGAAGTAAATTTAAATAATAATCTATGACATCTTTAGTATTTTCAGTTGTAATAATACAGGTTATCTTTCCTTCATATTTTTCTTTATTAGCTACTATATATTCTGTTTTAATATATTCTTTTAGTAAATTTGTATAGTTATTTGTATCATCTAGTACATATGAATTTTCTTTTAAGATAGGGCTTATTATTTTTTTAATGAGGTTATTTTTATCTAAGTTGAATCCTTGATATGTATTTCTTCTATCTAATTCTTTATCAATATCATTTAAAATACATAGTTTTTTTTCTATCCAAGTAGGTTCTATTAAATCTTCAATATTAGGATCAGCTGTAATTCTATGGATAACAATATCATCTCTTAAATATTCTAATTGATCACATACAATATCTATGTATTCTTCCTTGGTTAAAATATGAAATGGTTTTTGTTCATATATTTTAGCTAATTTTGTGTTTTTTAAAATATTTAACATATGAATTTTTATACCTTGTATATCTAGATTATTTAGATACTTAGCTGTTTCTATCATCATATCTTTTGTTTCGTATGGAAGTCCATTGATAATATGAACAACAACATTAATCTTTTTTTCCCTAAGTCGCATAACAGCATCATTAAAGCAAGATAGGGTATGACATCTATTGATAAATATAGATGTTTTATCGTGAATAGTTTGAAGGCCTAATTCTACTTGAATATATGTTTTTTGTGATAATTCTTCAAGATAATTTATGACATTATCATCTAGTGAATCAGGACGCGTTGCAATAGCAAGTCCAACAACATTTTCTTCTTTTAAAATTGTTTCATATTTTTCTTTTAAAACATTAAGAGGTGCATATGTATTGGTATGTGCTTGAAAGTATCCAATGTATTTACTATTGGGCCATTTTTTATCGATTTTTGTTTTTATATTGTGAAATTGAGTTGGAAGATCATCATTACTATTTCCTGCAAAATCGCCACTTCCGAGATTAGAACAGTAAATACATCCTCCATATCCTACTTTTCCATCAATATTAGGACATGTAAAGCCAGCATTTAAACTAATTTTTGCCACTTTACTATTAAATTTATGCTTTAGATAAGTATCAAGCGTATAATATCGTTTAAAATTGCCCCATTTTGACTTTTTCATAAAACCACCAAATTAATTATACCTTAAACAATTGTGAAAAATATATGAAAATTAGAAAAAAATGTTAATTTTCTTTATAAAATATATAAAATTTGCTATAATGTATGAGGAGGTAATAATATGAAAAAAAATAGTTTATTAAAAGCTATATTGTATGTTTTTCTAGCATATGTAGTACTTAGCTGGGTTGTAAAAGTTGGAACATATTCAAATGGAACATTAACTGCAACAGATACATCACCAGTTGGACTTGTAGATTTAGTTCGTTATCCAATCGTAACTCTTTCAAGTTCATTATTTGTTTTATCTGCTTTAGTTATTTTAGCTATTGGTGGATTTTACGCTGTTTTAAATAAAACAGGAGTATATGGAAATATAATTGAGGGAATAAAGAAAAAATTTAAAGGTCAAGAATTTAAGTTTGTGATAATTTCTGTTATTGTACTTGGAGTTTTAGCTTCACTTACAGGACTTACATTACCATTATTTATCTTAGTACCATTCTTTACAGCTGGTATTTTGGTTCTTGGATATAAGAAGTTAACAGCTTTCTTAGCTACAATTGGAGCTATCTTAGTTGGTAATATGGCATCTACTTATGGATTTAATATAAATGGTTATATTAAATATTTCTTAAGTGTAGATATGAATAAAACCATTTTTTACCGTATTATATTTTTAGTTGTTGTACTTGGTATTTTAATTTTTGTACTTTCAAAAGTAGCAAAATTAGACTTAGTAAAGCCAAAGAAAGCAACTAAAAAGACTTCTAAGAAGGATACTTTAGAAGCAGAAGTTAGTGATGACGTAATTCCTTTATATGATGGTGTATCAAATAAAAAGAAGAGTGCTCTTCCACTTATTGTTGTTACTGTTATATTAGTTGTTATTTCACTTCTTGGTATGTATAATTGGTCTAATGGCTTAGGAGTTAGTATATTTGATAATATTTATGAATCAATTACTTCTTTTGAAATTAATGGATATCCAATATTTAAAAATTTAATTGGTTCATTAGATCCAATTGGATATTGGTCAAATTATGAATTTGTTTTATTAATTGTAGTAGCTTCTTTATTAATTGGATGGATTTATAATTTAAAATTAGGGGAAACTGTATCAGCATTTATTGGTGGAGCTAAAAAAATGGTTCGTATTGCTTTATATATGGTTTTAGCTAATATAATTTTCTTAATGATGAATTCAAGTAGTACAGGAGCTAATATGTATGTTACAATAGCTGATAAAGTTATGGGTCTTACAAGTGGATTTAATTCATTCACAACTGGAATTACAAGTGTTATTGGAAGCTTATTCTATAATGATTTCCCATATATGTTGAATTCATTATACTCAATGTTATCTACATATGAAGAAAAATTACCACTTATTGGTTTAATTATTCAAAGTTTACATGGACTTATGATGTTAATTGTTCCAACAAGTGCTATGTTAGTTGCTGGTCTTACATATTTAGATATTCCATATATTGATTATTTGAAGAAAATGTGGAAATATTTACTTATGACATTCTTAGCAGTTGTAGCTTTAATTGTTGTAGCAACAATTATCTTATAAAATACGGGAAACCGTATTTTTTATTTGTTCTAAATTAAATATGTGGTATCATATTTATATGAAATATGTAATAGATGGAAATGAATATGAAGTTGTTATTCAAAAAAAGAATAATAAAAATTCGTATATTAGAGTTAAAGATGATATGACTATTTTAGTTACAACTGGGCTTTTCACAACAAAAAAGCAAGTAGTAAGTATTTTAAAAAATAATGAAGATATTATTAAAAAAATGATTTTAAAAAAAGAAGTTAGAAAGGAAATAGAAAATTCATTTTATTATCTTGGTAATAAATATGATGTTATTATAATGAATGGAACAAAAAATGTAGAATTTAGTGGTCATTATGTTTATACTGAAAGTATTGAAGTGTTAGATAAATGGTATAAAAATGAAGCTAAAACTATATTTTTAGAACATTTGAATGATAAATATAACTTATTTGAAGAGAGTATACCTTATCCTAAACTTAAAATTAGAAAGATGAAGACAAGATGGGGTGTTTGCAATAAAAGAGATAATTCTGTTACATTAAATTTAGATTTAATGAAATATGATTTGAGAGCTCTTGATTATGTAATTATTCATGAATTATCTCACTTTGTTCATTTTAATCATTCTAGTTCTTTTTGGACTCTGGTTTCTAAATATGAACCTAATTATAAAAGAATTAAAAAAATGTTAAATAATGAATAATATTGGACATAAATTTTATGCCTTTTTATTTATAATAAAATAGGTGATGATATGAAAGTAAAAGTATTTGATGAAGGACATGAAAAAGATTTAGAGAAGGTTGTAAATGATTTTTTAAAAGAGAATACTGAAATTGATATTATTGATATTAAGTTTCAAACAGCAATTTCTATTTTTTCTGAAGAGCAGATTTATTGCTTTTCTGCCATGATTATTTATAATTAATTATATATTTTTTAAAGTTATACAAAATAATATTGGTGATATTATGAAAACAATTCTTTTTACAGGAGCAAGAAGTGGAATAGCAGCAAGTGTCATTAATAAGCTGTTAGAAGAAAATTTTAAAATATATGTAACCGTTCATACAAAAGATGAATTAGAACAGGTAAATAGAATATATAGTAATTATTCATGTGTAGAGTGTTTTGTTCTTGATGTTACATCTAAAATTGATAGAGAAAAACTTAGAAAAATAGATATTGATGTTATTGTATTAAATGCCGCACTATGTATTGGTGGAACGCTGGTTAATTTAGATTCTTCATTAATTAGAAAAAATTATGAAGTTAATGTTTTTTCTAATTTAGAATTAATCCAAACTATTTTACCTAATATGATAAAAAAGAGAAGTGGTAAGATAATTGTTATGTCTTCACTTGCAGGAATTTATCCTGTTAGCTTTATTGGAAGTTATTCTTCTAGTAAAGCTGCTTTAATTAAAATTACTGAGACGCTTAGGCGTGAAGTTAAACTAATTGATAAAAATATAAAATTTTGTTTAATAGAACCAGGATTTTATTATACTGGATTTAATCAAGTTATGTTTGATGAAGCTTATGATACATTAAATATATATTTTAAAAACAAAAAGAATGTTATAATTAATAGAGGTAAATTGATTCATAAATTTATAGAAAAGAAGAATTTTGACTCAATTGTAAAAAAGATAATTAAAGCAATCAATAGTACAGGTAATAAGTTTATATATAGAGCTCCATTCTTGCAAGTTGTTGGTGCAAAAATATATAGTTTATTTTTTGAATAACTTTTATATAAATCTTTTTTGTGTTAAAATATATAAGGTGATAGATATGGGTGAAAAGGGGAGCCTAAAAAATAGAATAAAAGAATGGAATTTAAGACGAAAGATAAGACTTAAAAAGAAACAGGAAGAAGTTTTAGAGAAAAAAAAGAAAGCAAAAGAAAAAGCTGAGAAGAATAATTTAGAGAGATTACCACTAAAAGAACGCATTAAGGTTTCACTTAAGTTTGTGTTTGGAATATTTTTAGGTTTTGTAGAACATATAAGTAATAATTTATTAAAGAAAACAGAAATTGTAAGAAAAGACGAAAAAAATAATAATGAAAATAAAAATATTAAAGATGCTATAGATATAAAAGATAATGAAAAAGAAAAAGATAAAAACATGGAATATGAGTCTTTAGATAAATCTAGTAAAGATATTAAACCTATAAAAGAAACGTATAAGGAAGACGTGTATCCTTATACAAAAGGAGTAAAACAAAAGCCTCATAAAATTATACCTTTTATTTTGAGTATACCTTTTGCTGTAGCAGAAAATAGTAGTAAAATTAAGCCAATAAAGATTTTATATAGTAATCATTTTAATGAATCAAAAAAATCTAAGGAAAGAGAGCTTGAAACAAAAAAAGCAAGAGAAAAATATGTTCAAAATAGAATTAAAATGTTTACAGCTAATATAAATGATGTTAAAAACAGTTTAAGTAAAGTATCAGAACTAGATGACTTTGATAAAAAAAGAGAATTAATAGAACTAAGAAGTAGGGTAGTTAATTTAAAAAAACAATATTTGAGCTTTAGAGATGAGTGTAATGCTATTGGGTTTAAAAAAATAAAGGTAATAGATGATATTGACCCATATAATTTAAGATATAGTGCTAGTTATATCACAGCACTCATAAGTGAATGTGAAAATGAACTTTCAGGTATTAAAAGAAGAAAAATAGATAAAATTGATTCTGTTAAGAATGATATGAACACTATAAAGAATTTGATAAATACAAATATAAATGAACAAGATATGGATATTGACAAAATTAGAGTTGCTTTTAAGAATGCAAGTATGGGAAAGAAAAGAAGTAGTATTGTAACAGGTGTTCATAATTTTTTAACAAAAACAATTAATATTGGGATGAGTTTAGTGCCAGTAGCTGTTTGCAAAAATAAGGCTATAGGTATGCTTGGTAGTGTGGTTGTTTTAAATAATCGTATACGTTCTATGAGAAAAATGATAAATAAAAAAAATCAGAATATAAATGATATTTTATATAGTGATATATCATCATCAATTCAAACAGAAAAAAATTGTGTTTTAAAGACAAGAGAAATGCTTAATGATGCTAAAATGCAACTAGAAAATTTGAAACAAGAATTTATAATGGAATTTTATTATGATATGGATCGCTATACCGAAGCAAATGATATTATGTTAGAATTTTCTGATATTATGTATCAACTTTCTAGTAGAGAAGATGCACTAGATGAATATGAAAATAAATTATTTAATGAAGATGAAAAATTAAAACAAAAAGTAAAAATAATGAATTAAAATGGGGTTTATTAATTCCATTTTTTATTTGCTTTTTTGGAATATGAGATTTAACTTATTTAAATACTTTATCTATTGTTTAATAAATGATATACTACTAGATAGGATAGAGGTGATTTTATGAATTATATTGATAATGTTAATTATAGAATAAAAGAATATTTTAATGTTTTAGAACCAAAATATCCAAGATGGCTTAATGATTATATAAATACTAAAGAAATGTTGCATCAACAATACATAAGTATTACTTGTGGAACAATTTATTCTGATTTATATAAAAGTGATTTCTTTTTTTCTACTTTAGACCATTCGATTGCCGTAGCACTTATTATTTGGCATTTTACTCATGATAAAAAACAAACTTTAGCTGGACTTTTTCACGATATTGCAACACCTGTTTTTAAGCATTGTATTGATTTTTTAAATGGCGACTATATGAATCAAGAATCTACTGAGGATTTAACAACTTTGATTATTAGTAATTCCAATGAAATAATGAAATTATTAAGACGTGACAATATTAATATTGATGATGTATGTGATTATCACATATATCCTATTGCAGATAATGATACACCAAGGCTTTCATCTGATCGATTAGAATATTCTCTTTCTAATGCTTTATTTACATATGATTTAAAAGATATTGATTGGGTATTTAAAATATATAATGATATTGAAGTTGGTACTAATGAAGATGGTATAGCAGAACTTGTATTTAAAACAGAGGATGCTGCATTATCTTTTGTTGATGTGACTAGCAAGTTATCAATAATATATAGGGAAGATAAAACAAGATATTCCATGCAACTACTAGCTGATATTATTAAACGCTTAAATAATGATAATGTTATTAATAAAAGTGATTTATATACTAAAAAGGAAGAAGAGATAATTGACATTATAAGAAAATCTAATTGTAGTAGTATTTTTAATAAGTGGGAACATGCTAGGGAGGTAATTTCATCAAAAACAAAACCAGAGGGTGTATATTATGTTCACCATGCCTCAAAAATAAGATACATTAATCCGCTTGTTAAAAATTCTAGAATATATAATATAAATAAATCAGCCAAAGAAATGATAGATAATAATTTAGCATATGATATGTCAAATTATATTTATCTTGGTTAAAAATAGTTTAGTTGGGAGGATTTATTATGGCATCTGCTATAATACATATTGCTGTTGCAAAAAAAGTTAATGATATAATAAACAGAAATAAAAAAGATTTATATTTAGGTGCAATAGCACCTGATGCGGCAAAAATAATTGGCATTGATAGAAATATAACTCATTTTATAAAAGAAGATAATGTTGATACACCTAATATAGCGTATTTTAAGCAACTTTATTTTGATAAAATAAAAAGTGACTATGATCTTGGTTATTACATTCATCTTTTAACTGATGAATTATGGTTTAGCGAGTTTTTACCTAATTTTGTGTTAGATGATGAAACAATAATTGATCCATCTGGCGAAAAAGTTTCACTTGTTGGTATTACAATTGGTGATATCATTTATAATGATTATACAAACTTGAATGCTAAAATAATTGATTATTATAATCTTGATTTAAAACTTTTTTATGAAGAATTTGAATATCCTAGTCCAACTATAAAAGAAGTACCAGAATGTGCTTTTCCACAAGTTATTGATAAAATGGGACTTATAATAGCGAATTCTACAAAGTATAATTATATTTTGAAGTTGGATAAAATAACTCATTTTGTTGAATATGCAACAGTATACGTGTTAGAAAAATTGACGGAAGATAATTTAATTTAGTGTTAAGGAAGATATATATGGAAAATGATATTAATTTATTTAAAGATAGAGCTTGGATTGAAATTGATTTGGATAATCTAAAGCACAATATAAATGAGATAAAAAAAGTTATTTCAGATAAAACAAAGATTATGGCAGTTGTAAAAGCAAATGCTTATGGACATGGAAGTATCTTAATTGCCAAAAAATTAGAAAGTATAGGTATTACTGATTTTGCTGTTGCAACATTGGATGAAGGAATTGAACTTAGAAAAAATAATATATCTGGTAATATTTTAATACTAGGGTATACTAATCCAACAGATTTAAAATATGTTATTAAATATAATTTAATTCAAACGATCGTTGATTATGATTATTCACTTGCTATTAAAAGTTTAGATTTACCTTCTAAACTTAAATGTCATGTAAAGATAAATACAGGTATGAATCGTATTGGAGAGAAATTCAATGATTTAGATAAAATAGAGGATATTTACAATAATAAGAAACTTGAAATTCTTGGTATCTTTAGTCATTTATGTGTGGCTGACTCAAATAATGAAGATGACATTAAGTTTACAAGAATGCAAATTGCTAATTTTGATAACTGTATTAAAAATCTTAAGGAAAAAGGTTATTGTGTTGGACTAACTCATATTCAAAGTAGTTATGGTATTATTAATTATAATAATCTTGAATATGATTATGTTCGCCCAGGATTAATCATGTATGGTGTAGATGGAAATGATGATATATACAAGAATATAAAACTTGATTTAAAACCAGTTTTATCACTTAAAGCAAGAGTAACTAGTATTAAAGAGATAGACGTAGGTGAGAGTATTAGTTATGGTAGAACTTATGTAGCCTCATCAAAACAAAAAATTGCTACTGTTGCAATTGGATATGCTGATGGAGTGCCAAGATGTTTATCTAATAAAGATGTAGTAGTAAAAATTAACGGTACATATAAACCTATTTTAGGAAAAATATGTATGGATCAATTAGTTATTGATATGAATGATGTAGACGATATAAAAGTTGGCGATACTGTTTATTTTATTGATAGTGATGATGATAAATTAAGTGCACTTTCGCTTGCTGATAAAGCTTGTACTATAACTTATGAAATTTTAAGTAGATTAGGTAGTAGATTACCAAGAGTGAAAAAGTAATATTAGAAAATTTAGATTTATGGTGATTATATGAAAAATAATGATTTAGAATTTCTTTTTAATATTCTTATGTCTGATGTACCTTCTTTATCAATTAAAAAGTATGAGGCTGATATTTTTGATTTAATACCTGAGTTAAAATTGTGTCAAGGTTTTAATCAAAATAATGATTGGCATATTTATGATGTTTATTCACATATTATTCATGTTGTAGATTTGGTATCTAGGAATTTACCATTACGTTTAGCTGCACTTTTTCATGATATTGGTAAACCTTATACATATACGGAAGATAAATTTAAAGTAGGACATTTTTATGGTCATTATAAAGAATCAAATAGAATTTTCTTACTGTTTGCTAAAAAATATAATCTAGATGATAAATTAGTAAGTATAACATCTAAACTTATTTATTATCATGATGTAAATTTTGATTCATTAGAAGATAATGAATTAAAAGAAATATTAAATGAATTTAGTAAAGAAGAATTATTACTTTTATTTGAATTAAAAAGAAGTGATTTGCTCGCACAAAATAGTAAGTATCATTATTTACTTCATAGTTATGATGAAACTTTTAATAAACTTATGAAATTCTATTGATAATGCTATAAAAGTAGAACTATTTTTGAAGAAATGTATGAAATCAAAAACTCAAATTTAATTATATTGTTCAACAAATAAAAAGAGGTGTTTTGTGCAAAATTTAATTAATATTGAAGCTTTAGATAAAAATAATATAAACAGTATTTTTTACTGAAGATTTTGATTTGTTATTAGAAGAAACCAAAAATAACGGAAGTGGTAATAATGAATAATGATAAAATAACAAAAAGATATATAATACCAAATTTTTTAACTATTTTAATACTAATAATTAATTTCATATTATGCTATTTTAATTTAGATAATTTAATTAATTCTAATGATACAGTTGGTAATTTGATTGGTGTATTTGGTTCTATAATATTACCTTATATAGTTATAGATATTATAATTCAATTTATAGTATTAATTTTAAATTTGATTAATAAACAAAGTAAACAATCGTTAAATATATTTTTATTAATTATTGAAGTCATATATTTTATTTTTACTAATTTTGCAGTTATACCTTTTATGCTTTTAAATTTATTGTTTTTCAATAAACTATTAGCATATTCAGTTTTTCTGATTTTTGAATTTTTAAATGTATATATAATTGTGTTAATGATAAAAAATATAATTAAATGTAAAGAAGAATGAATTATATTATATTATATTATAATTAATGAAATATTAAAAAATGAATGGTCAAAAGAAAAATTTAGTATTAGTAATCAAAAAAATAGTCTAATAGTATAACTAATCAAAGGCAAATTACAGATGCTTATTTAGAAGATTACAAAGAATATAAATTAGTTGATTATTATATAGATGATGAAGATTCTAGTACTAATTTTGATAGACCAAAGTTTCAAAGAATGTTAGAAGAAATAAAAAATAAGAAAATAGATGTAATACTTATAAAAGATTTGTCAAGATTTGGTAGAAATTATATTGAAACTGCTAATTTTGCAGAAATAGTATTTCTTACTATGGGAGTATCTGTAAAAATTATGAAATAGAGTCATTAGATTACTATGATAATGATTATGTTTTGTTAAAAACTTTATTTAATGATATGTATGTAAAAGATATATCAAAAAAAGTAAGAAGTTCTTTAATTGTTAAGAAAGATAATGGAAGTAATAAATAATGGATATACATCAAAAAAGAGAAATGAGAGCAGAAAAGAAAAATAATGATAGCCAAGAATTTTTTCAATGTTTCCATTTCGTGGTAAAGAACGACTTATGGAAAACTTTTATATGAAGCAATAAATGAGAAGGTAGTAATTAAAAAATTGGAGACAGATATACTAACCATATTTTTGAGAATATTAAACACATAGATGAATACGGAAATGAATATTGGTATGCTATGGAACTTTCAAAAGTTTTAGAATATAAAGACTGGAGAAAATTCTTAAAGGTTTTAAACAAGGCAAAAGAAGCTTTGTAAAAATTAATTAAAAATGAGTAAAATATGTTAAAAATTGCATAGGAATTAAGATGGTGATTATGAGATAATAATTCGTAATAATATAAAGAAAGATTTATCTAGACTTGGTAGGAACTATATTATGGCTGGTCATTATTTACAACACTATTTTCCAACTAAAAAAGTTAGATTTATTTCTATTAATGATGAGTATGATAGTTTAAAATATAATAATATTATGGATAGACTAGATGTTCCATTAAAAAATATGATGTATGATCATATAGCTTATGATATGTCTAATAAAATTAAAAAATCTCTAAGGATAAGTAAAGAAAATGGAAATTTTGTAGGGGCTTCTGTGATATATGGTTATAAAAAAGATCCAAATGATACTCATAAATTAGTTATAGATAATGAAGCTGCAGATGTTGTTAGAAAAATATTTCATATGTATTTGCTTGGTATGACTAAATCTGAAATAGCAGATGAATTAAATAAAAACGAAACATTAACACCTGCATTATATAAAAAAAATAATGGTTTATGCTATACAAAACCTAAAAAAGATAATAAATGGAATTATGAAATAATAAATAGAATACTTAGAGATGAAAACTATACCGGCACTTTAGTTCAAGGAAGACGAAGAAACGAAAGTTATATTACACATAAGGAAGTTAAGAATCCAGAAGAAGATTGGATAAAATATGAGAATCATCATGAGGCAATTATTGATAAGGTTAATTTTATAAAAGTTCAAGAAAGATTAAAGATTCAAAGAAGAAAAACTAATAAAAATGATATATTATCATGATACTTAAAATGTGTTGATTGTAATGGTGCCATGATGTTAGTTAAAGGTAAAAAGAACGAATACTATTATTGTAGAAATAGCATAAGTAAAAAGATTTGTACAAAGCATACTTTTAGAAAAGAGAATTTACTTGAAGAAGTATTAAATCAAATAAATTTAAAGAAATTAGATGACCAAAAAATCAAAGAATTAAGTAGGGAAGTTGTCATCAAATATCTTGACTCTGTTATTGTTTATGAAGATAATAAATTAGAAGTAATTATGAAATATGATATAGAACTAATGAAAAATTAAAGTTAATAATATTGAAGGAGGAACTTATGAAAGTAGTAACAATATGTGGTAGTATGAAATTTAAAGATAAAATGATGGAAGTTGCTAGAGATTTAGAAATTAAAAATAAATATGTAGTTATTCAATGTGTTTATAGTAATGATAAATTTAATTAAGAAGAACAAGTTTTATTAGCAGATTTGCATTATAAAAAAATTGATATAAGTGATGCAATATATGTAGTTAATGTTGATGGTTATATAGGTACATCAACCAAAAAAGAAATAGAATATGCAAAATCATTAAATAAAGAAATTTTTTCTTTAGAACCTCTAAACTATTAAAATTAAAATAGATTTTGAGCTAATTCAAAAATCTAATTTTTTTATGATATAATAATAAAGAAATGAAAAAAGGAAGTGACTAAAATGAATGAAAATCAAGATAAGGTGTTTAGTAAAACAAATATCAACTGGTATCCGGGGCATATGGCTAAAACAAAAAGACTTATTAAGGAAACCATTCATTTAATTGATATTGTGTATGAAATTGTTGATGCTAGAATTCCATATTCATCGAAGATTGTTGATATTGATGAATATATTAAAGATAAACCAAAAATTATGATTTTTTCTAAATACGATTTATGTGATATAAATGAAACGAAGAAATGGATTAAATATTATCAAAATAAGGGTTATACTGTAATTCCTCTTGATAACATTCATAATCCAAATGTACAAGCTATAATTAATGAAACTGAAAAAATAATGGATAATAACATTAAACAAAGGACAGACAAAGGTATGAATAAAAGAAAAATTCGTGCTTTAGTTGTTGGTATTCCTAATGTTGGTAAATCAACTTTAATTAATCGTTTTGCAGGAAGAAAGGCTCTTGATGTTGGAAATAAACCTGGTGTTACAAAAGATTTACGATGGATTCGTATCAATGATAAAATTGAACTTTTGGATAGTCCAGGTATGTTATATCCTAAGTTTACAAGTGAGAGTGTTGCTCTTAATTTAGCAAGCCTTACTGCTATTAAAGAGGAAATACTTCCTTTAGATAAAGTCGTTCAGTATATTTTAGATATGCTTTATAAGTATTATCCTGATATTTTAGAAAATCGGTATGGTATAAGTGAGTTATCAGATTCTATATATGAAAATATAGATATTATTGGTAAAAAAAGAGGGTGCCTTGTAAGGGGTGGATTTGTAGATGAAGAGAAGGTTTATTCTATTATTATGAATGATATAAAAGATGGTCATATTAAAAATATTACTTTTGATAGAATAGATGAAATTAATAATTAGTAGGGGTGTTTTATGGATGATACACTTTGTATAAATTCACTTGCTTTAGCTTATTTAGGTGATAGCATTTATGAATTTTATGTAAGAAAATCTTTAATAAGAAAAGGTATTTTAAAAGTAAATGAATTACAAAAAAATGCAATTTTATATGTAAGTGCTAAAAATCAATCAATTTACTTGGAAAAATTAATTAATGAAAATTTCTTTAGTGATGAAGAAGTTCTAATTATTAAAAGAGCTAGAAATCATAAAAGTCATTCTAGTAAAACAACGGATATTAGAACTTATAAAAATTCAACTGGTTTAGAGGCTGTTATTGGCTATTTATATTTAGAAAATAATATAGCTAGAATTGATGAAATAATGAAGGAAATAATAGGTGATATTTAATGTATATATATGGTAAAAATGTTGTCGAAGAAGCAATTTTAAAAAAAGAAAAAATAACAAAAGCTATAATTTATGAAAAATTTAATGATAAAAATTTAATTTCTGCTTTACAGAAATTGAATATTCCAATTCGTTATGCTCCAAAATTTGAATTAGATAAACTTGTAAATGGAATGCATCAAGGTATAATTGTAAGTGTCCCTGATTATGAGTATGCTAGCATAGATGATTTTATACATGAAGATAATGCACTTGTTGTTATTTTAGATCACCTAGAAGATCCACATAATCTTGGAGCTATTATTCGTACATGTGAGGCTGCAGGAGTATCTGGGATAATTATACCAAAGGATCGATCTGTTTTAGTTAATGCTACTGTAATAAAAGTTAGTACTGGTGCTACTAGTAATATGAAAATAGCTCGTGTTACTAATATTGTTAAAACCATTGAAGAAATGAAAAAAGATGGATTTTGGATTGTTGGAAGCGATATGAATGGAACTAGTTATGATGAGATTGATTACCGTGGTAAAACTGCTATAGTTATTGGAAATGAAGGCTCTGGGATGAGTAGATTAGTTCGTGAATCTTGTGACTTTATTGCTAGTATTCCAATGATAGGGACAACTAATAGCTTGAATGCCAGTGTTGCAACTGGAATTCTAATTTATGAAGCTTTGCGTAAAAGAAAGTAGGTAGATATGAATTATAGTGACTACAATGACTATGAATTACTTAGTTATGTTCAGGAAAATAATGAAGAAGCTGTAGAGGTATTATATAAAAAATATGAACCATTAATATCTTCAATCGCACATAAAATGTATAGGTATACTCCTAAATGTGGTATAGATGTAAATGATTTAAAACAGGAAGGTCGTCTTGGGTTATCAAAAGCTATTTTAGAGTATAAAGATTCTATGAATACAACTTTTTATACTTTTGCTAAGACTTGTATTGAAAGAAAAATAATTACAGCTGTAATTGCAACAAGGAGATTGAAACATAAGTTTTTAAATGAGTCGCTATCTTTAAACATTGAATCTGATGGTAAATCTATTTCATTAGATGAGTTTTTAGGTGATAATGGAAGTAATCCAGAATATGTACTTTTGGATGTTGAAAATTATAATTATATCTTAGACAAAATATCTGAGGAATTAACAGTACTTGAGAAGCAAGTCTTTAGTCTTCGAATTAGCGGCCTTAGTTATAAAGAAATTGCTGATATTTTATCTTATAAAGAAAAAGTTATTGATAATTGTTTACAGAGAATAAAAGCAAAAGCTAAAAAAGTTTTGAAAAATATGGAATGATAAATTTTATTTAAAAAAGTAAAAAAAGATGTACATTTTACTTTTTTTTTGTTATACTAATTGTGATATTAGTAATATAGGGGACTAATGATTATACAAAAGAATAAAAGGAGATGTTTTTATGGCGGAAAAAAAAGATAATGCAGTAGAAGAGATTGAAAGTAAAATTACTGATGAAGAAAATATAGAACCTATTGAAATGGATGATGATTTTTATTATCCTGAAATTGATACTTTAGATGACGAAATTAATGCACATAGTGATAAGGATATTAAGGTACCAGATATAAAGCTTGATGAATCTTTAGGTCTTGGTGATGATATAAAAGAACCACTTGTTTTTAATGCACCAATAGAAAATGAAAAAATGATTTCTTCTTCAAATACTTCTTCAGCAAATAATTCTGATTTTGATACTTTGTTTGACAATTTATACAATGATGTTGCAGGAGCAAATAAATTTATATCTAATTTAATTGAGCAAAAGAAAAGTGTTACTGATAATGCAGCAAATCTTGAAGAAGATAGAGATAAATTAGAAAAAGAAAAAGCTGAATTTGAACGCTATGTTGAAAGTCAAAAACAAAGTATTGAACTTGCTAAAGCTCAATGTGACGAGTATGTTCGTACACAAAAGGCAAGAATTCAGAATGAAGAAGCCCAATTTAATGCTGACCAAGAAGCAGCACGAGCTGAGTTAGATCTTAATGATGCCTCTGTTAAAGCAGCTTCTGAAAAATTAGATTCTGAAAAAACACAATTTTATGTTTATAAAGAGCTAGAAGAAAAGAGACTTGAAGCAGAAAAAGAAAAAGTAGAAAGTGATAGAAAAAAATTAGATGCTGATATAAAGCAATTTAATAATGAACAAGATGTTGCATTAACGAAATTAAAATCAGAGCAAGAAGAACTTCAAAATGAAAAAGATCAATTCGAAAAATCTAAAAATATTGATTTAGAAAAAATAAAAAATGCACAATTAGAAATTGTAAGTCAAAGAGAACAATTTGAAAAGTTTAAAGATATAGAAGAGAAAAAGCTTGAACTTGAAAGTAAAAACTTGTCACAAAGTGTAGCACGTTTTAGAGAACTTGTTTCACAATTTAATTCTGGATTCCAACAATTACCTGAAGATAAACGTTAGTAGAGGTATAAGTAATGAATGAGAATAAGGTTAGGGATAATGAGTCTTTAGATATTAAATTTAAAGATAAGAAAAAGGACAAAAAAAATAAACCAAAAGACGGAAGCTTTGATTTACTTTCAAGTGCTGGTGATGATTATTTAAATAAATTGTCAGGTGAAAACGAGGCTATCAAGGAAAGTGAAGAAAAAGATGCAGATACATTACTTGATACGCATGAATTTGATCTTTCAATTGATTTAAATAATTCTGATGCAGCTACTTTAGACTCTAATGATGAAAAAAATACTTCTACAATTGAAACAAAAGTAGTTAATGATGACTCTAGAAAACTAAGTGATGAAAAAAATAGTAGTTCAGAAAAAAAAGATACTAAGGATTTAAATAGCATTTTTGAAATAGTTAATAACAACGTAAAAGAAGCTACTAATTTATTCAATAAAAATATTGAAATGAAAAGAAAAATTGAAGAACAACTTGATGCTCTTAGAAAAGATAAAGAAGAACATGAAGCTAAAAAGAATGCTGATTATCAAAAAATTAAAACTTATAAACAAGAAGTATATGATAAATTAAAAGCAAAAAAAGAAGAAGTTGAAAGTGAAATTGCTTCTTTAAAAGAAACACAAATAAAAATTATTAACGAAAAAAACAAGTTTGAAAAATATAAAAGAGAAGAGCTTACTAGATTAAAAGAACAGGAAGCAAAGAATCAAATTATATTGGAGGAAGAAAAGGCAAAACTTGAAGAAGAAAAAAATAAATTGAAAGTAGAAAAAAATTCATTAGAGGAAGCTAAACATTCTTTAGAGCTTGATAGAATTAAATATGAAAATGATAAAAATGAACTTGCCAATAATTTGATGAAATTTAATGAATTGGTTGGAGATTTTACCGTTGGAATTGATAGATTCAATTTAGATGATAATTAAGAGATTTTAAATCTCTTTTTTTGTATATATTTTAGTTGTAAATATGATTGACGAAACATAAAATGTATGGTATTATTTACTTAGACACGTAAGTGTTTTTTATTTGGAAATTTTGAAAGTTGGTGGAGAGATGAAAAATTTTTTAATTGATGTCAAAAATGAATTAAAAAAAGTCAGATGGCTTAATAAAAAAGAAATGACTAAATACTCTATCGCTACAGTTGCATTTATTCTAATTTTTTCTATATTTTTTGGAGGACTTGATTTAATTCTTGCAGGAATTAAATCAATTATTAAATAGTATGCAAAAAGAATGGTATGTAGTAAATACTTATTCAGGACATGAAAATAAAGTAAAAGAAAAATTAGAAATGCGTGCAAGTTCAATGGGAATGGAAGACTATATATATAGAGTTGTTGTTCCAGAACAAGTAGAGGTAGATGAAAAGGGAAAAGAAAAAACAAAAAAAATGTTTCCAGGATACATTTTGGTTGAAATGGTAATGAATGATGAGGCTTGGTTTATTGTTCGTAATACACCAGGTGTAACAGGATTTATTGGTTCTTCTGGTAAAGGAGCTAAACCATTTCCTTTAACTCCAGCTGAAGTTGATAAAATACTAGGAAGTATGGGAATGAGCAGACTTGAAATTGGAAACTCATTAAATGTTGATGACAGTGTTAAGGTAATTAGCGGACCATTTGCTAATATGTACGGAAAAATTAAAAAGATTGATATGGAAAACCAAAAACTAGAAGTATTACTAGATTTATTTGGACAAGAAACTTCTGTTGAGCTTGGGCTTACAGAAATAGAAAAGGCTTAATTGGTGAGTTATGATAAAACTTGATAACAGAATTAACAACAATAGTGATGCAGCAGAATGCTTTTCATTAATTGGTGAATGTATAAAATTTTATGATGAAATGGATGGTAAGGCACTAGAACATATAAAAGTTTTATATGATGTATTAAATAGAGATATTGATACAAGATTGCTTAGTGATAAGTATTTAGGAAAATATCTTGGGCTTAAAGTTTTCTTTTGTAGTGGACTAGATGGTTATGGCATATTTTCTGGAAATGAAGTTATTAGTCAAAAATGTGAAAAAGAAATGTATAAAACTTTAAAAGATCTATGCTTTCTTAGTAAGGCTTGTAGTTATAGTGAATTTAAAGATGCTAATAAGGACGTTTGTTTAGAAACTAATGAAGAGTTAAATAAAATCTATAGTATATTAAATAATGATTTTAAAATATTATTTGATAATATGGATTCATTTAAAAGAAGAAGTGATTTTTCTTCAGAACTTCGTTTTGTCTTAAATAGCTTTGATGATATGCGTCAACCATCATTAAATAGAGAATATATGGATAGTAGCGAGGATATTTCTATTATTCCATATTATTATGTATCTAGTTCATTTATAAAAGAATATTCTAAATTAGGACAAGAATATAAGAATTTTTTTCAAAAATTATATGAGTATCAGTTAAAATATAATTTGAAGACGAATAAAATAAATGTGGATTCATATGTTAGTGAATCTAATCGTTTAGTGTGTATTGTTTCTAAGAAAAAGCAAAAGATAAATAAATAGTTATTTACAAATAAAATAAAGTATGATATCATTATAGGGCTATATGTATTTGTACATATAGGAAAAGTGGGAGATGTTTTATGCGGATATCATTAATACCACTCGCGAAAAAAATATAGGAGGTGTTTTTCGTGGCAAAAGAAATAGTTAAGGAAATTAAATTACAAATTCCTGCTGGAAAAGCAACACCAGCGCCACCAGTCGGAACTGTTTTAGGACCTGCTGGAATTAATTTACAGGAATTTTGTACAAAATATAATGATGCAACAAGAGATAAAATGGGAGATATAATACCAGTTGTAATTCATATTTATGATGATAGAAGTTTTGACTTTGTATTAAAAACTCCACCAGCTGCTGAGTTAATTAAGAAAACTGCTGGAATTAAAAAGGGTTCTACTAAAGGTGCAAGTGAAACAGTTGCAACTATAACAAAGGATCAATTAAAAGAAATTGCAGAAATTAAATTGCCAGATTTAAACGCTTATAGTATTGAAGAAGCTATGAAAATAGTTGAAGGTACTGCTCGTAACATGGGCGTTGAAGTCAAAGATTAATTACATGTAGGTTTAACCTATGTGGGAGGAAAAATCCGCATATACCACATAAGGAGGTTTAGAAAATGAAGAAAAGTAAAAAGTATTTAGAAGCTTCAAAGAAAGTAGAAAAAAATAAATTATATACTAAAGAAGAAGCTATTAATTTAGTTAAGGAAACAGCAACTGCTAATTTTGATTCTTCAATTGAATTAGCAATGCGTTTAAACCTTGATACAAAAAAAGCAGATCAACAATTAAGAGGTGCTTTAGTATTACCTAATGGAACTGGTAAGACTAAGAGAGTACTTGTTATTGCAAAGGGAGAAGCTGCTAAGGCTGCAAAAGAAGCAGGTGCAGATTATGTAGGAGATACAGATTTACTAGATAAGATTGCAAATGAAAACTGGTTTGAATTTGATACTATGATTGCAACACCAGACATGATGCCAGCTTTAGGAAAAATTGGTAGAATTTTAGGACCAAAAGGACTTATGCCAAACCCAAAAACAGGAACAGTTACAATGGATACTAAAACTGCTGTTGAAGACGTTAAAAAAGGACGTGTAGAGTATCGTACAGATAGTTATGGTAATGTTCATGTTATTATTGGTAAAGCTTCATTTGATTCAGAAAAATTACTTGAAAATTTAAATGCTTTTGTATCTTTAATCGTTAAATCAAAACCAGCAGTAGTAAAAGGGAAATATATTTTAAATATATCTGTTTCTTCTACTATGGGTCCTGGAGTTAAGATTGATACAAATTCCTTTGACAATTAATAATTAATATGTTATAATAACATTGTTTTGAAGAAATTGTACCGTAGACAGTAGGTGTGGCGACACTTAATATCCTACCGAGGAACTTGAATAATTTTAAGTCTTTCGGCCTTACTGTCTTTATGAAGTAAGGCTTTTTTATACGGCACTAGAAAGGTAAGGTGCAAGTTATGGCAAATCAAAAAATTATTGACGCAAAAGCAACAGTTGTAGATGAAATCGCTGAAAAAATGAAATCATCTGCTACATATGTATTATTTGATTACCAAGGACTTACAGTTTCTGATACTAATGAACTTAGAAGAAAATTAAGAGAATCAGGATCTGACTTAAAGGTATACAAAAATACATTAACAGCTCGTGCTTTAGAAAAATTAAATATCAATTTATCTGAACATTTAAACGGGCCAAAAGCAATCGCATTTGGAACAGATGCAGTTGCTCCAATCAAAGCACTTAGTGACTTTGCAAAAACACATAGTGCTCTAGAAATGAGAGTTGGTGTTGTTGACGGAGAAGTTGCTGATATTAACATGTTAAATGAATTAGCATCTATTCCATCAAGAGAAGGATTACTTACAATGTTTGCAAGTGGACTTCTTGCAATTCCAAAAGATTTTGCAATTTGCTTAGATTTACATAGTAAAAATTTAGAAGGTTAATAGAAAGAAGGAGGAATGTAGAATGGCAAAATTAAGCGCAAAAGAAATTATCGATTCACTAAAAGAAATGACTCTTTTAGAAATCAAAGAAGTAGTAGATTTAATGAAGGAAGAATTTGGTGTTGATCCAAGTGCTGTAGCTGTAGCTGCTCAACCTGCTCAAGCTGTTGAAGAAGGACCAAGTACATTTAATGTAGCATTAACTAGTGCTGGAGCTAACAAAATCCAAGTTATTAAATTAGTAAGAGAAATTACTGGTTTAGGATTAAAAGAAGCTAAAGACTTAGCTGACAACGGTGGAGTTGTTAAAGAAAATGCTGCTAAAGAAGAAGCTGAAGAATTAAAAGCTAAATTCGAAGAAGCAGGAGCAACTATCGAGTTACAATAATTTGCAGAAATGGTAAGCCTATACTATAAAAAATAGTATGGGCTTTAACCGTTTATATATATGATTATATGAAGAGGTGATCTATGTCACATTATTTTGAAAATGATGCATCACTTAAAAGTAAAGTAGTTAAAACAACATCAGTTATAAATGGCATGAATTTTGAATTTTATACTGATAATGGCGTTTTTTCTAAACGTGGACTTGATTTTGGGACTCGTACATTACTTGAAGCACTTGATATGAATAAAATTTCTGGCAGTGTGCTTGATTTTGGTTGTGGATATGGTCCAATTGGTATCTATATAGCTAAATTTGAGCAAAATAAGGTTCATATGATTGATGTCAACAGAAGAAGCTTGGAATTGGCAAGAAAGAATGTTGATTTGAATCATGTGAATGTTTCACTATATGAAAGTGATATATATAGTAGTGTAACGTGTAAGTTTGATTATATTATTTCTAATCCTCCAATTAGAGTTGGTAAAGAAATTTTATATAAAATTTTATTTGGTGCGAAGGATTATTTGAAGAAAAATGGAGAACTTTGGATTGTTGTTCATAAAGATCAAGGTGCTAAATCTTTGGTAAAAGATTTAATGAATAGTTATGGCAAAGTTGAGGTTGTAACGAAAAATAAAGGATTTTATGTAATCCGTTCTGTAAACAATTGACAATTTGCAATTGTTTTGGTAAAATTATAAATTGACATATACCCATTATTAGTGGAGTATGTTCTTTTTGCAAATAAATATAGTTATAGGGGTGAATTTAGTGGCTTATACGGTAAAAAAATTTGGAGATCATCGAGAAAGACGTAATTATGCAAAAACAAAAAACGCTATTGAATTAGGTAATTTACTAGAAATTCAAAAGAAATCGTATGAATGGTTTATCACTGATGGAATCAAAGAAGTTATTGATGACATTTTTCCAGTTGAGAGCTTTACTGGAAATTTATCACTTGAATTTGGCGATTATTCATTTGAAGAACCACGTTATTCGATAAAGGGTTGTAAAGAGAGAAGTGCAACTTATGCAGCACCTTTAAAAATTGAGGCTAGACTTTTTAACCAAGAAACTGGTGAAGTAAAAGAGCAAGATATTTATTTAGGTGATATGCCGCTTATGACAGAAAGTGGAACATTTGTCATTAATGGTGCTGAACGTGTTATTGTATCGCAATTAGTGCGTTCACCTAGTGCTTACTATGGAAAAGAAATTGATAAAAATGGACGTGTAGTAATCACTTCACAAATTATTCCTAACCGTGGTACATGGTTAGAGTACGAAACAGATGCAAGGGATATTGTATATGTTCGAATTGATAGAACAAGAAAGGTTCCAATTACAACATTGCTTAGAGCAATAGGACTTTCTAGTGATGAAGATATTATGGATTTATTTGGTGAAAATGAGTATCTAGAGAAGACAATTGCTAAGGATACTAATAAAAATACTGATGAATCTTTAATTGACATTCATTCTAAACTTCGTCCAGGTGAACCATCTACACTTGATAGTGCTAAAAATCAATTAATCACAAGATTTTTTGATGCATTCCGTTATGATTTATCTAAAGTAGGACGTTATAAATTTAACCGTAAGTTAAATGTAAGTGATCGTCTTTTAGGGTGTACACTTGCTGAAAATATAAATGTAGGCGGTGAAGTTTTATATAGTGCTGGTACTGTAATTGATAAAGATGCATTAGAGGGAATTAAAAAGATTTTAGCTGATGGATATGGTGTTCGTGAAGTATTAGTTAATAATGAACTTGATTCTTATAATAAGATTCAAGAAATTAAAGTATATTCTAAAAAAGACAGTTCTAAAATTGTTAAAGTAATCGGAAATGATCAAACTATTACAGAAAAAAGATTAACAATTTCTGATATTTATGCAAGTGTTTCTTATTATTTGAACTTACTTGAGGGAATTGGAAATTTTGATGAAATAGATCATTTGTCTAATCGTCGTGTAAGACAAGTAGGAGAGCTTTTACAAAATCAATTTAGAATTGGTATTTCAAGAATTGAACGTGTTATTCGTGATAGAATGTCTACACAGGAGATTACTGAAGTAACACCAAAATCATTAATTAATATAAGACCTCTTACAGCTGCTATTAAAGAATTTTTTGGAAGCAGCCAGTTGTCACAATTCATGGATCAAACAAACCCAGTTGCAGAGCTTACAAATAAACGTCGTTTATCTAGCTTAGGGCCAGGTGGTCTATCTCGTGATAGAGCAGGTATGGAAGTTCGTGACGTTAATCCATCTCACTATGGTAGACTTTGTCCAATTGAGTCTCCAGAAGGACCAAACATTGGACTTATTACATCACTTGCAAGTTATGCAAGAGTTAATGAATATGGATTTATTATGACACCATATCGTAAAGTTAATAATAAAAAGTTAACAGATGAAATTGTTTATATGACTGCTGATGAAGAACTTGATTATTATATTTCACAAGCATCTGTTGAAGTAAATGACAATGATGAAATTGTAGCAGATCGTGTTGCTGTTCGTTATCATGGAGATAATATTATCATTTCAACTGATAAGGTTGATTATATCGATGTTTCTCCACAACAAGTTGTATCAATTACAACAAGTGGAATTCCATTCTTGGAACATGATGATGGTAAACGTGCCCTAATGGGTGCTAACATGCAACGTCAAGCAATTCCATTATTAAAAGCAGAAGCGCCTCTTGTTGGTACTGGAGTTGAAGCTATAGCTGCAAGAGATTCTGGGGCTGTTATAATGGCTAAAGCTGATGGAGTTGTTGATTATGTTGATGCTAAAAAGATTTTAGTTAAAACAATGGGTGGTATGGATACATATTACTTAAATGGATATGAAAGAAGTAATGCTGGTACTTGTTATCACCAAGTTCCAATTGTACGTACAGGTGATAAAGTAACAAAAGGTATGGTTATTGCTGATGGGCCTTCAACTGACAAAGGTGAACTTGCCCTTGGAAAGAATGTAACAGTAGCATTCATGAACTTTAATGGATATAACTATGAGGATGCTGTTATCTTAAATGAAAGACTTGTTAAAGATGATGTTTATACATCAATTCATATTGAAGAATATCAAACTGAATGTCGTGATACAAAGCTTGGGCCAGAAGAATTTACACGTGATATACCAAATGTTGGAGAAGATGCACGTAAGAATTTGGATGAAACAGGAATTGTTCGTATTGGTACAGAAGTAAAAGATGATGACATTTTAGTTGGTAAAGTAACACCAAAGGGAATGGCAGAGTTAACAAGCGAAGAAAAATTATTACATGCTATTTTTGGTGAAAAAACAAGAGAAGTACGTGATACATCCCTTCGTGTACCTCATGGTGGAGAAGGAATTGTTCATGATGTTAAAATATTTACTAAAGAAAACACTGATGAACTTCCAGCAGGAGTTTCAAAGATTGTTCGTGTTTATATAGCACAAAAACGTAAAATTCAAGTTGGAGATAAGATGGCTGGTCGTCATGGTAATAAAGGTGTTATCTCACTTATCTTACCAGAAGAAGATATGCCATATTTACCAGATGGACGTCCTGTTGATATCTTATTAAACCCACTTGGAGTTCCATCTCGTATGAATATTGGACAGATTTTAGAGATGCATCTTGGTATAGCTGCAAAGAATTTAGGTATTTATGTAGCAACACCAGTATTTGATGGTGCAACTCGTGAAGAGATTATTGATGCATTAAAAGAAGCTGGACTTCCAGAAGATGGAAAAACTGATTTATATGATGGACGTACAGGAGAAAAATTTGATAATCGTGTAGCCGTTGGTGTTATGTATATGATCAAACTTCACCACATGGTTGATGATAAGTTACATGCTAGATCAACTGGTCCTTACTCTTTAGTAACACAACAACCTCTAGGAGGAAAAGCTCAATTTGGTGGACAGAGATTTGGAGAAATGGAAGTTTGGGCTTTATATGCATATGGAGCTGCTAATGTATTACAAGAAATGATGACTATTAAGTCAGATGACGTTGTTGGTCGTGTTAAAGTATATGAAGCATTAGTTAAGGGTACACCAATACCAACATCAGGAGTACCAGAAAGTTTTAGAGTTTTAATTAAAGAATTCCAAGCTTTAGGTCTTGATATAACTGTTTTAAATAAAGATGGTGAATTTGTTGACATGAAAGAATTAGAAGAAGCTGATGATGACATGTTACCAATGGATGGAATTGATTCTAAGGAAGCTTTACCAGAACCAGAAGAAAATATAGATAATTTAGAACCTGAAGGTGAAGATGAATTTGATTCATTAGATGATATTGATGATATTGATGCGTCTGACTTAGATGATGTAATGAAGTTAGAACGCACACTTGATTTAGAGAATATGGAGGGAGAGGAATAATATGGATGTAAATAACTTTGAAGGGTTAAGAATATCAATCGCCTCTCCAGAGCGTATTCGCGAGTGGTCGCATGGAGAAGTAAAAAAAGCTGAAACTATTAATTATCGTACTTTAAAACCAGAACGTGACGGTTTATACTGTGAGAAGATATTTGGACCAACTAAGGATTATGAATGTGCTTGTGGTAAATATAAGCGTCTTCGTTATAAGAACATTGTTTGTGATAGATGTGGAGTTGAAGTAACTCGTTCTAAAGTACGTCGTGAACGTATGGGACATATTGAACTTGCAACACCTGTATCACACATTTGGTTCTTTAAGGGTATTCCATCTCGTATGGGACTTGTCCTAGATATGTCACCTAGGGATTTAGAGGAAGTATTATATTTTGTTTCTTATGTTGTTTTGGATCCAGGGGCAGCGCCTTTAGAGAAAAAACAAATAATTAGTGATAAAGAATATCGTGCTTACTATGAAAAATATGGAAATACATTTAGAGTAGGTATGGGAGCAGAGGCAATTAAAGAGCTTTTGTGTCAAGTAGATATTCAAGGTGAAGTAGATGAAATTAAAAAGGAAATTGATGATATTAAAGATTCTACAAGCCAAAAGAGAATTCGTTTAATTAAACGTCTAGATGTATTAAATGCATTCTTAGAATCTGGAAATAAACCAGAATGGATGGTTATGGATGTAATCCCAGTTATTCCACCAGAACTTAGACCTATGATTCAACTAGATGGTGGAAGATTTGCAACATCCGATTTAAATGATTTATATCGCCGTGTTATTAACCGTAATAATCGTTTAAAGAAACTTATGGATTTAGGAGCTCCAAGCATTATTATTCAAAATGAAAAACGTATGCTTCAAGAAGCTGTTGATGCTTTATTTGATAATGGTAGACGTGGACGTAATATAACTGGTGCTGGAAATAGACCTCTTAAATCATTATCAAGTATGTTAAAAGGTAAACAAGGTCGTTTCCGTCAAAACTTACTTGGAAAACGTGTTGACTACAGTGGTCGTTCTGTTATCGTTGTTGGACCAACACTTAAAATGTATGAATGTGGTATTCCAAAGGAAATGGCATTGGAATTATTTAAACCACATGTTATAAATGGACTTGTATCCAAAGAAATTGCATCTAATATAAAAGCTGCTAAGAAAATGATTGATAATCAAGATGAAAGAGTATGGGATATTGTTGAGGAAAAGATTAAGGAACATCCGGTATTACTTAACCGTGCACCTACACTTCATAGACTTGGTATTCAAGCATTTGAGCCAAAATTAATTGGTGGTAAGGCAATTCGTTTGCATCCGCTTGTTTGTACAGCATTTAATGCTGACTTTGATGGAGACCAAATGGCTGTCCATGTACCAATTAGTGAGGCTGCACAAGCTGAAGCACGTATTTTGATGTTAGGAGCTAATAACATCTTGAAACCATCTGATGGTACACCAATTGTTACACCAGGACAAGATATTATTTTGGGTAACTATTATATAACTATTGAAGAAGCAGGACTTCCAGGTGAAGGTAGAGTATTCAAAAGTCCAGATGAAGTATTAATGGCTTATGAAAGAAGAGAAATTACATATCATACTCGTATTGCCCTTCCTGCAAAATCATTTAAACACAAAGTATTCCCTGATTCATACATGGATAAATATTTTGTTACAACAGCTGGTAAAATTAGATTTAATGAAATTTTCCCTGATACTTTCCAATTTATAAATGAAGGTACAGATGAAAATATAACAGGAATCACTCCAAGTAAGTATTTCTTACCAATGGGTTCTAATATTCCTGAAGAAATTGCTAAAATGGAATTGGTTAAACCATTTGGTAAAAAGATATTAACAAAATTAATTGCTCAAATCTATAAGAAATATCAAACAACTGAAACATCTGTTGTGCTTGATAAGATGAAGGATTTAGGATATAAAGAATCAACTATATCTGGTATTTCAATTAGTATTGGTGATATTCTTCTTGCTCAACATAAAGAAGAAACATTAGCTGACGCTAATAAGTTAGTAGAACAAATTAATAAGCAATATCGTCGTGGTTTAATTACTGACCGTGAAAGATATGAAAATGTTGTTCAAACTTGGACAACTGCTACTAATAAGATTGCAGATGAATTATCTGGTATTATTAAGGGTAATAAAACTAATTCAATTTCAATGATGATTGACTCTGGTGCCCGTGGTAATATGTCACAATATAACCAAATGGCAGGTATGCGTGGATTAATCCTAAAACCAACTGGAGAACCTGTTGAAATTCCAATTACATCTTCATTTGTTGAAGGTTTGTCAGTTAGTGAATTCTTCATGGGTACACATGGTACTCGTAAAGGAGCCGTTGATACAGCCTTAAAAACAGCCGATGCTGGATACTTAACAAGACGTCTTGTTGATGTTGCTCAAGATATTATTATCAAAGAAGAAGATTGTGGAACAGATGATGGTGTTGTTGTAGAAGCATTTACTAATGCTGATGGAACAATAATAGAGTCATTTAAAGAAAGAATTGTTGGTCGTTATACATCAAAACGTGTTATCGATCCAAATACTAAAGAAGTTATTGTAGATAGAAATACATATATTACAGAAAACTTAGCAGATAAAATTGAAGCTGCAGGTATTAGTAAGATTGCAATTCGTACAGTTCTAACATGTAAGAGTGAACATGGTGTATGTAAACATTGTTATGGACGTAACTTAGCTACTGGTCACATTGTAGAAATTGGAGAAGCTGTTGGTATTATGGCTGCTCAATCAATCGGTGAACCAGGTACACAGCTTACAATGCGTAACTTCAATACTGGTGGAGTTGCCGGTGGAGATGATATTACACAAGGTTTACCTCGTGTTACAGAATTATTTGAAGCTCGTAATCCAAAAGGAAAAGCAACTATTTCAGAAATTAATGGTGTTGTAAGCAAGATTGAAGAACAAAATGGTAAATTTGTAATTAGTGTTAAAAATGATGTTGAAGTTAGGGAACATACTTCAAATTATGGGGCTAAGATAGCTGTTAGTCTAAATGAAGAAATTCGTGCTGGACAACGTTTAACACATGGTGCAATTTCACCTAAAGAATTACTTACAGTAACAGATCCAATTACTGTTCAACAATATATTTTACTTGAAATTCAAAAGGTTTACCGTAGTCAAGGTGTTGATGTTTCTGATAAACACGTTGAAATTATGGCACGCCGTATGATTTCTAAGATAAAGATTATATCAAGTGGAGATACATTATTCTTACCAGGTACAATGGTAAATATAAATCATTTCACAGATGTTAATAAAGAATTAATTCTAGAAGGAAAAACTCCTGCAACAGGACGTCCAGTACTTTTAGGTATTACTAAAGCATCTTTAGAAACTGATTCATTCTTATCAGCTGCATCATTCCAAGAAACAACTCGTATCTTAACTGATGCTGCAATTCATGGTAAAGTTGATCATTTAAATGGATTAAAAGAAAATGTTATTATTGGTAAATTAATTCCAGCAGGAACTGGTGCTAGAAGATATCGTGATGTTGATTATTCACTAGAAACACCACTTGCTTCGGAAGAACCACTTGAGGCTTTAGAACAAGAGCTTATGGATTAAAAACTAGGTTATTCCTAGTTTTTTTGTTATATTTTGGTAATTTAATTGACATAGAATTGTTAAAAAGTTATAATAAAAGTGTAATATTAACACAAAGGAGTTTTAATATGAACGCTGAAATGAAGTATATGAATGAACTTGAAGTTTTAATTAATTTATTTACTATTGAAAAAGGAGTTTTAAAAGTCTTACTTGTAAGAAGAGATATTGAGCCATACAGAGGATATTGGATGCTTCCAACAGGTCTTTTACTTTCAAATGAAACAATAGAGGAGTGTTCAAGAGAAGTTTTGTATGAATGGCTTGGACTTAAAGATATTCATCTTGAAAATTGTGGTATATATAGTGAACTTAAGCGTATCCCAGTTGAGAGAGTAATAGGATCGTCACTTACAGGAATAATTGATATTGATAGTTTTAATATTAAAAGAAAGAAAAATATTGAATCATTTGCGTGGTTTTCCGTTGATGAAATACCAAAGGTTGTTTATGATCATGATCAAATAATTATGGATGCTAGTAAATACATAAGAAAAAGACTTCGTCAAATTGATTTCTTAAAACATTTATTTCCAAGTGATTTTACGCTTCCTGAACTTCAAATGACTTATGAACAAATTATAGGTAAATCTCTAGATAGAAGGAATTTCAGAAAGAAGATAATTAGTTTAGATATATTAGAAGATACTAAATATAAAAATGAAGAAACTAATGGAAGACCAGCAAAATTATATCGTTTTAAAGATGAAATAGAGGGGGAGATGATGTTTTAATGCGATTAAATGAAAAAGGTTTTGAACTTTCAACTATGTTAGCATTTTGTCTTTGCTTTTGTTTATGTCTTATTTTTGTAGCAGTTTCATATAATCAAAAACTTTCTACTAATACACCTATTAAGAATAATAATACAGTAAGCAAAAGTGATAATGATACTAATAAAATTCAAACAACAACTAAGGATTCTTCTAAATATCAAGAGATTGAACAGGCTTTAGCTAAAGAAATAGAAGATAGTATCGGAGATAAGGTTTCATATGGGAAGCTTATTATTTCTAATGATAATATTAAAAGTAATTTTGAATCTTTATGGAAAGAGTATACTGAACTTAAAGATTGTACAGGATATGCTATTATAGACGCTGATAAAAAAGAAACAAAGGTTTATTTAAACTGCTATAAAAATTATCAAACACAAAATTATAACATTGATTTTGAATAAAAAGTCATCATATTATTGACAACAAGCTGGATATAATGTAAAATTATATTCGTAGCTGGAGACATACTCAAGAGGCTGAAGAGGCGCCCCTGCTAAGGGTGTAGGTCGGGCAACTGGCGCGAGGGTTCAAATCCCTCTGTCTCCGCCATTTATGATATAAACGAATTTTATAATTCGTTTTTATTTTTTTATTTTGATAAATTATAGTTTAGGCAAGAAAATAGATGCTCCATATATTAAAGTAAGGAGGTATTTTATGTCATTAAAAAAATGTGCTGAAATAGAAAAAAATGCTAAAATTAAAAATAAATTATTAAATATTGGCATTGGATATCCAATAATAGGTCCAACAGGACCAAGAGGTGAAGCAGGTCAAAGAGGAGAAAAGGGTGAAAAAGGTGATAAAGGAGATCCTGGAGTAGATGCTGTTGCTTCAAATGATGGAATTTTTTTCACAAGTTTTGTAGAAACTGATACATCAGAAAAGATGACTTTTCAAGACTCTTGGTTTGTACCAAATAAAACAGAATTTTTTCAAATATTAAATGATAGTGATGTACAGGTAAAAGCTGGTATTTATGAACTAGCCTTTTCAGGGTTAATAGAACAAGCAGATGATACTCATGGAGCTCAAGTTTATCTTCAAACTAGCGAAGGCGAAGCGGTTCACGATTTAACATTTAAGTTGGAAGGTGGAAGTGGAAAACAATTGTCATTTTCACAGACAATATTGTTTAGATTTGAAAAAGATACAATATTGCAAGTGATGGCAAATATATTAGGTGATGAAGATACATCTGATATTATTATATCTGATGTTAATTTACTCATGAAAAAAATTCATGAATAAATTTATACGAATAGTCCAGGTACACCCACACGCCACTTGACAAGTGGGGGTGGGGTGTATGCTAAAATACACTTTAGAATAGAGGTGTATTTTTTTATGAAAAAGAAAGGTTTTACGCTTATAGAATTACTTGCCGTAATAGTTGTTCTAGCAGTAGTCACATTAATATCAATGCCACTAGTATTAAATACAATAGATAAGGCAAAGAAAGGTGCAGCTATAGAATCAGCTAATGGTGTTATATCAGCAGCTGAGAATAAATACATGAGTAGTATGATAACAGGAGATAAAGATACAAGATTTGATTTTCCAAGTGATACCAAGTTATCAATCAAAGGAACAAGACCAACAAGTGGAACAGTTGTCGTTGATAAGAAAGGTAATATAAGTGCTACTTTAGAAATAAATGGATACTGCATAGAAAAGACGTTTCTTGAAACATCACCAAAAGTAATAGAAAAAAGTCCATGTACAATTAGTGATAGTGAGCTTTTTGAAGCAGAAAAATATAAAGATTCTGTTTTAAATGGAGCAGACCCTGTTATAAATAGTGACTTAGTAGCAGTAACAATAGAAAATGATGGAACAGTAAAAAAAGCCGATATCAAAAAAGAATGGTATAACTATAAAAATAAAGTATGGGCCAATGCGATTATTCTAAAAGATAAAACAATAAACTATGAAGATAATGAAGTAATACCAGAAAGTAATATTGAATCATATTTTGTATGGATACCAAGATATAAATATAGAATATTTAATGAAGGAAATTATACAAACTATATAGAAGGAAAACCAGAAAGTTCAAGTAAACCAGATACAATAGAAATAGTATTTGAAGATAAAAACACAAGTGTATCAAAAGGAAGTAAAGTAGGAGAATACTTAACACATCCAGCCTTTACAAGTTTTGAAAGTAATGGATTTTGGATGGGAAAATTTGAAGTAACAGGAAGTACAAGTAATATAACAGTAAAACCAAATAATACATCACTTCGAAATATAAATGTAAAATCAATGTTTGAGCTAGCTTACAATTATAATAGAAATTTAGATAGTCATATGTTAAAAAATACTGAATGGGGAGCAGCTACATACTTATCATATTCAGTATATGGAATAAATGATGAAGTAAATATAAATAATAATAGTAACTTTGTAACAGGATATAGTGCGGTTTCTGGAACAGATCAAAGTAGTTATCCTGGAATATATGGAACCGCATCAAATATAACACTTGCATATAATACAGAAACAGGATATAGGGCAAGTACAACAGGAAATATAAGTGGAGTATACGATATGAGTGGAGGAGCATGGGAATACATGGCTTCATATGTAAAAGATACATATAAAGATAGTGGTTTTGATGCATCCTCAATATCTAAGTATAATTCAAAATACTTTGATGTTTATCCAAGTCCAAGTGGATGGACAAGCTATAACAAACGAATTTTAGGAGATGCAACGGGAGAGATGGGACCATTCTATTATTACAAAGAAAAAGATGAAACTAGTAGAATACATAACTCTTGGTTTGGTGTCTCCTCTGACTTCGTTGTCGCTTCTTACCCTTGGTTCGGTCGCGGAGGCCGTTACACTGGCGGCGTTCTTGCAGGTCAGTCGGGCTTCGGTAGGTTCACTGGTGGTGCGCTCGGTTGGGGTGGCTTCCGCCTCGCTCTTACATAAAAACTGTATTATACAGTTTTTTTGATATTAAATAATTTAAATCATATTCTATTATTGGTGATAATATGTTTATAGCACATAGGGGTCTTAACAATCATAAATATGGAGAAAATTGTATGGATGGTATTTTAGATAGTTTAGATAAAAATTATATATCTGGGATAGAATGTGATTTAAGATTAACTAAAGATAATAAAATTGTCTTACTTCACAATATGCTTATAGATAGAGTTAGTAATGCAAGTGGTTTTGTTTATAAAAAAAATTTGGATGATTTATTATCATACCAATTTCATTCTGGAAAAATAACCGTTTTATCTGATTTGTTATCTAAAATTAATAATAATAAGATATTACTCCTTGAAATAAAGGAAGAGAGAAATGTTATCAGTGAATGGGTTGTTGCAATCGAAAGTATTCTTAAAAACTATTCTGATCTTAATATTTATCTTTGTAGTTTTAATTATAATTTATTAAAAAACTTAAAAAATAGGTTTAAAAATATTAAGATGGGTTTAATTGTTGGATATAGTATGAATAAGAGTAAAGATTTATCTTTATTTGATTTTGTTATGTATCATTATAATAGTTTTAAATATACACATAAAATGAGTATGGTATTTACTATTAATGATTTTTCTTTGAAAGAAAAATATAAAAAAAGAGTAGATTATATTATTACGGATGTTGCTTATAAATTAGTATAACCACCTGTGATGTTATTAGCAATTTCTGATATAATCATACAATTAGGGTTAAGTGTTTTTATATCTTTTACAACTTTAGATTTTTGCTTTCTAGCAGTAAATATTAAAAGTACGTATTTTTCTTTGTCCTTTCCATATCCAGGAACAGTTGTAATAGCGTAACCTTTACTTCTTAATTCATCTATGGTGTTAATATTTTCTTTGTCAATTATACAAGTAAGAAGATTGTTACCAAGTGCGATTTTATTTTCTACATAACTTCCTACATAAGAGCCAACAAAAGACCCAAGACAAAAAAAGATAACTTTTAAAATGTCGCTTTTAATATCAATGATAACAATTCCTGCTGTAATAACCCATATTATTGAAGTTATAAAGTTCAAAATAGCACCAAGCATTTTCTTATTATTAGAGACGACAATTAAACGTAGTGTAGCTAGAGCATTTTCAATAACTTTTGACATAAATATGGCAAAATATATAATTATTTTCATACTTCACCTCATTTTTATTTTAGGAAGTATTTTGTATTTTATACATATTCAAAAATTGGCGAAAATGTGCTACAATATTTGGAAGTTGGTGATATTATGAAAGTTAATTATAGTTTAGTGATGGAAAGTATTATAAAAGAAAATCAAGAAAAAGGTATAAAGCCAAGTCTTCTATTACATGTGTGTTGTGCTCCTTGTAGTAGTGCTGCTTTAGAAAAATTAATTAAATATTTTAATATTACAATTTATTATTACAATCCTAATATCTCACCAATTACAGAATATAAAAAAAGAGTATCTGAATTAAAAAAGTTTTTGCATGATACTAATATGGAAAATGAAGTTAATGTAATTGAAGGGGAATATGATAATAGTTCATTTGATGAGATAGCACGTGGATTTGAGCATGAAAAAGAGGGTGGAACGCGTTGCTTTAAATGTTACTATTTAAGACTAAATAGTACAGCTAAATTGGCTTTAGAAAAAAAGTTTGATTATTTTACAACAACACTATCAATAAGTCCGTATAAATCAGCTTCTAAATTAAATGAAATAGGAAGTGTTTTAGAAAAAAAGTATGGTGTAAAATATTTATATTCTGATTTTAAAAAGAAAGATGGTTATAAAAGATCAATCGAACTTTCTTATAAATATAATTTATACAGACAAAATTATTGTGGATGTATTTATTCATATGAGGTGATGAAAAATGAAAAAGCAGACATATAAAGAACTTAGAGCTTTAATTTGTGCTTTAGTAGTAGCAAGTTTAGCAAGTGGATGTAAAACTAAAACAAACGATATTAATAGTGCAAGTAATATAGAAAAATCTAGTGAAACTGTAACTAATGATAATAGTGTTAGTACCGAAGAAAATAGCGTTAGTAGTGATAATAAAGATAATTATAGTGTAGAAGAAAGTAAAGGAAGTGTAAGTACTAAAGAAGCAACAACTGTTTATGAAGAAAATAGTGATAAACAAGTTTTAGAATATATGGAAAATTTATATAATTCTATTTCTGAATTAGAAGATAGTGCTTCTATTAAAGCTAGGAATGGTTTTATAAGTACAATTGATTTTTTATTCTATGATGGAGAAATTTGTGGAGTAACATTTGATAGTCTTAGTGCTAGTGCAAAAGAAAAGGTAATTATTATATCTACTAAGATTGTTGAAAAAATAGATAGTAAATTTCCAAATTTAAGATCGTCTGTTGGAGAAAAATATAGCGAAGCTTCAGCGTATTTAGTAAATAAAAAAGATGAACTTGTGGATGTTGTAAAAGGAAAACTTGGTAGTGATAATTGTGATAAAATATCTGATTACTATAAAAGTGCTAAAGATAAGGCTTCTAATACATATGACAAGGCAAAGGAAAAAGTAAAAAATTGGTATGAAAATTACCGTGATAATGAATAAAAACGTCTTTAAGACGTTTTTATATTTTTCTATATAAACCAATTGCTTTACCAAGAATAGTAACATTATTTAAAATAATTGGAGCCATCGTATCATTTTCAGGTTGTAGTCGGAAATATCCATCCTCTTTATAATATGTTTTTAAGGTAACTTCATTTTCATCTGTCATAGCAACAACAATCTCACCATTAGACGCTGTATTTCTTCTTTCAACAATAACAATGTCACCACTTAAAATTCCTGCATTTATCATACTTTCACCATGAACATTTAAAGTGAAAACATCTTTATTTTTAGGAATTAAATAAGATGGTAGTGCAAAGTATTCATCTGGATGTTCAATTGCTTCAATTGGACTTCCTGCGGTAATATTACCAAGTAGGGGGACTTCTACAACCATATCATTATCATTTATTGCAAATTCATTTTTAACTAATAATTCAATAGCTCTATTTTTAGCACCATCTCTTTTGATAAAACCTTTTTTTTCTAGATTAGTTAAATGTACATGAATAGTTGCTGGTGAAGATATATCTAATGCTTTTCCAATTTCACGTACAGTAGGTGGAAATCCATGAGATACAATATATGATTTTATATAATTTAGAATTTCAGATTGTCTATTTGTTAAATTTTCGATATGAATCACTCCTTTAAACTCTATGTCAATAATAACACTATTTTTTTTAAAAGTCAAACATTTGTTCGAAAAACCATTGACACAAACAATTGTTCGTGATAAACTAAATACAGTTAAGGAGTGATAGTATGAAAGAAATATTAGAAAGTAAAATATTTATAGGATTTATGTTGTTTTGTGTTGGATGTACTTATTTTATGACACCTGATAGTCATAGTGATAATATGGTAGCTAGTGATTCTAATACCATTTCAGTATCAGATTACGCTTACATTTAAGACAAATAATTTATTTGTTTTTTTTATTTTGTTTATAATAAACGACATGATTATTCAAAGTAAATATATATAATTACTCTGGGTGATAAAATGAAACTTTATTTAGATTTGATCTTTTTTCTGAATTTTAGTTTTGATTTTATGCTTTTACTTACTGTATCTGTAGTCCTTAAAAGAAATGTTTCTTTTAAAAGAATTTTTATGGGAGCTTTAATTGGTGCTATGAGTATTTTTTGTTTGTTTATTAAAATATCTTCTTTTACTCTTTTTTTATTTAAATTATTTATTAGTGTGATTATGATTATAGTTACATTTAAATTTAAAGATTTTTCATATTTTATCAAAAATATGGGATATTTTTATATGGTAAGTATTATTTTAGGTGGTTTCTTATATTATCTAAATATTGAATTTTCTTATAAACAAGAAGGACTTGTTTTTTATCACCACGGCTTGTCAATTAATTTTGTTATCTTAGTTATAATTTCGCCTATTATTTTATATAATTATATAAGACAGGCACGTTTTTTTCGTAAAAGTGTTAGTTATTATCACAATGTTAGTTTGATGTATAAGGGCATTAAATATAATTTGTTTGGATATTTGGATACTGGTAATACTCTAAAGAGTCCATATTCTAACAAATGTGTTTCTATTATTAATAAAAATATTTTAACAGATATTAGTGACTCTGACGTTATATACATTAAGGCATCAACAGTATCGTCAAGTAAACTTATGAAATGTATAAAAGTTAGTTATTTAAAAATTGATAATAAATATATTTATGATGCTCTTGTTGGAATTAGTTATGAAGATATTTTATTTGATGGGGTAGATATTTTATTAAATAGGGATATATTGGAGGATGAAAATTTATGATTAGAAAATTAATTAGCTTTTTTTATAGAATATTTAGAAGTAATAGTATTTTCTTTGTTGGTAGTGCAGATAAACTTCCAGAACCATTATCAAAAGAAGATGAGATTTTTTATGTTGAAAAAGCAACTTTGGGTGATACAGAAGCCAAAAGTAAATTAATAGAACATAATTTAAGATTGGTTGTCTTTTTAGCTAAAAAATATGAAAATACAGGTGTTGATTTAGAGGATTTAGTAAGTATTGGTACAATTGGACTTATTAAGGGAATAAATACATATAAATTAGATAAGAATATTAAGCTTGCAACATATGCATCTCGTTGTATTGATAATGAAATATTAATGTTTTTAAGAAAAAATAAAAAAAGAAAAAGTGAAATTAGTTTTGAAGATAGTCTTAGTTATGACAGTGAAGGTAATGAACTTCATTTAGAAGATATTTTAGGAACGGATGAAGATATTGTTACATCTGGCCTAGAGAGAGAAACAGAAAAGAACTTATTATTAGGTGAAATAAATAGACTAAAGGGTAGAGATAGAGAAATTATGATTATGAGATATGGACTTTTTGGAGCTGATGCAATGACACAAAAAGATGTTGCACTTACACTTGGAATTAGTCAGTCATATATATCGAGAATTGAAAAGAAAATAATTTTACGTTTAAAAAATAATATTCGTGTGTAAACTTTTTAGAAATACTATAATGTATTTCTTTTTTTGGTTTATTTAAATGGTATAATGTTACAAGAGGTGATTTTTATAAAAAAGATGATTGTAACAGACTTAGATGGAACATTACTTAATAGTAGTCATAAAGTTTCAAGTTTGTCAAAAACATATTTAAGTGATCTTAAAGAAAAAGGCTATGTTATTGTTTTAGCAACAGGAAGGGTTTTAAAAAGTGCTTTAGGTGCAACTGATGGGGCTTTATTTGCTGATTATATTATATCTGATAATGGAAGTGTTATTTATGAAGTAGAAAGTGGTAAAATAATTTTTGAAGTTGGTATTGATAAAAGGGATGCTAGAAAAATTATTGATTTTTATGATGATAGTGTTAATTATATAGAAATTTGCGATTATTATGCATATAATATTTATACTGATAATTATCGTACTTATACAGAATCTTCTAAAAAAATAACAGATGTTTTAAAATATCTAGAAAATGTTAAACTTATCTCTCACATGGGTGTAATTATGAAGAATAATTTAGAATCTAAATACGGAGCATTAAAAACTAATTTTTCAAATTTGGATTTTTTAATTATGCAAGATTCATTTAGTAGTAATAAGTGGATTGAAATTTTTCCAAAAGGTGTTTCAAAATATCAAGGAATAACTTTCTTGATGGAAAAAGAACATATTAGTAATGAAGATGTTATTGCTTTTGGAGATGGACTTAATGATGCTTGTATGATTAAAAATGTTGGAGTAGGTGTTGCTATTGGAAATGCTTTGGATGATGTAAAACGCGTATCTAAGTATGTTACTGATAGTAATGATTATGATGGTGTTGTTAAATTTTTAAAACAATATTTGTAAAAAAAAGAGTGCTAAGCACTCTTTTAACTATTATAAAGCTCTTCTTTTAATAGTGACATATTTTCATTCATTAAACTAATATAATCCATTTTATTAGTTCTATCTTTATCTGACATATTTGATAAATCATATAACTCGGCAATAGTAACATTTGTATTTTTTTCTATATTTTTAACAACATCACTTAAGTTATCTTTATCAGTTGTAAAAATATAACTAATAGATCCATCTGCAATCATTTTTGTAACATCAGCAATATTTTTTTCTGTAACTGTTGTAGGGTCTAGTGATATAATTTTAAATCCATACTTTTCTAGAAACTTAAATTCATTATTATCAACAACTAAAGTATTGTTATCTGAACTTGAATTCATTAAATTAAAATTAGCGTCTATATTTGATATTTCTAATTTTAAAGCTTCATATTTTTCTTCAATTTCATTTTTTAAGTAATGGTTTTCAATATATTCAGAAAGACCATTTTTAATATTTAATGAAAGCATTAAGAAATTGGAAGGATCTAACCAAAGTTCATTTTGATTATATGTATATTCCATACTTTGAGAAGCATCAATAATCATTAAGTTTTTATTATATTTAAAAAGTGAATTAACGTAATCTTTTTCTTTTGATAGACCATTAAATATATACATATCTGTTTTGCTATAGTCTTCAATTTGTTTAGATGTAAGACTATATTTAGTAATATCAATACTATTTGGATAAATACTATATACTGTGCTGTGTTCTCCATATAGGTAGTTTGTAATATATTCAATTGGGTAGGCTGTTGTATATATTGTTATATCTTCTAGATTATCTCTTTTAAAACATCCTGTCATTAAAAATGAGATAAATAAAATATTTAGTGTAATAATAAATTTTTTCATAAAATTTCCCTTTCTTTCTTTTTAATTGGTACAGGGTCTAAACCAGCTTTATGTAGAGGATTGCATCTTAAAACTCTTCTTACAGAAAGATATAATCCATATACTATTCCATAATTTTCTAAAGCTTCAATAGCGTAAGATGAGCATGTTGGAACATATCTACAGTGTGTATGTGAAGAAAAAGGTGCCCTTTGGTACCATTTGATAATTTTAATTAGTAGCTTTTTCATTTTAACACCAAAATAATTATACTAAAAATTATAAAAAAAGTAAAATAAATACACACTGTCTTTTATTTTTTGATATAATGTTTACAGGTGATACTATGGAAATATTAGATAAGTTAAATGTTAAAACAGAAAATATTGCTTTATATGAAACTGCATTTACTCATACATCTTATGCGAATGAATTTGGTGTAGAAAGTTATGAACGCCTTGAATATTTAGGAGATGCTGTACTAGAACTTGTTATGAGTGATTATTTATATAAAAATACGTCTTATGATGAAGGAACAATGACTAAGATGCGTGCTCATTATGTTTGTGAAACTGCTTTATATGAATATTCTATGACACTTGGTCTTAATGAATATTTGCGTCTTGGTCATGGTGAAGAAGAAAATGGTGGAAAATTTCGTAAAGCAATTGTTGCTGATATATATGAGGCTTTTACAGGAGCACTATACTTAGATCAAGGTCTTGACAAAGCAAAAGAATTTATCTATATGACAGCTATTCCTTGTGTTATAAATAACTCTTTTGATTTCTTTCATGATTATAAATCAAAACTTCAAGAACTTGTTCAAACTGACAAAAGAAGCTTGGAGTATGAAATTGTAGATGAAGAAGGACCTGCTCATCATAAAATATTTACAGCTATTGTTAAAATAGATAATATTATATATGGAAAGGGAGTAGCTGGAAGTAAAAAAGAAGCAGAGCAAGAAGCAGCTCATGATGCTTTAAAAAAAAGCATTGGGAATGAATAATTATTAATGGTTTAAAAGTTAAATAAAATCATAGTTTTGACTATGATTTTTTCGTCTTCTTTGATATAATTGTATACAAGGTGAATGTATGGAAAATATATATGGATATACACTTTCAAAATTAGAAGATTACTTTCTTAGTATTGGAGAGAAGAAATTTAAAGCAGTACAAGTATATGAATGGTTATATAAAAAACGTGTTACATCAATATCTCTAATGAGTAATGTTAAGCATGATACTTTATTAAAAATGGAAGACTATTTTCTAATGGATAGAATTAAAATAGTTGCTAAAAAAGAAGGCTTAGATGTTATCAAATATTTATTTGAATTAAAAGATGGTAACCGTGTTGAAGCTGTTTTAATGAAACATGATTATGGAAATAGTCTTTGTGTTTCATCTGAAGTTGGATGTAATATGGGGTGTGCTTTTTGTGAAAGTGGTAGATTAAAAAAAATTAGAAATTTAGAAACTTATGAAATGGTTTTACAAATTCTTTTAGTTGAAGAAGATACTGGTATTAGAGTATCTCATGTTGTTTTAATGGGGATTGGAGAACCTTTTGACAATTATGATAATGTTGTTTCTTTTGTTAATATAATTAATTCTGGTAAAGGTATTGATATAGGTGCTAGACATATTACAATATCAACATGTGGAATAGTTCCTAAAATAAAACAATTTATGAAAGAAGAGTGGCAAGTTAATTTAGCTATTTCACTTCATGCTCCAAACGATGAGATAAGAAATAGAATAATGCCTATAAATAAAGCTTATCCTTTAGAAGTTTTAATTGAAACACTAAAAGAATACATAAAAAAAACAAATAGGAGAGTTACATTTGAATATGTAATGCTTAAGGATGTAAATGATTCTATTGAGTGCGCAAATGAACTTTCACATTTGTTAAAAGGAATGAATTGTTATGTTAATTTAATTCCATATAACGAAACAAGCCATATTGAATTTAAAAAAAGTCCAAAAGAAAATATAAGTGCGTTCTATGATACCTTAAAGAAGAATAAAATTAATGTAACTATTAGACGTGAATTTGGAGCTAAATTAATGGCTGCATGTGGACAACTTAGATCAAATTATGAGGAGGGAAAATAATGGAGAGTTTCTATATAACTGATCCTGGAAAGGTAAGAGATCACAATGAAGATAGTGTAACTATTGTCAGAAATGAAAGTGGTGAATACTTACTCGCTGTTGCTGATGGTATGGGTGGACATCTTTGTGGTGAAGTTGCATCGAGTTTAGCAATTACTTATATAGCTAATCGTTTTAAACAAATGAGCACAATTGGTAATAAAGAAGATGCAATTCATTGGATTCAAAATATTGCAGAAGAAGTAAATGTTCAAATATATAAATATACTGCAGAACATCCTGAAAGCGTTGGTATGGGAACAACATTTGTTATGGCAGTATTAACAAAAGATTTCCTACTATTTGGAAATATAGGTGATTCAAGTGGTTTTGTAATAAAAAAAGATAAAATAAAGAAAATTACAACAGATCATACTCTTGTTAATTTACTTGTTAAATCAGGGGAACTTACAGAAGAAGAAGCCAAGAATCATCCAAGAAAAAATGTACTTATGAAAGCACTTGGTGCAGCTACTAAAGTAGAGATGGATGTTTTTGATGTTGAAAGAGATGTAAATGGAATATTTCTTTGTAGTGATGGTGTTACTAATCTTTTAGATGAAGATCAAATTCTTAGAGTTTTAGAAGAAGATTTGAGTATTGAAATGAAATTAGAAAAATTAGTTTATAAATGTAATAATAGAGGTGGAAATGATAATATTTCCATAGCTTATTTAAGAAAGGATGTATCAGAATAATGATAACAAGAGGTCAAAAAATTAATGATAGATATCAAATTATTCGTACCATAGGTGAGGGTGGAATGGCTAATGTATATTTAGCTCATGATATTATATTAGATAGAGATGTTGCTGTTAAAATTTTAAGAGGTGACTTAGCTGGAGATGAAAAGTTTGTTAGAAGATTTCAACGTGAGGCTATAGCTGCTAGTAGTCTTTCTCATCCTAATATTGTTGAAATGTATGATGTTGGAGAAGATGATGGTAAATATTTTATTGTTATGGAATATATAGAAGGTCAAACACTAAAAAATTTGATTAAAAAAAGAGGAGCTTTAACATTATCTGAGGTAATAGATATTATGTTACAACTTACAAGTGGTCTTGCTTGTGCTCATGAATCCTATATTATTCATAGAGATATTAAGCCACAAAATGTTCTAATTTTAGATGATGGACGTGTTAAAATTACTGATTTTGGAATTGCTATGGCTTTAAATAGTAATGAACTTACACAAACAAATTCTGTAATGGGTTCTGTTCACTATCTTCCACCAGAGCAGGCTAATGGAAGTGGAGCTACTATCAAAAGTGATATTTATTCAACAGGAATTTTAATGTATGAATTGCTTACAGGAAAACTTCCTTTTAAAGGTGATAACGCTGTTGAGATAGCAATTAAGCAAATGAAAGATCCAATCCCAAGTATTTGTCTAGAAAATCCAGAAATACCACAAAGTATTGAAAATATTGTTTTAAAGGCAACAGCTAAAAATCCTAAAAATCGTTATGACAATGTTTTAGAAATGCATAATGCCTTAAAAGTTGCTCTTGATAAAGATAAAAGAGATGAACCAAAAGTTGTTTTTCAATATCCAGAATATGAAATTATGGAAGATACACCTAAAGTTAGTCGTGCTAAACAAAATGAAGAAAAAAGAAATACTATAAAAGAAGAAAAAAAAGAAAAGAAAGTAAATAAGGCTTTGATTATAACATCTATTATATCTTTAGTTGTATTAGTTTCTGTTGTTCTATTTTTCGTATTTACATCAATGAATGCTAAAACAAAAGAAATAGAAATTCCAGATGTATCAGGTCTTAGTGTTGCAAAAGCAGAAAAAAAACTAGAGTCACTTGGTTTTGAAGTTAAAGATGAAGTAACGGAAAAAAATAGTGACACTATTGAAGAGGGAAATGTTATTGAAACAAACCCTAAGATAGGGAGAACAGCTAAAAAAGGCTCAACTGTTACTTTAGTTGTTTCAAAAGGAGCAAGTGGCATTACACTTGAAAACTATGTTGGTATGAATTATTATACGGTAAAAGCTACTTTAGAAGCCAATGGAATTGAAGTTGAATTAGAAAAAGAAGACCATACTGAAGAAGACGGCTTAGATCCTAACCTTGTCATAGCACAAGATAAATTAGCAGGTGATACTGTTAAAACAGGTGATAAAGTAAAACTTACAATTCCAAATATTATTACATTGTATCCTGATTTTAGTACTTATACGTTAAAAGATGTACGTGCATTTTGTAAAAAATATAATATAATTTTAGAAGAATCTACAATTGAAACTTCAAGTTATTCTGAAAATACTATTATTTCACAAACAAAAAATATTGGTGATAAAGTATCGTCTGGTGATACTGTAAAAATTGTTATAGCAAAGGCACCAGCTGCTGTTATAAAACCAGATGAAAAAGACGATACAACAAATGATAAAACAAATGGAGTAAGTGATAAAACTAATACAAATACATCAAACAAAGATAGTAGTTCTACTAGTGAAGAACAAAAAGAGAAAGAATAGTTTAAGGTATGCAGGGAAGAATTGTTAAAATAATAAGCAATGATTATACAGTATCAACAAATAATGGTATTTATGTATGCAAATCAAGAGGCAAATTTAGAAATATGAATATTACACCACTAGTTGGAGATTTTGTAGATATTGATACTTTAAATAATTATATTTTAGAAGTAAAAGCTAGAAAAAATGAACTTGTTCGTCCGCCAGTTTCTAATATAGATCAGGCATTTATAATTGCTAGTGTTAAACATCCTAATTTTGACTCCCTCCTTTTAGATAAACTTTTGTGTATTATAGAATTTAACAATATTAAACCTATTATATGTTTTACTAAATTAGATTTGCTCTCTTCTAGTGAAATAGAAAAAATAGAAGAATATATTAATTATTATAAGAGCATTGGTTATAAAGTGTTTAAAAATACAGAACTTGATGAAATAGAGAAATGTTTCAAGGGTAAAGTATCGGTGTTTACAGGACAAAGTGGTGCTGGTAAATCAACACTATTAAATCATTTAAACCCAGATATTTTGCTTAAAACAAATGAAATATCATATGCTCTTGGAAGAGGTAAACATACAACAAGACATGTTGAATTAATTAGTGTTGCAGATGGACTTGTTGCTGATACACCAGGTTTCTCTGCATTAGCATTTGATTCAATGACAACTGCAGATATTAGAGATAATTTTATAGAGTTTAACAAATATAGAGATTTATGTAAATATAAAGATTGCATGCATGATAAAGAAGATATTTCTGAGTGTTACATAAAAAAATGTGTTAGTGAAAATAAAATACTTAAAAATAGATACGAAAACTATCTTTATTGCATCAATAAAAAGGAGAGGTAAGTATGGAGTTATCTGTTTCAATTTTAGGAATAAAGGATGAAAAAGAAAAGATTGAGCAAATTGAACAAACAAAAGTTGATTATCTTCATCTAGATGTTATGGATGGACATTTTGTTTCAAACATTACTAATATGATGGGTATATATAGTAAGCCTCTTGATGTTCATCTTATGGTATGTGATGTTATGAAGTATGTAAATATATATGAAAAGTTAAAACCAACATATATAACTTTTCATATAGAATCAGTAGATAATCCAATAGAAATTATAAATTATTTGCACAAAAAAAATATAAAAGCTAGTATTTCTATTTGTCCAGAGACAAATGTTGATACTTTAATTCCATATTTAGATGTTGTTGATATGGTACTTGTTATGAGTGTTCATCCTGGTCGTGGGGGACAAGGGTTTATGATGGAAGTTTTACCTAAAATAGAATCTTTATATAACATTCGTGAAAAAAACAATTATCATTATAAAATAGAGGTAGATGGTGGTGTTAATAAGGACACTATTAAATATTTAGATAAAGTTGATATTGCTGTTGTTGGAAGTTATATTACATCTGCAAGTGATTATAATTCACGTATTTTGACCTTAGAGAATGAGTAATCATTTTCTTTTTTCTTGCTAAGAAGTATATTTATCGGTATAATATATAAAGAAGGTAGAAGGTACTGATATTTATGGAAAGATTAAAAAAGATAAATTCAATATGCAACATCATAACTATAGCTTTATTAATTTTATATTTAAATATTGGAACAGCTATTTTAATTTTTTTTAAATTATCATATTTAGAATTTTCATATGGACTTTATATATTTGGTACTTTAGCTTTAATACAATATATAGTTTTTAAAATATTAAATAAAGAACGTATAATTTTAAAAGATTTATTTATATTACTTCTAATCTTTTTTCTAATTATATCTTATTTATTTGCTTACAAAAAAAATGATGCTTTATTTGGTGTAATTACAAGAAATGAAGGACTATTTAGTTTAGTTAGTTATTATGCATTATATTTACTTGCATCTACTATAAACGTAAAATCGCAAAGAAAATTATTAAATATATTTTTATTTACAGGCTTTATTCAAATTATTATTGGTGTTATGCAAACAATGCAAATAACCAATATTTTGGGTTATGATAGAAGTTTAAATTGGAGTACTAATTTCAAGTTTGCCAGCGGAACACTGGGCAATCCTAATTTTTATTCTACTTATATTCTTATGTGTACTTTGTATTCGCAAGGAAGATTATTAGAAAAAAAGAGTCTTGGTTGGATTATAATATTTTTAATATTTGTAAGTGGCCTTATAATTGGAAATACAACATCATGTATGATTGCGTTTATTTTATGTTTTTTTGCTGTTCTTATAAAAAAGATAAATAAAAAAAATATTAAAAAAGTATTTTTTACATTAGTTATTAGTTCTGTAGTAATTATATGTAGTCTTTCTTTTTTTGATAAATTTGTTAATCATAGAATCAGTTATACAATGAACAAAAATATAAATGAAATAAGAGAAATATTTAAAAATGGAATAACTGATTCAACTGGCAATTATAGAGTATATATATGGCGAAATACTATAAGTAAAATACCAGAATATTTTTTAACGGGAATTGGAATAGATAATTTTTCCTATATAAATGATGGACATTATTTATGTGCTGGAGATAAAAACTATCAATGTTTTGATAAAGCACATAATGAATATTTACAAATACTCATTACAGATGGTGTGATTACATTTTTAATATACATAGCATTTATCGTTTATATTTTAATTACAAGCAAAAACTGTCTAAAAGGAACTAAATTTGCTGTATATGGATATTTAATTCAAGCGTTATTTAATATTAGTGTTATTCCAGTAGCACCTATATTTTATATTTTGTTAGGGTTTATGTCATATAAAAGTAAATTAAGTATGGAGGTAACACATGAATAATGAAGATATTTTGAATATAGAAAATTTGAAATATTCAAGTAATACTTATGTAATTAGATGGAATATGACAAAATTGTGTAATTACTACTGTGATTTTTGTATTCAAGGTGACAAAGATAAACATATAAAAGATAGCATTGGTGAAAACAAAGAAGTAAGACATGAAATAGCTTTAAAAATAGTTAAATTTATAGAAGAAAAAATAAATAATAAATATAGTAATCTTCATATCTATTTAATTGGTGGAGAAGTAACAATATTAAGTGATTTTAGAGATATATTTAAAATATTACTTAATGTTAAATTTGAAGGTGATATGGAGTTTCATATAACTACAAATCTATCTTGTAGGACGGAATTCTTAGAAAATTTAAAAAGTGATTTTTTAAGTGTAAAATCGAAGTATAGTCGTAAATTATCTATTTCAGCTAGTTATTATAAAGAATTTTCAAACGAAGAAGAATTTATAAAGAAAGCAAGAATACTTCATAGTAATAGTGCTATAAGATATTATTTGATTAGTAAAAAAAACAAGTTTAAAAAAAATAAAATTATTTATAAATATTTAAATCATCTTTCTAAAAATCCAATTATCATTATTTCAATTTCTTATCCACTTGTTGAAGATAAAGATTACGATTTATATAGAGCATTTAAACGTAAATATTCTAAGTATGTAAATGCGATTAATTATATAATTGTTAGAAATTACAAGAAATCTATTTCAAATGATTTAAAAGATAAATTAAGTAATTCTAATCGTAAGAGAATAAAATTAACAACTAAAACTGGTAAAGTATATTATTTTTCAAGTACAAGTAAAATAGGACTTTTAATTAATAAAACAAAACATTTTACTCCTAAAGGCTTTTTATGTGATTCTGGAGTTAACAGTATATCTATTAATTCACATGGTCTAGTATCACGTTGTCCTAGTTGTTCAAATTTGACGATTATAGGTAGTATTTTAAAAGATGATATAGATATTTTAAAAACTAAAATATCATGTCCTAGTTTAAGTTGTAGTTGTGATTACTATCATGTTATTGAAAGTAGGAAAAAAGATGAAACAAAAAACTAAAATAATATTTATAATTTTATGTTTTTTAATTATAGCTGTTGCTTTATTATTTATTGTCTTTAAAGATAAAAAGGTTATTCTTAATATTGATTTAAAAAAACAAAATAATGTTTATTATGTAGAAAATGATGATAATTTATCCATTCTAGATTTGAAATATCAAAATAGTGTTACAACACTTATAAATAATAAAAAGAATGATAAAATATATACCGTTAAAGCTCCTTTATTAATTATTAATCCATATAGTACTAATATTACAGGGTTGTATATTTATTTTACTACTTTTAAAAAATATAAAATAGAGTATGTAATTCATACAACTGATGATGTAGCTGATTACACTAATACACTTGCAAGTGGTCTTAGTCACTTTCATGAAGGGCAAATAATTGGTCTCATTCAAGGAACTAAGAATGTTATTACTATAAGATTAGTTGATTCAAATAATAATGTAAAAGATGAATATAAATATGAAATAGATGTTCCTGATTTTAATACTAATTCTATTAAAAGAATAGAAAGTGATATGGAAGTTGATAGTTCTGAAATAGAAGATGGACTTTACATGTTTTCTAATATATCAGCATCATCAGATGATATTAATATTCCTTTGTCATTTTATGATAAATATGGTATTTTAAGAGCTGAATTTACTGAAGAGAGCGGAAGACATACTAATAGAGTTATTTATATAGACAACAAGTTTTTATATGCTTTTGATTCATATAATTTTGTTCTTGTAAATGGTCTTGGTAAAATAGAAAATATATATCATACAATTGATAAAAATGAACACGATTATATTTATGATGAGAGTAAAAATGCGATTTTATATGTAGCTGGGCTAGATATGGTTAGAATACTTAATTTAAATGATTATAGTGATGAGTTATTATTTGATTTAAATGATGTTATGAAAGATTATAGTGATAAAGCAAAAGAATATGCTTCCATTCACAATCCAAGTGATACATATGATTGGGCACACATAAATAGTATTGAAATAGTAAATGATAATGATTTAATATTATCACTTCGTGAGTCATCTAGTATAATTTATTTTGAAAATGTATATAAATCACCTAAAATAAAATATATTATTGCCCCTAAAGCAATTTACGAGAATACAGGATATGAGGATTATTTATTAAAACAAGTAGGGGAATTTCCTGTTAATGCTGGGCAGCATAGTGTTTATATAGAAAAAGATAACAGTTTAAAAGAAGGTAGTTATTATTTATATTTTTTCAATAATAACTATGCAAAAAGTTCAACCGTTGTAAATGAAGATTGGGTTAATACTATTGAGGGGGTTGGACAAAGAAGTAATGGTGCTTCTAGATCTATGTATTATAAATATTTAATTGATGAGGATAGTAGAACATTTGAACTTGTAGATAGTATGGATGTACCATATTCAAATGCAAAGAGTATTGTAACAAAATATCATAATAATTATATAGTTGCACTAGGAAAGCGTAGTTCAATTTATGAATATGATGAAAATAAAAAACTTCTTCTTAAACTTAGAATGAATGTTTATAAGGATATTTATAGAGGCTTTAAATTAGATATGAATCACTTTTGGTTTGATACTAGTAGATATACAAAACAAGAAAATAAAAATTATGATACAATTATCGAGGAAGATAACGAAAGTATTTTTAATTATAATAAAAAAACAGGAACTATTTTAGGTGTAAATAGTAATAATTCAGCTATAAATGAAAGTAATATTATTTATTATGATACTCTTTATTTTACAATATATGACTATAGTGATGATACTATCATTATTCCAAGTTCAATTAATAATGTTAAAATAAAAAGTATAGCAGGAATAAACCTTAATAATGTAAAAAAAATAATCATTGAAGAAGGAATTGAAAAAATAGATAATTATGCTTTCTTAGGTTGTGATAATTTAGAAGAAATTATTTTACCAAGTACTTTAAAAAGTATAGGAAGTTACGCTTTCTTAAATTTAAAAAAAATAAAAAATATTTATATACCTGATAGTATAGATTACATAGGTGAATATGCTTTTAAAGGCTTCGATGATACTGAAACAATATCACTGCCCAAAAATAGAAATTACGCAGCAAATTGGAAAACTAACATGAAGGCAAAAATAGAATGGAGAGACTAATATGAAAGTTAAAAAAATTGTATTTATTGTAGCTTTATTATTGATTTTATGTGGTATTTTTTATTGTTTACCATATAAAAATACCGTAGAATTATATATAAATGGTGAAAAATTCATTTTATCATCAACAGATGAAAATAGGGAATTTGATTTAAAAACATTATCATCTACTAGAGATAGTTATGTCAAAGTTACTACAAATGGGAAGACAAATGTTAAAGTTAATGGGAAAAGAGTATTTAAGTATATAAAAAATAATATCGGAAAAATTGCTATAAATGAAGATAATAAAATTGAAATTGAAATAAAATTTGGTACAAACAAAAAAGCTACTAAATATGTTATTAATACATTACCATCAACATTTTTAGAATATGATACAAAAAATAACGGTGATAATTATGATGGCATTTATTATATGAGTACTTATTCTTTAGCTGATCAAACAAGTTACATTTTTAATTTAAACAGTAATGGAGAGGTACTTTATTATAAAAGTGTGGAAGGTTTTTGTTCACAGTTTAGGCATGAAATTTCAAAGAGTGGTAAAGATAGATTTGTCTATACAGCCCAGGATTTATCTGATGACAAAACAGTTGATATGAACAATATATATGGTAAATTTGTTGTTATGGATGAAAATTATAAAGTAATAGATGAAGCTCGTTATATAACAGAAAGAGAAGATGAAAAAACATATACAATATTTGAATATATAGATGATTATCACTATCTTATGACTTCATCATACAAATCATATGTGGATGATATTGAAGGCTTTGATAAGGTTATGTTAACACAAAATAACATTGAAGAAGTGGAAAATGGTAAAGTCATCTTTAAGTGGGAAAGTGAAGAACATAAAGAACTTTATGATTATACTGATACAAGTACATTTACAAGTGAAGATACAAATGATTATTTGCATATTAATAAGATTATAATTGATCCTGTAGATGGCAACATTATAGCTTCATTTAGAAATATCAGTACGATTTTAAAAATAGATAGAAAAACAGGTGATATTATTTGGTCACTTGGTGGTAAAAAAGATGATTTTGGATTAACTCTAGATGAAATGTTCAATTATCAACATTCTCTATCATTCACGAGTGATCATTCACTTATGATTTTTGATAATGGAGATAATAGACCTCTTCTTGGAATAAAAAATGAATCAAAAGTTGTTAAAATAAAATTGGATGAAAAAAATAAAAAAGTAGAAAACTATAAAGCATATAAACTTAATGGTGTATATTCAATGGCCATGGGTTCAGTTCAAGTAATAGATGAAGAAAATGATGTGTTTTTAGTTACATATGGAACAGGAATATTTAATAATGGACCAGTGGCACTTATTGATTTTAAAAATAATAAAAATTTATTTGAGTTTAATCTTCATTCTAATAAAATGATGTTTTCTTCTGAAAAAGAATAAATAAATAATAATGAGGTGTTTTATGAGAAAAAATATTATGATGTTAATTGGATATTTAACAAATGGAGGAGCAGAAAGATCAATTACAAATGTTGCTAACGAATTATCAAAACATCATAATGTTATCTTAGTAGTGGCAGGAGCAAAAAAAATAGATTATCCATGTCATGTTAAAATAATTGAACTTAAGTCTCTTCGTAAAAGAAATAAGTTTAAAGCTATTCATGAATTAAAAAAATTAAAAAAAGAATATAAAATCGATGTTACAATTAGTTATACAACAGTTTACAATTATTATAATGTAATGTCTAAATATAAAGATAAAACTATTATTTCAATTCGTAATCATTTATCAACAAAGCATGAAAAAAGAAGAGATAGAATTATGCATAGAATATCAATAAAACTAGCCCAAAGAATAGTATGTTGTTCACAGAGTGTTTATTATGATCAATTAAATAATTATTACGCTAATCCTAAAAAATTATTGGTTATTCAAAATTTCTGTAATTTAGATGGTATTATAAGTGATATGGGTTGTGCGATAAAAGATTGTGACATGCATTTAGTAAATGATCATTTAATTATTACGATGGCTCGTCTTGTACCACATAAAGGTCATAAACATATTATGAAAGCAATGTCACTTGTTGTAAAAGAAATTCCAGATGCACATTTACTTATATTTAGTAGAGGCCCATTACGTGAAGAATTAGAAGAATTTTCTAAAAAATTGCATTTAGAAAACAATATATTTTTTATGGATTTTCACCCAAATCCATATCAATTTATAAAGTTAGCAAAAGCGTTTATTTTAGCTTCTGATTATGAGGGATTTCCAAATGTTTTAATTGAAGCTATGGCATGTGGAGCACCTATTATTGCAACAGATGCTCCAGGTGGATCTAGAGAAATCGTAAGTAATACCGTTTCTAAGGGTGAATTTGTTAATGATTTAACAGAAATGGATTATGGAATTTTAATTCCAAGCTTTATTAATGAACATGATAGTTCTGATATAACTGAACATGAGAAAATGCTAGCACGTGCGTTTATAATACTTTTAAGTGATGATAATAAATATCATTATTACCATAATAAATCATTAGAACGAACTGATGCGTTTGCACGTGATAAAATTTTAAAAAAATGGCTAGATGTTATTGGAGAGTGATGAAAATGAATATGAAGAAGAAAAATGTTATGTTTTTAATTGGTAAGATGCAAACAGGTGGAGCAGAGCATGTTGTATATAATTTATGTAATTCTCTAAAAGATGAATATAATATAACACTTGTTACGCGTACGATGGAAGGTGCTGATTATATACCTGATGTTAATACTGTAGAAATACCTGAACTTGGTAGTAAAAAGAAATTATTCTTAGGACTTAAAAAATTAAAAAAATTAAAAAAGAAGTTAAAAATTGATACTTCAATTAGTTTTTTGCTTAAGTATAATATTTATAATTATTTAACTAAAAATAAAGAAAGAGTTATTATATCTGTTAGAAATAATATAACATCTTCAAAGCGTATTTATTCTAAGACATATATAGCTTTATATAAAAAAATTATTAACAAAGTTGATTTAGTTGTAAATGTATCAGCAACGACAATGGATGATTCTATTCGTAATTTTGGCGCTAACCGTAATAAAAATATTGTTATTCCAAATTTTTGTGATTATGAATTTATAAATAGTGTTAAAAATGAAGAACTTCCAGATGAACATCGTGATATTTTTAAAAGGGATGTTATTATTTCTAATGGAAGATATAATTATCAAAAAGGGCAATGGCATTTAATTAGAGCATTTAAGAATGTTGCATCTAAAAATCCAAATGCTGTATTAGTTTTAACAGGAAGAGGTTCACTTAAAGAGTACTTTGAAGCATTAGTTGATGAATTAAATCTTAAAGATAATGTTTATATATTAGATTATGTAGATAACGTCTATAGATATATGCATCACGCAAAAATGTTCTTCTTAAATTCTTTTTATGAAGGTATGCCTAATGTTTTACTAGAAGCTATGGCGTGTGATTTACCTGTTATTGCAACCGATGCTCCAGGTGGTTCTAAAGAAATATTAGAGCCTGGTTCTAATATTAATGAACGACTAAAAGAAGTAACTTGCGCTAGTTATGGGGTATTAGTTCCAATGTGTGATGGAAATATGTATAGTGCAAATGATGCTTTAACTAAAGAAGAAGAACAATTAGCTGATGCCATTAATATGATGTTAGAAGATGACAAGTTATATAATGACTATAAGAAAATTTCTGAACAAAGAGTATTAGATTTTTCTAGGGATAAAATCTTGGATATGTGGCGAAAAATCATTTAAAAACTTGACTTTTAAGTGAGGGGAAAGTATTATATATGCTAGTCAAATTACAAAAAAATAATATTACTGATACTATAATAAAATTCACAAAAAAATACAAAATTAAAATTAGAATTTTACATTATTAATTGAGATAATAAACGTTATCTTTTTTTTATTTCAGATGCATCTTATCTTGAAATAAATACTTATATTATTTATAATGTATATGTAATAGATAATAGATGGGAGTATAGGTGATTTTATGACTGATTCATATAAGTATAAATTATTTGTTCCATATAGGGTATCACCTCTTGGAGCTCACATTGACCATCAACTTGGAATTGTTACGGGATTTGCTCTTGATAAGGGAATAACTATTAAATATAATGCTACAAAAGATGGGAGATTTACAGTAGAATCACATGATTTTGAAGTTAAAACAAATTTTGATTATGATTCAATACCTAAAATGGATGGATCATGGCATGATTATTTAGTTGGAAGTATCTTAGCATTAATGGAAAAGAATGATCTTAAATATGGAATAGATGCTTATATATGTGAATCACTTCCAGTCGGTGGACTTGCTAGTTCTTCAGCTATTATAATTTCTTATATTTTATCAATTGCAACTGTAAATGATATTAAATTAGAAGAATATGATCTCATTAAATATGTTCAAAGTGTTGAAAATAAATATTTAAATACAAAAGTTGGAATATTAGATCCAAGTTGTGAAATATATGGAAGAGGCGATTCTTTGTTATGTTTTGATACTAAAAATAATCAACACAAGTTGATAAAAATGAATAGTAAAAGTAATTTTAAAATTTGTCTTATATATTCTGGTGTATCAAGAAGACTTACAAATACAATGTATAATGTTAGAGTTGATGAATGTAAAGCATCAGCATTTCTTTTAAATTCGCTTCTTCAGAATAGTCCGATTGAGTATAATAATGCTTATCTTAGAAATTTTTCATATGATGATTTTATTAAAAATAAGCAATATTTTCCAGTTAATTATTTGAAAAGAACTCATCACTTTTTTAGTGAAAGTGAAAGAGTAAATAAGGGAATTAAATATTTTATGAATGGTGATATGGATAATTTTGGAAAATTAGTATTTGAGTCTGGAACCAGTTCAATTGAAAATTATGAAACAGGATCTGAACAATTAGAGGTTTTGCATAATATAGCAATGAAGACAAAAGGTATTTATGGTGGTAGATTTTCAGGAGCAGGATTTAATGGTTACTATATGGCTATCATTGATCCTAAATATGAAGATGAAATAATTAATGTGATAACAAAAGAATATCTTAATATCTATCCGCAATATAAAGATGATTTTAAAATATACTTATGTAATGTTGGGAGAGGAGTGAATTTATGAAATGTATTTTATTAGTAGGAGGTTATGCACGCCGTATGTATCCACTTACAGAAAATGTTCCTAAGCCTTTACTTAAAGTTAATGATAAAACTGTTTTGGATATTATTTTGGATATTATTGATGGTAGTACTAATGAAATAGATGAATATATATTAATTACAAATGAAACATTTTATGAAAATTTTGTAGCTTGGAGTGAAAGCTCAAAATATAGAGAAAAAATAAAAATTATAAGTGATGGCTCTACTTCGAATGAAAAGAAAGTTGGTGCCACAACAGCACTTATTCAAACACTTACAAGTTATGAAGTTGATGATGATGTACTTGTTTTAGCTGGTGATAATATTTTAGATTTTTCACTTGATTATATTTTTAAATATTTTATGAATAATCCATATTCTTGTATTATGTATTATAATGAAGATAAAAATGAAAAATTAAGAAAAACGGGTGTAATTGAAATCGATTGTGATGATTTTGTAAGTTCGATGGAAGAAAAACCAGAAAAGCCAAAAAGTCCTCATGCTGTTCCACCTTTTTATTGGCTAAAAAAGGAAGATGTAAAAAAATTAATTAAGAAATTTGAAAATACTAGTCATATTGATTCGCTTGGAACAATAATATTAAAATTATGTGAGGAAACAAAAATTAAAGCTATAAAAATGCATGGTAAAAGATATGATGTTGGTTCACTTGATGAGTATTATAAATTATTAGCGTAGGGGGATGTATGGAATTATTTGGAGTAATAAAAAATGATAAAGTAAGTATATTTGTTGATGAAGAAAAAGTAAAAAACAATAATTTATTTGTTTTTATTAAGGGTAAAATATTTAATTTTGATGAGTTAGTAAAGAAGTATAAAATTAAAGTAAATAACGAAAATGAATTAATAAGTGAACTTTACACTAAAGATGGTGTATCTTTTATAGATGAATTAGATGGAAATTTTTGTATTATAATATATGATTATAAAATAAATAAAATATTTCTTTTGAGGGATAAACTAGGTAGTGAACCTATTTACTATTATACAAAAGATAATTTATTTATGGTTTCTACGTCATTAAAAAAATTAGAAGAAAATGAATTTTTTGTAAAAAAAATAAATAAACAAGCATTATCTAATTATTTAGGATATATGTATATTTATGAACCATTAACAATTTTTGAAGATACTTATAAAGTAGAAGCAGGGTGCATTTTATGCAGAGATTCTTCTAATATAGAAGTAAATAGATATTTTGATTTAGCTAAGCTTTATAAAAAGACGAAAAGATTAAAGCATGTAAGCGAAGAAGAGTTAATTAATAATTATACAAAGTTATTTAAAAAATCATTATTAAAGCGTGGTAACAGAAACTCTAGTGTTGGTATTTTAATGAGTAGTGGTAAAGATTCTACTTTACTTGCTAAACTTTCTAGTATGTATTTTCATGGTAATATTAATACATATACTCTGGGTTTTGAAAATGAAAGAGATGAAAGTAAAGGCGCTAATGCTATTGCAAATTATATTAAGAGCAATCATCATTTAATCCCTTTACATGATAATGATGTTTTAAAAACTATTAAAGAAATGCCTAAATATTATGATGAACCATTTGCTGACCCATCTATTATTCCAAGTATGTATTTAGCATCTAATATTCATGATGATAATGATTTTTATATTACGGGAGAAGGAAATGATGCAGTATTCTTAAATTCTAGTATGTATAATATTTATAATTTTTCTAAGAGAATTAAATTATATGTAAAAAAATTGATTAATATTTATAATCACAAAAGAGTTTATCACAACTTTAGTGAAATGGCACAAGTTAATATTTTAGGAAGATTTAATTATTCTGATAAAATTACCGGCATAAAAGGAAAAGTTTATAAGTTGTCATATGTTAGAAATAGACGTATGCGTGCTATGATTGGTGATTTAAAACATACAGTTCCAGAAAAATATAAAGTAAAAACTAAATCTATTATGAAATTTTATAACAATAAATGTTATACTCCATATTATGATTTAGATGTTATAACATATTTATTTAAGACACCAATAAATAAAGTTTATAAAAATAATCATGGAAAATATATATTTGAGAAGGTTTTATATAAAAATATTCCTAAAGAATATTATGAAAAATATAAAAAGAATGGCTTTGGAGTTCCACTTACAGTTTGGGTTAAGAAGATAATGCTTAATGATATAAAAACTTTATCTAAGAAAAAGACTATTGATAAGCAAGGATTATTTAATTATGATGAATTAACAAAACTTATTTTAGATTTTGAAGAAAATAGTGATTATAATAAAGCTTGTGTGCTTTGGTGTTACTATATCTTTCAGTTATGGTATCAAGAAAATATAGAAAAATTATAAGGAGTAGGTAATCATGAAAGTACTGTTTGTTGCTAATACAGATAAGCATATAAATTTATGTTATAGACCATACATGAAATATTTAAAAGAAAACAATTTTACTGTACATACTGCAACAAACACGGATGTTATGCTTGATTACTCCATAAAAAAGTATAAGATACCTATTTATCGCAGTCCATTTCATGTTGGAAACATAAGAGCAATTTTAAAATTAAGGAAAATTATAAACAATGAACAATACGATATTATCAGCTGTAGTACACCAATGGGAGGTGTTATTGCTAGAGTAGCAGCTATTAAAGCGAGAGAGAAATATAATACTAAAGTTCTTTATACAGCTCATGGTTTTCATTTTTTTAGTGTTCATGGTAAATTAAAAGGTAAAATATATTATTTAATTGAAAAAATTTTAGCTAAATACACTGATATTTTAGTTACTATTAATGATGAAGATTATAATATTGCTAAAAAAAATTTTAATACTGATACAAGGCTTATTAAGGGAATAGGTTTTAATAAAGAAAGATTAAATAACAAGTTAACAAAAGAAGAAATAAAAAAAATGCGCTCTATATTAAATCTTAAAGAGAGCGATTATGTTATTATATATATTGCAGAAATATCAAAAAGAAAAAGACAAAAGTATTTAATAAAAGCATTATCAAAAATAAATGATGATAATATTAAATTATTATTAGTTGGGGATGATATTTTAAATACAAATATAAACAAATATATTCATAAACTTTCTTTAGATAGTAGAGTTAAAATTTTGGGATTTAGAGATGATATTTCAAATCTTTTAGATATATCTGATTTGGTTGTCTCAGTATCTAGTCAAGAAGGACTTCCTTTGAATATAATGGAAGCTATGTATAAAAATAAAGCAATTATTGTAACTGATTGTAGAGGAAATAGAGATTTAATTAAAAACAATTATAATGGAATAGTAGTTCCCATTAGTGATATTTGTGAACTTAATAAAAATATAGTTGATCTAAAGAAAAATAAAAATAAAGCATTAAAGATGGGTGCGATTAATAAAGATATAATTAATGAATATAGTGTTGATAATATTTTAAGTAAATATGTAGATATTTATGAAGAGTTACTTAAGTAGGTGAATTAATGAAAAAAATTATAAATGATATAAAAGCAAGCAAAGCCTTTCTTAAAAATTGTAAAAAAGAAATCATATTAATAATTATTTTAAGTATTTTTGTAACACTTATTTCTATTATAAATCCATCTATCTGTGGTATGATTGTTAATAATATTTTAGCCTCTAATTTTAAAAAGTCATTCATCCTAGCAATTGCAATTAGTGTATTTCAATTTGCACTTGTTTCGTGCAATCTTTTAATTAGTAAAAACTATTTAAAAGCTCAACAAAAAATGATTTTAAACATTAGAAAAAGTGCTTGTAGACTTTTACTTAATTTAAAACTTGGTGTTATCACAAAAAAAGGTCAAGGTAAATTCTTAAGCAGAATCAAAGGTGATTCTACTAAAATCGCATCTTATTTTAGTAATATGAAAGATAGTATTGTTCTAGCTTTGAGTAATATCGGAGTATTGTTTATTATTTTTAAACTAAATTATATTATTGGAATTTATTATTTAATATGTACTATTATATTACTTACAATTCGTTATTATGGTGTAAAAAAGAGTTTATATTATAGGAAACTTAATTTAGAATTATCTGACAATAACTCTATGTTACTTGGACAAGTTATCAAAGGTGCTAGAGATATTAAGGTTTTAAAATTAAAAAGTATTTTTAATGAACAAGCAGATCGTTCATTTGAACAAATATCTAATTTAGAATACAAAAGTAATATTTATTTTGAATATACAAATAAAATATGTAATTTCATAGAAACAGTATCTACTGGTTGTCTAATTTTTTTATCTATTTTTCTTATAAAAATAAATGCTTTGACAACTGATTCATTTGTTATTATTTTTATGTATCGCACAAGTATTTTTACCTTTTCTAATAAAATAGGGCAGTTATTAAATCAATTTGGTCAATTTCAGTTATCACTTGATCGTATTTTAGCTATTTTTGAATATAGTGTTGAAAGCTATGGTAATGTTGAAATGAAAGATTATTTAGGAAGTATTAAATTTGATCATGTTTCATATGAATATGAAGAGGGATTTTCTCTAAAGGATATATCATTTAATGTAGATAATGGTAAGTTTATATCATTTGTTGGAAAGAGTGGTTCAGGAAAATCAACTATCTTTTCACTTTTAACAAAAATAATTGAACCGGATAAGGGATCTATCTATTTTGACTCCTATAATTTGAGTGATGTAACAGAGGATAGCATTCGTGAAAATATTTCTTTAGTAACACAACAACCATTTTTATTTAATATGACCATTCGTGAAAATCTATCTATTATTGATGATAACGTTGATCATATTAATAAAGTTTGTCATGATGTTGGTCTAGATCGTCTTATTTCTAATTTAGAAAATGGTTATGATACTGTTATAGATGAAGACGGAGGTAATTTAAGCGGTGGTGAAAAACAAAAATTAGCGCTTGCTCGAGTATTACTATCTAATACTAAAGTAATCCTTTTAGATGAAGTTACAAATAATCTTGATAATACCGCTAGAAATGATATAAAAGAAATTATAAATAGTTTAAAAGGAAAATATACAATTATTATGATTACACATGATATGGATATGGTTGACACATCTGACAATATTATTGTTTTAAACAATGGAGAAATAGTTGGCATGGGAACACATAATGAATTATTAAAAACAAATAGTTATTATGAAAAATTATACTATGGAGATAAAGATGAAGCGTAAGATAATGTTTTATACAATGACACTAAAAAAAGGTGGAGCAGAGAATACGATTGTTAATATTGCAAATGAATTTATTAATAAATATGATATTACAATTGTAACTAATATAAAGTGTAAATCAGAATATATTTTGGATAGTAGAGTTAAACATATTTGTTTAGATAAGGATAATAAACAAAATGAATCTTTTCTAAAAAAAATTATAACTAAATTAAGCCCAAAAAGAACAAAATATTTAAAGAAAGTAATCATTAGTGAAAAACCTGATCTTGTTTTTTCTTTCTTGCCAGAACCTTCAATTAGATTACTTAAATTAAAAAGATATTTTAAAATTCCTTTGCTTGTTTCTGTTAGAAATCATCCTGAACATGAATTTATTCATTTAAAAAAAATAAGAGATTTTTATTATAAAAAAGCAACAACAGTTATTGTACAGGATAAAAGTTATATTAAATATTTTAGTGATGATGTGAAAAAAAATATGAATGTTATACCTAACTTTTTAACTGAAGAATTTACAAGGTATGAATCTAGTATAGAAAAAAGAAACAAAATAGTTACAGTAACAAGATTGGAACCACAAAAAAACTTACAGCTATTAATTAGGGCATTTTCTTTGCTTGATCATAAATTTGATGATTATGAATTATATATTTATGGGATTGGTAGTGAATATGAAAAATTAAAAAAACTAATTGATAAATATGATCTAAACAAGATAGTTATTTTGGCTGGAAGAGTTAAATCAATACCTGATGAGATAAGTGATGCTGTTTTATTTGTTTTACCATCTAACTATGAAGGTATGCCAAATGTTTTACTAGAAGCAATGTCATTATCTATTCCTGTTATTACAACTTATTCAACAGAAGTCATTGATTCTATTATTACTAGTGATGAAAATGGTATAATTGTTCCAGTAGGTGATGCATTAGCACTAAGAGATGCAATGGATAGATTGCTTAGTAACAAAGAATTACAAAATAAACTTAAAACTAATGCAAGTAAGGTTAGAGAAATATATAATAAAGATAATATTATTAAGTTATGGGAAGAAATTATTGAAAGGTATTTGTAATATTTATGGAAGTATCAGTAGTAAAAAGTAAAAAAGAAATTAAATTGTATTTAGATGGATATAGTAGAGTTATTAATGAAACATTTTGCTATATTCTAGGAAATATATATAATTTAGATAAACTTGCCCCAAGTGGTATAACAAATGAGGAAAAATTAATAGAGGCATATAAAATATATAAAAATAAACTATTTAAAAAACTAGATGGTGAATTTGCTATAATACTCATTTTTAATGGGAATATTACATGTGTTAGAGATAGAATGGGTAGCAAGCAAATATATTATATGTTGAAAGATGATACAACAGTTATATCAACTTCATTAGGCTTTTTTATAAAAAATTATAAAGAAATGTTAAATATAGATAGACAAGTATTATCTAATTATTTATGTTATTCCTATATACAAGCTCCAAATACTATTTTTAAAGAAGTATCTAAATTAGAATCAGGCAGTTTTGTACAGTTTAAAAATAGTACTGTACTTATAAAAAAATATTATAATTTAGTTAATGAATATTTAAAAAGTAAAGATAAATTACATGGAAAAAAATCATTTGCGGCAATGGAAGATAGTTTAAAAAAAGCTGTTTTAAAACGCGTAAAAAATAAAAATAAAATAGGTATATTTTTTAGTGCTGGAATTGATTCTACCTTATTAGCGTCACTCTCACATGAATTAACTGATAAGGAAATACATGCTTATACAATAGGCTTTTATGATGAAGAAAGAAACGAAGCTGTGAGAGCTAAGAAAATTGCTGAGTATATTGGCATTAATTATCACGAATTTTATATAGATGATATAGCTGCAAAAGAAATAATTCATCAACTTCCTTTCATTTATTCAGAACCATTTGCAGATCCATCAATGATACCAACTGTATTTTTAAATCAAAACGTCGATAAGGTTGATGTTATTTTAACTGGAGATGGAGCTGATCAATTATTTTGTGGCTCTAGCGTTTATGATACAGTGTATGAACGCAATATCTTTGCACTGTTACAAAAAGAATTTCTAGAAATAATTCATAGAAGAAAAAAATACAAACAAGCAAAAGATAGTATTTTAAAGGTATATAATGGTAAAAAAGATATGGCTTTAAAATTTGTAGATATAGAACCAAACAGTTATTATGATCTAGCTTTAGTTCCTCTTAAAGCTCAAATTAAATATATGTTGTTTGATATTAAAACTTTTTTAGCAAATAGATTATTTAGTAAAGTTAGTTTTCCAGCAGGTTACTATAATCTAAACATTACGCATCCTTTTGTTGATAATGAATTTGTAGATAAAACATTAAAACTTAGTCATAAGTATAAATATAATTATAAAGTTAAAAAATATATTTTGAAGAAAATATTATATAAAAGAATACCAGAAGAATTATTAAATCAGAAGAAGTGTGGATTTGGAATTCCACTTAAGGAATGGCTTTATAATATATACAGAGAAGATATAATATTGTTATCAAATGAAGAATTTATAAAGAAACAAAATTTATTTAATTTTAATAAAGTAAATAATATAATACAAAAACTTAATAATAATTCACTAAACCATAAGGAAGCCTATACTTTATTCGCATATTATATGTTTCAACTTTGGTATAAAGCTTATATAGAAAATTAAAAAGAAGACTTAATCTTCTTTTTTTGCTTTATAACTAGCACACATTGTAGTCTTTTTTTCGCCACAACCATCGCAGTTGCATACGTCAATTTTTTTAAGTCCACACTTGTCGCATTTACAATCACAATGTTCACAGTCGTGAACTTTACAATTAATTGTTTGTTCATCGTTTTTTTTCAATTTAATCACCCATTTTTATTTTTATCAAAGTTTAATAATTTATTCATAAAATAAAAACAAATTCATACGATTATATGGGTGAATGATATGGACAAGATAGTAATTGGAATACCAAGAAGTTTATACTACTATTATTTTAAAGATTTATGGCTTTCGTTTTTTCAAGGTTTAAACATAAAAGTCGTTGTTAGTCCAAAAACAACTAAAGATATTGTAATGCTTGGAAGCAAATATGGAAGTGATGAGATGTGCACTGCTATGAAAAATTATTTAGGTCATGTTGCTTATCTTAAAGATAAATGTGATTACATTTTAATTCCACGAATTGATAATTATGGAATTGAAAATCAGACATGTACTAATTATTTATCATGTTATGACATTGTAAATAACTTAATCACAAATAAGATAATTGATTATAATATTGACATTAATCATGGAAAAACAGAAGAAAAAGCATTTATACAAATAGGAAAAATACTTGGGTATGATACAGAATTTACAAAAAGAGTTTACTATGAAGCATTAACAGTTGCAAATAATAAAAAAGACGCTATAGTAAAAGCTAATATGGTTGCTTTAAAAAGTGAACACACGAAACTATTGATAGTTGCTCATCCATATATAATTCATGATTCATATTTTGGTGATGAAATAAAAAATTATCTAAAAAAACAAAATGTTGATGTCATTTATAGTGATAGATTTAATAGTAGTTTAACATCTCGTATGAGTAAAATGTATTCTAAAGAACTTTATTTTAAATATTCTAAAGAAAACATTGGTGCTCTTGCCCTTACAAGAAAACTAATAGATGGTGTTATTTTTTTGACAGCTTTTCCTTGTGGACCTGATTCACTTACAAATGAGTTAGTTATCCGAAAAATAGATATTCCATATTTACAGTTAATTCAAGATGATCTTGATGGTGTTGCTGGAATGGAAACTAGATTAGAAAGTTTTCTAGATATTATAGAAAGGAAAAAAGTACATGAATAAACTAAATGTTTCATTTCCACATATGGGTAATTACAGTATTCCTGTTGAATATTTACTATCACATATACTAAATTGTGATATTATGGTAGCTCCTAAAATAACTAGTTCAACGATTGAAGAAGGTACAAAACATAGTCCTGAATTTGTTTGTACTCCATTTAAATATACACTTGGTACATTTATTGAGGCTTTAGATGGAGGTGCCAATGTATTAATTCAAGCTGGTGGTGGCTGTAGGTATGGATATTATAGTGAACTGCAAGAAAAAATATTAAAAGATTTAGGTTATAATTTTACATATATTAATTTAGTTAGTAGAGGTTATACTGATATTCATAGAATATATAAAAAAATGAAAAGTATTGACCCTAAATTTAGTAAAATAAAAGGTATTTATTATAGCTATATTACTAAAAACATGATTAAGTATATGGATAGAGTAGAAGATTTTATTCGCCTTCATATTGGTTTTGAAGTAAATAAAGGTTCTTTTGAAAAAATAGAAAAAGAAATGCTTCGTGATTTTTCAAATGTAAGTAATCCAGTATCACTCTATATTCTTTATAAGAAATATTTAAGAAAAATAAAAAAGGTAAAAGTTAATATTCCCAAAAATGCTATGAAAGTTGGTATTATTGGTGAACTTTATACACTCATGGAACCATTTGCTAATTATGATCTTGAAAAATTATTAGCAAGTTATGGTATTGCTGTTAAAAGATATACTAATGTACATTATTTATTATTTGAAAAAAAGTACAAAATAAAGAAATATTTAAAATATGCTCGTGAGTATGTTAAATATAAAATGGGAGCGGATGCTGCTGATAATATTGCACGTACAAAATATTTATGTGCTAATAATTATGATGGAATTATACATATTAAATCGTCTTTTTGTACTCCAGAGATTGGAGCTATGCCTATCATTAATAAGATATGTAAGGAATATAATGTTCCTGTTATATTTTTTTCTTTTGATGCAGCAACATCAGAAGTTGGAATAAAAACAAGAATAGAAGCATTTTATGATATGTTAGAAATGAGGAAGAAGCATGAATAATTGTTATTTAGGAATTGATATAGGTTCAATTTCAACTAAAGGTGTTGTAATAGATGAGAATAATAATATTATTGCAAGAGAATATATTTGGACAGAAGGTAATCCTAAGGAAGCAGCATCTAGATTACTTGGTATTCTAAAAAGTAAATTAAGCAAAAAATATGTAGTTAAAGGTATTGGAACAACAGGTAGTGCCAGAAAATTAATTGGGTTAATGGTTGATGCGAATATCGTCAAAAATGAGATAACAGCTCATGCCGTAGGTACTTTATCAAAATATCCAGATGTTAAAACAATTTTAGAAATAGGTGGGCAAGATTCTAAAATAATTATATTAGATAATGGTATTATCACTGATTATTCAATGAATACATTGTGTTCAGCGGGAACAGGATCATTTTTATCAAGTCAAGCTAAAAGACTTGGAATAGAGGTAGAAAATTTTGGATCCCTTGCTCTAAAATCAAAAAATCCCGTTAAAATAGCAGCAAGATGTACTGTTTTTGCAGAATCTGATTTAATTCATAAAGCCCAAGTAGGGTATAAATTAGAAGATATTGTAGCAGGATTATGTAAAAGTATAGTTCTTAATTATTTGAATAATGTTGGCAAAGGTAAAAAGATTAAAGGCCCTATTATTTTTCAGGGTGGTGTTAGTAAAAATAAGGGTGTTGTTCATTTCTTTAAAGAAATTTTAAAAGAAGATATAATAGTTGATGAAGATAGTCATTTAATGGGAGCTCTTGGAATTGCTATTATGGCTCATGAAAAAGCAAATGGTAAAATATATAATTTAGATTTAAAACATATGAAACTTGATACTAAAGGGTTTGAGTGTAAAAGATGCGCTAATAATTGTGAAATCTTAAGAATATATAAAGAAGGAGAATTAGTTGATACTTGGGGAAGTAGATGTGGAAGAGATTTTTCAAGTGATAAAGTAAAACAATAGGCTAGGCCTATTGTTTTCTTATATTAATATAATTTTGTTCTTTTATCATTTTATATAATGCACTATCATGCGAAAATTCATATGTATAATATACATCTTTTTTATTAAAAATTATTCTATTTGGTTTCATATTTTCTTTTGTATAAATAATTTCATTATTTTTATTAGTCATAATTACATCTATATTTTGAAACATAAAAAAAGTGTGAATACTGTTGCACCTAGGAAAACAATATATAGAGTTAATGTGACGTTTTTTAAAACTCATACCAAGTAGTCTTGCTTTAAAATTATTACAATATATAACAGGAATTGTTTTGTTCTTAAATATAATTTCCATGATATCACCTATAACTAATATATCACGTATAAAATAAATTGACAAATGGTAGAAAAAAGTATAATATTATATTAGATGATAGTAGCAGGAGGGATTTAGATGAGACTAAATGAAAGAGGGCAAGCACTTGTTGAGTACTTATTAATTATCGCTGTTATAAGTGTTGTTGTTGTTAGTGTTGTAAAACTTCTTGGAGGTTATTTACACGATTCAATGGTTAAATCATCTTGTAATTTGGTAGATAAAGTTTATGTAGAGGGTTCAAAACCTGGAGAAGCTACTTGTGTAGATCAATAAAACTTCTTTTAGAAGTTTTTTTTCTATTCCAATTATTGTATATAACTTCATTTTTTGATATAATTTGTATATGGTAAAGAGAGTGATTTAATGAATAGAAAAGGGCAAGCATTAGTGGAATTTGTGCTTATTATACCAGTCTTTATTTTACTAGTTCTAGGTGTGCTTGAATTTGGTAATATTATTTATCAAAAGTACCAGTTAGAAAGTAAATTAGATTATATAGTGGAGTTATATAAAGCAGATGAATTAGATGAAGCAAGTAGTTATGCTTCTAAAGAAAAGATTAATGTTAATTATAGTAGCGAAGATAATTTCACTAAAATTATTGCATCAAAACAAAAACAAGTTTCAGCGCCAGTTGTTTCTAATATTTTAGGAAAGAATTATACAGTTAGTGTTTCGAGGGTTATTTTAAATGAACAATAAAGGTCAAGTTTTAGTAGCATTTGTATTACTAACTCCAATAATGATTATGCTTACGGCGCTTATAATTGATACAGGAATTCTCTATATAGATAAAAGAAAATTAGATTATACAGTTAGGGATGCTGTTACATATGCCTTTAGCGATACTTCGCTTGATAAAGTAGATGCTCTCTTAAAGAAAAATATAAATAATAATTTAGTATCAGAAATTAACATAGAAGATAATGTTGTTAGAATTTGTGCATCTTATACTAAAAAAAGTGTATTTGCTTATCTTTTTAATAAAGATGGTTATGAGTTTAATACTTGCTATAAAGGTACAAAAGATGATAATGGAATAAAGATTGTGAGGGATTAGTTATGGCAATGAGACAAGCCAAGACAATTTTAGTAACATCAGTAAAAGGTGGAACAGGAAAAACTACAATGGCAATTAATTTAGCAGGAATTTATCAAAATTTAAATTTAAATGTTCTTTTAATTGATTTAGATATTTATGGTGGAAGTGTTGCTGCTTCCTTAAATTTAGATTATCAAAATGATTTGTTTGATGCAATGGATGATCTTAACAATAATCGTTTTACTAATTTAGAAAATTATGTTACACCATATATGAAAAAATTAGATATCTTACCTGCACCAAAAGACCCACGTCTTGCTGGTAAAATGAGTAGTAAATATTTACGAGTTATTTTAACAAAAGCAAAATTAAAATACGATGTAGTTGTTATTGATACAAATTATTTTTTAAGTGATATGAACTTACTTGCTATGGACGCTAGTGATGAGATCCTTTATATGGTTACAAATGATCCTATGGATCTTAAGAATATGCGTACAATGGTTTCTATATATAGTGATATGGATAAAAATAATTATAAAGTTATTTTAAATGAATCAATTTATAAAATGCGTAATTATTTTACTGTGTATGATATGCGTCATATGATGAATCATGTTATTAATTATACAATACCGCAGTCTTTCTATATTCGTAATATTGAAAAATATATTATGGATGGTAAAATTACTATTCTTGACAAAAAGGTTAGAGCCACTCATAAAAAGGGTGTTCAGAATATTGAAAAATTAGCAGAAAGCTTAATTAAAGATAAAAAGATTAAAACAATATAGGAGGAGCTATGAAAAAGTTTACAGAAGAGTTCAATGTTAAAGTTGATACTATTGATATGGAACAAATAAGTGATTACGATGCTTTTCAAAATAAAGCATTATTAGATGAACTTAGAAATAAAATTATTCAGAATTTAATTGATCATAATATTGAGAAAACAGGAACGATGGATTCTTTTATTAAGGATGAAATAAATAAAACATTAGAAGGATATGATTTAACTAATATAGAGAGAAGTTATATTTATAACTTAATTGATAATGAAATAAATGGATATGGACCTATAACTGAACTTTTAGATGATAAAGATATTACAGAAATTATGGTTAATGGTAAAAATGAAATTTATATTGAATTAGATGGACGAGTTATTAAAGATGATACTGTTTCATTTATCAATGATGATCATATCATTAGAACCATTCAAAGACTAATTCAGCCTTTAGGAAGAACTATTGATACATCAAATCCTATGGTTGATGCGAGACTTCAAGATGGTTCAAGATTAAATGCTGTTATTCCCCCTCTTTCTTTAAAGGGACCTGTTATGACAATTCGTAAGTTTAAAGAAGAACTCGCTAATATAGAAGACTTTCTTCGCTCTGGAACTTTAACTCCTTACATGGCACGCTTTTTAGAAGCCTGTGTCCAAGCTAAATTAAATATTATTATTTGTGGAGGAACAGGTAGTGGTAAAACAACCCTTTTAAATGTTTTATCTTCTTTTATCGGGCATGATGAACGTATTATAACTATTGAAGATGCTGCTGAATTAAAACTTGAACAGGAACATGTTATCTCACTTGAAACAAGACTTACTAATTATGAAGGAGAAGGTGAGGTAACTATTCGTGATTTAGTTATTAACTCACTTCGTATGCGACCTGATCGTATAATTGTTGGTGAAGTTCGTGGAAAAGAGGCTTTTGATATGCTTCAAGCCATGAATACAGGTCATAGTGGTTCTCTTACAACAATGCACGCTAATTCACCAATTGACGCTTTAAATAGATTAGAGACGATGGTTTTAATGTCTGGTATGGAGATACCTATTAAGGCAATTCGTGAATATATTGAAAATGCTATTGATATTGTTGTTCAAGTAGAGAGACTAAGTGATGGAAAAAGAAAAGTAACAAGTATCAGTGAAGTAGTTGGATTTGAAGACGATGAAATATCTCTAAAAGAAATATTTACATTTAAACAAACTGGTGTTTCTGATAATATGGAAGTAATTGGTGAATTTAATAAAGAGGATTATGTACCTCTTGTTTACAAAAAAATTAAAGCATTTGGAATTGACTCTTTAGCTGATATATTTGAATAGGTGGTGATAATGTGAACGTTAGTGGAACTTTAGATATAAATGGTATAGAGCTTACAAATAAAGAGGTAACTGTTACATATACACCATCGAGTTCTATAAAATCATATACATATGAAGTATTTAAAGATGGAACAACCTATTTAAAAGAAACTGTATCACAGTTTAGAAGTTCAAAAATTGTTTTAGATAAATCAGGAAAATATAATATTGTTGTTACAACTATTGATAAAAAAAATAACAGTGAGGTACTAGAAAGTGGTTTTTATAATCTTGATTTAGATGCCCCAACCACTACATGTAATAAATCATCATTTAATGTTTACTTGAATAGTGATGCATCGCTTTTAAAAGATGAAATTTTAAATTGTATTAAAGCAAATGACAAACAAGATGGTAATTTAGAAAATAATGTTGTAATTAATATGGATGATTTGAATACATCTAATCTTGGTATGAATCTTATTACATATTCAGTAACAGATAGTGCAGGTAATACTACATCAAAGTCTCTACCGATTTATGTAGTTGAAGACAATCGTATGACTTTACTCGGTTTTAGATTTGGACTTGCACTTATTGCTATTTTTATGATTTTTTGGTTTATTCGTTATAAAAGAAGCGTTAGATTAGAAAAAAGATTTTCTAAATATAGTGTTGAGGCTGTATATGATAGAAGAGTATCATTTGTAGATTCAATTATGAAACTTTATTCTAGTATTATTAATAAAACTTCAACTGTTTTAAAGAAATCAGTAGTTATAAAAAAATATTCGAAGAAATATGACAAATATATTTCTCTTTATAAAGGAATATACAATGATTCTATTTCGTTTATTGCTGTTAAAATATTTTCGTCAATTATATTTCTTTTATTTGCTATTTTATCAAAAACACTTCAATCTGATATATTGCATTTATATGAGTGTTTATTACCACTTCTAATTGGTTTTTTTGTTCCAGATATTGTATATATATCAAAATATAAGTTACATAAAAATAGGCTAGAAAATGATTTGTTACAGGCAATAATTATTATGAATAATGCCTTTAAATCAGGAAGAAGTATTGAACAAGCTATTGAACTTGTAACAAAAGAATTAGATGGACCAATAGCAGAAGAGTTTAAGAAAATGCATTTGGAGTTATCGTTTGGTCTATCAGTAGATGTTGTTTTTGGAAGATTTGCTAAAAGAGTTGAATTAGAAGAAGTTTCATATTTAACAGCTTCTTTATCAATATTGAATAAAACAGGTGGTAATATTATAAAAGTATTTACATCAATTGAGAAGACATTATTTAACAAAAAGAAACTTCGTCTTGAACTTGCATCCCTAACAGGAGGTTCTAAACTTGTTGTTTATATGCTTATATTTATACCAATTTTATTTGTTGTATCAATTAGTTTAATTAATCCAACATATTTTGAAGGATTTTATACAACGACTGTTGGTTTTATTCTAATGTCTATTATTATCGTTATATATATCGCATATATTTTCTGTGTTAGAAAAATTATGAAGGTAAGGATGTGATTATTATGAATCATCATTTGATTAGAAAATTTTATCGTGAAAAAGATATTAATCATATCGAAGAAAAATTGATGCTTCTTGGGAATGATAAAAAAATAGATCCAGTTGAGTATATGAATGTTAGACTTATAACAACAATTATGGTTTTCTTCTTGTCTTTGTATATTTTTAATATGGGGTATATTATAGCGCCAGCACTTACTATAGCGTATTATTATGGATACTACTATATTACGATAGAAAAAAAGATTAAAGAGAGAACAAAAAAATTAGATAGGGAAGCACTTCATTTTTTTGAAATATTAACACTAACGCTTGAGTCGGGAAGAAATTTAGAAAATTCACTTGAAATAACAGTCTTTAATGTTGATTCAGAATTATCAAATGAGTTCAAAAAAACTTTATTTGAAACAAAATATAGTAAGACTCTAATAGAAGCATTAGAAGATATGAAAAGTAGAATACCTTCAGAAACAATAAATAATATTATTTTAAACATTACTCAAACAGATGTTTTTGGAAATAGTATTCTAGAGACAATGTATAACCAAATTGATTTTTTAAGAGATAAACAAATATTAGAAATTAAGGGGCAAATAAATAAAATTCCTAATAAAATTAGTATAATATCAGTTATATTTATAGTACCACTTATTTTACTATTGGTACTAGGACCATTTATAATAGAAATTATTGGAGGATAAGTATGTATCATTTTATAGGTATTAAAGGTTCAGGTATGAGTGCTCTAGCACAAATTATGAAAGAATTAGGATATAGTGTTCAAGGTAGTGATGTACAAAAGTATTTTTTTACAGAGGATGGACTTCGTGAACTTGGAATTCCTGTTTTACCATTTGACGCTAATAACATTGAAGATGGTATGAAAATAGTAAGAGGAGCTAGTTTTCATGAAGAAAATGTAGAAGTAAAAAAAGCCATTGATTTAGGACTTAATATGTATAGTTATGCTGAAATGGTAGGAAGTTTAACAAAAAAATTTAGAAGTATATGTATTGCTGGATGCCATGGAAAAACAACAACGACATCAATGATGGCACATGTTTTAAATAATATTAAAGGCGCTAACTATTTAATTGGCGATGGAACAGGGTATGCAAATAGGGAAAATGAATATTTTATTGTTGAATCATGTGAATATAGAAGACATTTTCTAGCATATACACCAGATTATGCTATTATAACAAATATTGACTTAGACCATGTTGATTATTTTAAAGATATAGACGATGTTATTGATGCATATATGGAATTTGCTAACAAGGCCGAAAAAATGATAATTGCTTGTGGTGATGATCCATATACACACTCATTAGATGTTGTAAAACCAATCTTTTATTATGGACTAGATGATGATAATGATATTAAAGCAACAAATGTACAATATAAAAAAGATGGTATTAGTTTTGAAGTTACTATTGAAGGAAATTATTATGGTTTCTTTGATTTACCAATTTTTGGTAAACATATGCTTTTAGATGCATTAGCTGTAATCGCAACATGTTACTATGAAAGATTAGAAGCACGTGATGTTGCAAAACAACTTAAAACATTTAAAGGAGCTAGACGTCGTTTTGATGAAACCGTTGTGGGTGATAATGTCATTGTAGATGACTATGCACATCATCCAAATGAAGTAAAATCAACAATTAAAGCCGCACGTCAAAAATATCCAGATAAAAAAATTATAGCGGTTTTTCAACCGCACACCTTTTCAAGAACAGAAGAATTCCAAAATGAACTTGCAGAAATAATGAACAAGGTTGATAAAGCATATATTATGGATATTCATCCTGCACGTGAAAAACAAGAAGACTATCCAACTGTTACATCAGATCTTATTTTAAATAAACTTACAAATGGAGAACATATTTCTTTAGATGAAGCTTATAAATTAGAGAATATAAAAAATACAGTTGTCTTATTTATGAGTCCTAATGATATATCATCACTTGAAAATAATGTTATTGAGTTATTAGAAAACAAATCAAAATAAAGTTAATCTTAATAAATTAAAAATACGCTTTTTAGCGTATTTATTTGTTTAGAAGTTCTTTAATTTTATCAGTGTTTTTGAAATTTAATTTTACAACATCATTTAATTTATCAAATCCATATTTATTTGCAACTTTAAGTGCTACTTCATCTACTTTATCACTAGCTCCTTTTGGAATTAACATACCAAGCTCTTTACTCATTTTAGATATTTCTTTAATAAAAACATATCTGCTTATAATAGATGCTAAGGCAACAGCAGGTGATTTATCTTCTCCCTTAGTTACAAATGTAATGTCACGTACAACATCATTTACCTCTTTAAGGTAAGAAAAATATACATATTTTTCAGCAAATTGATCAACAACAATATAATCATATGGAAGTTTTTCACGCTTTAAATTTGATAGTGCTTTATTGTGCAAAATAGCCTTAATCTTATTCATATTGTATCCTTTGGCATAATATGAATTATAGTCTTTGTTACTTAACGTGATAGTATTGTATTTAACTTTAGAAGTTATAATAGGTACTATTTCTAAAATCTTTTCATCAGTTAATTTTTTAGAATCTTTTACTCCTAAGCTTTCTAAATATTTAATATCTTCTTTTTTTACATACGCTGCTGTAACAACGATAGGCCCAAAATAATCGCCAGTTCCAACTTCATCAGAACCTATGGCAGTTGAGTAATATATTTTAGGATCAACATAAATAGAGTCTTTCTTCTTTTTCTCATCACTATTAGTAGTAATAGCACGACCAGTATTTATTTTTTCAGTTTCAATCCAAAAATTTGATGATAAATCAGCATCTTTTCCTTGGAATACACATTTACCTGATTCATATAAAGTTACAACTGTATCACCATCTTGTGCTTGAAAAATAGCGTAAGCAGGTGTTTTATCACGTTTTAAATCTTGAAAGAAATCAACCATTTGATTTCTTGTTTTTTCAGATACTTTAAGTGTAATTGTCATTTTATCACATCCTAGATTTATTTTACCATTTTTTATTATGTGAGTCTACGCTCAGATATAAACTTTATTTTTTTTAAATATTGTAATATAATATATAGAGAAGGGAATGATTAGATGAATATTGTAGATGTTGTTATTATCTTAATCATTATTATGTGTGGGGTTGTAGGATATAAAAGGGGACTTACTAATCAGTTAGTTTCATCACTTGGTATTTTTGCTGTTATAGTACTGTCTTTTCTTTTAAAAAATCCTGTTTCAATGTTTTTGTATGAACATTTGCCATTTTTTAAATTTGGTGGGATATTCAAAGGTATTACAGCTTTAAATATTATTTTATATGAATTTGTTGCTTTTTTCCTTGTTATGAGTATTTTAACAATTATACTTAAAGTATTAACGCTTGCTACTAATATTTTTGAAAAATTGCTTAAAATGACTATTATTTTAGGAATACCATCAAAGTTGCTTGGAATGGTAGCGGGATTTGTTGAAGGGTTTTTACTTGTCTTTATTGGCCTATATATAATTAGTTTACCTGTTTTTAATTTTGGTGAATTAAATAACTCTAAGTATGCAAAGCCGATATTAAGTAATACACCAATTTTATCAAAAATGACAGGTAATATGATGAATGTCATTGATGAATTTACTAATCTTAAAGAAGAATATGAAGTTACAAAAGACGCTAATGAGTTTAATTTAAAAGCAATTGACTTGTTTTTAAAGTATAATGTTGTTACACCATCTTCTGTAGAAAACTTAGTTAAAAATGAAAAATTACAAATAGTTGGTATTGAAGATGTTATTTCAAAATATAAGGAGGAAAAGAAATGATTAAACATGGCAGTAGTGATAGCTTTAATGATTTAATAAGTAGTGATATAGTTCTTGTTGATTTTTTTGCAACATGGTGTGGACCTTGTCGTATGTTAGGACCAGTTTTAGAAGAAATGGCTAATGATAGAAGTGATATAGATATCGTTAAAATGGATGTTGATGAATGCCCTGATATAGCTAAAAATTATGGTATTATGAGTGTTCCATCATTGCTTTTGTTTAAAAATGGAAGTCTTGTTTCTAAAAAAGTTGGGTTTATGCCAAAAGAAGAAATCACAGGATGGATAGAAGAAAATAGATAATATTTTCTTTTTTTATATCAAATTTCTTCTTTTTTCGTTATAATGTAAGAGGTGATTTGTATGCAAAGGTATTTTGCACGTTCTAAGTGTAATAATGAATTTATTTTAAATGAGGATGATATATATCATATAAAAAAGGTTATGAGAATGCAAAATGGGGATAACATATACGTTGTATATAATGAAACAACATATATATGTGAACTTCAAAATGTAAGTCATAATATTACTGTGTCTATTGTAAAAGAAGAGATGAAAAAAGATGACTTTATGCCACTAGTAACTCTTTATGTACCAGTTTTAAAAGAGCAAAAAATGGATTTTGTTTTACAAAAAGCAACTGAACTTGGTGTTGCAGAAATTGTTCCAATTATAACAGAGAGAACTTTAATAAAAATAAATGATGATAATATGGATAAAAAGATAACAAGATGGACTCGTATTTGTAAGGAAGCAAGTGAACAGTCTCATAGAACAACTATTCCCAAAATAGAAAAAGTGGTTAAAATATCAGATATAGAGGCTATATCTAATGTAAATATTGTGTGTAGTACTTCATATAAAGAAAAAAATGTCAAATATCTGTTACAAACTAATAAGGATTGTGATACAATAGGGGTAGTTATGGGGCCTGAAGGTGGCTTAACAGAAAAAGAAGAAGAGGCTTTAGTTAAGAATGGTTTTGAAAGGGTGACATTTGGAAATCGAATTCTCCGTGTTGAAACTGTTCCATTATTTATTTTAAGTATAATAAATTTTGAGTATATGGAGTGATTTATATGATAAATGAACTATTGCAAAATAAAGCATTGATTTTTAGTATCATTAGTGTTGTTGTTGTTACGATTTTATTTATTATTTATTTAATCTTAAAAGAACGTAAGCAAGATCAAGATGAGATTGATGATATTATGTATAGTTTAGTTGATGATGAAGATGCTAGCGAAGATGAAGAAATAAAACTAGAAGAAGATAATGAAGATAAAAAGGGTATGGATATGGTAGTAAAAGATGAAGTAGAAAAAGATAATGTATCAGATGATACACTTGATATAGCAAGTATGTTAGAGCAAATGCAAAAAGATTTAAATGCTAAAGCAGAGGATGTTGTTGCAACATTTGAACAAGAACAAGAAGAAAATTCTATTATTAGTTATCAGGAACTTGTTAATTCTCTAAAAGGAAAAAGAAATGAAAATGCTTCTTTTACTACTGCTTCTGAAGTGCCAAAAGTAAGTAATGAAAAAATAGAAAAAGCAGTTATAGAAAAACCTATTGTTGCAAATAATGATGTTCACGATAGTGAAGTTCATAGCGAACAACTTTCAATTGATAATGTTTTAAGTGAAGAGAAAAATAATAGTGTTAAAAAATTTAAAAATACAGATTTTATTTCCCCTGTATATGGAAAGATGGATGAACATTTAGAATATCCAACTGTTCCTCAGTTTCATAAAACTGATGATGAAATTGAAAAAGAATTAGAAACATATGATAGTAGTCTAGAAAATAAGAATATTGATAATTTCTTAGGAGATATTGATTTTGATAGTTCTATGGAGATTAATAGTTTAGAACAAACACTTGATATGGAACCTTTAAGTAATGATATAAAAGCTAATGATGAATTCTTAAAAGCTTTAAAGGATTTTAGAAAAAATTTAGACTAGGGTATTCCTAGTTTTTTTAAAGGAGAGATTTTATGACATTTAATATATATACCCTTGGTTGTAAAGTAAATACATATGAAAGTAATGTTATGATAGATAAACTTACTAATGCTGGATACAAGCAAGTTCCAACAGATGAAGCGGCAGATATATCAATTATTAATACTTGTACAGTTACTAATACAGCTGATTCAAAATCATTAAAAACAATTCGTCATGTAGCTCGTAATAATGAGAATGCGATTATTGTTGTAACAGGATGTTTTGCGCAAAATAAAAAAGATATTTTTGATAACATGGATGAAGTTGCAATCGCACTTGGAAATGTTGGTAAAGCAGATATTGTAAGTTATATAAAAAAATATATGGAAACACATAAGAAGAATATAGATATTAAAGATGTAATGCATACTGATTTTGAAAGTATGAAACTAAATAATTTTAATAGAACAAGGGCTTTTGTAAAAATAGAAGATGGGTGTGAGAATTTTTGTACATACTGTATTATTCCTTATACTAGAGGAAGTGTAAGAAGTAAAAAAAGAAATGATGTAATAGATGAGGTTAGTGCTTTAGTAAAAGATGGACATAGTGAAGTTGTTTTAACAGGTATTCATACAGGACACTATGGAGCTGATTTAGATAACTATAACTTTGCAGCACTACTTCGTGAACTTGTTAATATAGAAGGATTAAAACGACTTCGTATTTCATCAATTGAGATGAATGAACTTTCAAGTGAAGTATTAAATGTTATAAAGGAAAGTCCTATTATAGTTGATCATTTACATATACCTCTTCAAAGTGGAAGCGATAGAATTTTAAAAAGTATGAATCGTAAATATAATATAGATGAATTTGAAAATAAGATAAATGAAATAAGAAGTATTAGACCTAATATTTCTATTACAACAGATGTGATTGTTGGATTTCCAGGAGAAAGTGAAGAAGATTTTGAAGAAATGAAACAAAATATTTGTAAAATTAATTTTTCAAAATTACATGTTTTTCCATATTCAAAAAGAGAAGGAACTAAAGCTGCAGAAATGCCTAATCAAATAAAAGAAAATGAAAAGAAAACTAGAGTTAGAGAGTTAATAAACTTATCAAAAGAGTTAGAAACAAACTATATGAATAAATTTTTAAATAAAGAAATAATCTATATTCCAGAAATATATAAAGATGGATATATTGTTGGACATACAGGTAATTATTTACTTATTAAAGAAAAAGGTACAAAAGAAGATTTATATAAAGAAAAAACAGGAATAATTAAAGAAATTAATTATCCATATTGTATACTATAATTTGACGATAAAAAAATAATATGTTATATTATAAACGAAATGGGGAATAAACATGAGTATATATGATGATATGATTGAAATGAATAAATTAGATGAAGAAACAGATAGAAAAATATATAATGAAAAAAGAGAACGTAGAAATAAAAAAAATATTAGAAATATACGAATAAGAAAAACTGCTTTTGCGGTTATAGCTGGAAGTGTTATCTTAATTGGTGGAATAGAAGCTGTACACAAATATGAAAGTAAACCAATTCGTGTTGTTACAACAGAACTTATGACAGATGCAGGTTTCAAAAGAACTGGAGACGGAAGAAGAATTGATGATAAAATGACAGAGCAAGAGTTAGTGGATTATATAAAGGCAAACAATCTACAAGAATCTGAGATAAGAACATCCTTAACTAAAGATTTAAAACATGAAGGTATTGATTATAATTTTGGAATGGATAAAATAGAAAAAGCTAATCCAGATGTATTTAATCAAAGTGAAGTTGTAGAAGAAACAAAAGGTATGGGTAGATAATCCATACCTTTTTGAATAAGTTAACAGTAAGGTTATAATTAAAAAAGTTGCATTTAATTTTTTAAAGAACAAGGTTATAATCAAAATTTGACAAACACCATAAAAAATGTTAGTATATGGCTCAATAAAAGAGAGGTGGAATGGTTAGATGAAAAATCTAAGTTTAAACGAAGAAAAAATGCGTGATTTATATTTAAGAAAATTAGCATTAGGTGAAATTCAAGGACCGCCAACATGCTATGAAAGTATTAACAAAAGTTGGTTGAAATTTTATAGTGAGGATCAAATTAAAGCGGATTTGCCACATATGTCTATTTATAGATATATGATAAAAAATAATATAAATCATATGAATGATAATGCACTTTGTTATTTTGGAAAAAATATAAGTTTTAAAAAATTAGATAATGAAATAAATAAATGTGTAAATTCATTTTTAACATATAATATAAAACCTGGTGATGTTGTAACTATTTGTATGCCTAATACACCAGAAGCTGTAATTGCTTTTTATGCATTAAACAAAATGGGCGCTGTTGCAAATATGATTCATCCATTATCAGGTGAAAAGGAAATAAAAAATTATTTGCAAGAAGTTAAATCTACTATGGTTATAACAATTGATATGACATGCGAAAAAATATTAAATGTAAAAGATGAAACTAATGTTAAAAATATTATATGTGTATCACCAAAAGATTCAATGCCATTTTTTATGAAAAAATTATATGCAGTATCAGGAAAAAATATAAAATTAAAAAATAATAAAAATGTAATTACATGGCAAAAGTTTATTAAATTAGGAAAAAAAGATGAAATTTTTGAAAAAGAATATCAAGGTGATAGAACTTCTGTAATTATGCACACTGGCGGTACAACAGGGGTTCCTAAGGGTGTGGAACTTACTGATGATAATTTTAATAGTATGGTTGAACAGTTTGTTTTAAATGCAGATAATTTTAAACGAAAGGATAAAATGCTAACAATAATGCCGGTTTTTCATGGGTTTGGGTTGTGTAGTTCAATTCATTTGCCTTTATCCATTGGTGTAACTTCTATTCTGTTACCAAAATTAGATTCAAAAAAAATGGATAAAATCTTTGATAAATATAAACCTAATCATATTATAGGGGTTCCGACTTTATTTAAAGCAATGCTTAACAATAAAAAATTAGAAAGTAAGGATTTATCTTATTTAAAATATGTTGTTTCAGGTGGAGATCTAATAAAGGATTCTTTAGAAAATGATATCAATGAATTTTTAAAGAAACATAACTCGCCTGCTAAACTATGTAAAGGATATGGATTATCAGAAGCAGTTGCTGGTGTTACATTTGCGGATAAAGATTATAATATTCCAACATCTATTGGAATACCAATGGTGAAAACATCAATAAAAATTGTTGATCCAGAAACAGAAAAAGAAGTAAGCAATGGTGATATAGGTGAGATATGTGTAAATGGTCCAACAACAATGAAGCAATATTATAATAATGTTATTGAAACAGAAAATTCATTGCATGATGGATGGTTACATACTGGAGATTTAGGATATTGTGATAATGGAATATTTTATTTTGCACAACGAAGAGGAAATATGATTATATCTAGTGGAGTTAATGTGTACCCAAGTAATATAGAAAAAGTTCTTGAAACGCATGAAGCTGTAGCAACATGTGCAGTTATAGGAATACATCATTCTTATAAAATGCAAGTTCCAAAGGCTTATATAATTTTAAAAGAAGGTTATAAAGCAACGGATGAATTAAAAGAAGAATTAAATGAATTGTGTAAAAAGTGTTTAAACGTTTATTCAATTCCATATAGTTATGAATTTAGGGAAAAGTTACCACAAACATTGCTAGGTAAAATAAATCGTAAAGAATTATCTTTAGAAGAAGAAAAGGTAAAAATTTATAAAAAATAAAGTTAGGGTGTGATTTTAATGGCAAATATAGGTGTTGATGTAGATGGCGTTTTGACGAATTTAGAAAAGTTTCAACTGGAAAATGGTAAAAAGTTTTTTGGAGAAAATAAAATTGTAAATAAAAATGCATATGATGTAAAAGATATCTTTGATTGTTCATCATCTGAAAGAGAAAAATTTTGGCTTAAGTATATTTGGAAATATTCAATAGAAGAAGAAATGACTCCATATGCATCTGATGTTTTAAATAAACTTAAAGATGAAGGAAATAAAATATATATAATAACAGGAAGAGTTCATACAACTAAGCCTGGAATAAAAGGAAAACTATTTAGAAAAATGTTGGAGGAATGGCTAGAAAAAAATAGAATTCCCTATGAACAAATTGTATATTGTGATGAAAAAAATAGTGCTGATGATAAATATGAGGCTTGTGAACATCTTAATATAGATGTAATGCTAGAGGATAAAGTTGAAAATATTAAAGCTTTAAAAAAAGTTTCAAAAATCATATGTTTTAATTCAAAATATAATAATGACTATATAGATCAAGATATTTATAGGGTTAATGATTTTAAAGAAGCATACAACATTATTAGTAAATTAAATTTCAATTCAAAACACTTTGAAGTTTTATCGGGTTTAGAAAGAAATAATTTGTCTGTTTCTGAACAAATAGAATATTATGAGAATTTAAGAAAATATTATATGGAATTACCTTATGATTATGATAAAATATCAAAATTAGAAAGAAATTATAAATTAGCCTTTAATATTGGAATGCCAATATTTAAAATGATTTATAAGCCAATTATTTTAAATAAAGAGTTTATACCCAAAGGCAATGGATATATCTTCGTTTCAAATCATTTAGGTTCACTTGATCAGTTTCCAATTATGACGGCAATAGGTAATAGACCTATACATTTTATGGCAGCAAGTACTTTATATAATTTAAAAAGAGGTATATTATATAGAAACACTGGCAGTATATTTGTTGATAGAGAAGATAGTGATAGTAAAAAAGCAGCAACTGAAATGATGACACAAATTTTAATTAATGGGGGGAACATTTTTATATTCCCAGAAGGAACAAGAAATCGTAGTGAAAAATATATGTTAGAATTTAAAAAAGGTGCAGTTTCTATTGCACAATCAACAGGAGCTCCGATTATTCCTTTTGCAGTTAACAATAATTATAGTATTAAAGATAGAAATTTGATAGTTAGAGCTGGGAATCCGTTTTATGTAAATGCTGGTGACAATTTAGAAGAAAAAAATAATGAGTTACGTGATATAATTGCATCGATGGTTTGGGAAAATATGGAATTTGAGCGACAAATTGATGACGAAAAGAAGAAAATATACAAAAAATAACTTGTAAATAGAAAGGACTGTTTGTTTAAAACAGTCCTTTTTTAAAAAAAATATTGGATATTATTTAAAAAAATAAATAATTATGATAAAATTACATTGTATCCATAGGAGGATTTGTTATGAGTAGTTTGTATTTTCAAATTTGTAGTTTGTTTTATATAGTATTATTAAATGTTACTTTTTTTTCAAAAAAAAGACTTCAGTCATTAGAAAATAAATTGTTTTCATATATGATTATTACAAATTTATTGGGAATTATTTTAGATATAATAAGTACATATTTGGCTATTATAAATGCAAATTATACATTACTAATAATATTCTGTAAGAGTTATTTGGTCTATTTATTAATTTGGATTACATTGATGACTGCATATATATATGTTATTTCAGTAAATGGATTTAAAAAGAAATCAAAAGAAAGAACAAAAAATCAAGAAAAAAATAGTAGATTTTTAAAATTTTTAATCATATTAGCAACGATATCTGTTTTACTTGTAATCGTTTTACCATTATATAGTAATAGGAGTAATGGAAGAATATATACATATGGTCCAAGTGCAGTAATCTCATATATGATATCTGGAATATGTATTTTTGTATGGTTGATATGTATGTTTAAAAACTTTAAGAACTTAAAATCAAAAAAATATTTGCCTATGTTTGCATATATGACAATTGGGTTAATTGCTACTGCAATTCAAGCAATTTATCCTGAAATATTGATAATAACATCTATGGAAACTTTTATTACTTTTTTAATGTACTTTACAATTGAAAACCCTGATATGAAAATGATAGAACAGCTTAATATAGCCCGTGCTCAAGCTGAAAAGGCTAATAGAGCAAAAAGTGATTTTTTATCAAATATGTCTCATGAAATACGTACACCGCTTAATGCTATTGTGGGGTTTAGTCAAGCATTACAAGAAGAAGATTTACCGGATAGTGCTAAAGATGAAGTTAGTGATATTGTATCAGCATCTAATAGTTTGCTTGAACTTGTAAATGGTATTCTTGATATTTCTAAGATTGAAGCTGATAAGCTTGAGATTGTTAATACTGAATATAGTTTTAAGAATGTTTATAATGATTTGGTAGCTTTAACACGTGCTCGTATGGGTGAAAAACCGCTTGATTTAAGACTTTCTTATGATGAGAGTATTCCTAGTGTTTTATATGGTGATCATACACGAGTTAAGCAAATTATATTAAATTTACTTACAAATGCAGTTAAGTATACTAAAGAAGGCTATGTATCATTTAAGGTTAGTTCTGTAATTGAAGGTGATGTTTGTCGTTTAATTGTTTCAGTAGAGGATTCTGGTATAGGTATTAAGAACGAGAATATTGATAAGTTATTTATGAAGTTTGAACGTTTTGATCTTGATAAAAATATTACAATTGAGGGTACAGGTCTTGGTCTTGCAATTACGAAAAAACTTGTTGATTTGATGCATGGAAAAATTGTTGTTCAAAGTGTTTATGGTAAGGGAAGTAAGTTTACGGTTGCGCTTGATCAAAAAATTGTTCGTGGTAAAGAAGCTGTTTTAGAAAGCCATGAAGCAAAAGTAGAATTATTTGAAGTTCCTGATAAGAAAGTATTAGTAGTTGATGATAATAAAATAAATTTAAAAGTTGCAGCTAGATTACTTTCTAATTATAAAGTGAATGTTGAGCTTGTAGAAAGTGGTTTTGAATGTCTTGAAAAGGTAAAAACAAATACTTATGATTTGATTTTAATGGATGATATGATGCCTAAAATGAGCGGGGTTGAGACATTTCATAAATTGAAGGAAAATAATAGTTTTAATACTCCTGTTGTAGCACTTACGGCTAATGCGATTACAGGAATGAAGGAAAAATATTTAAGTGAAGGATTTAATGGTTATTTATCAAAACCTATTGATAAATTAGAGCTTAATATTATTATGAAGAAATATTTAAAAAAGTAGGAGGAATTTATGAAAGATAGAAGTTTACTTGAAAATAATGGTATTAATGTAGAGGCAAGTTTGGATATTCTTGGAGATATGGAAATGTATGATGAAACACTTGCTGATTTCTTAGATGAAGTTGATGAAAAGATAGAAAAATTAAATGAGTATAATGCATCTCATGATATGGCAAATTATGCGATTATAGCTCATTCTCTAAAGAGTGATTCTAAGTATTTAGGTTTTACTAAATTAGCAGAGCTTGCTCTTGACAATGAACTTAAGGGGAAAGAAAATGATAGTGAATATGTTTCTCTTCATTTTGATGAGTTTATGAATGAAGCAGCTAGAATTATTAAAGTTGTACGTGAGTATATGGGAAAATAGTATTTATACTATTTTTTCTTTTTCTTGATATTTTTTTAATATTGTAGTATTATATTTGAACTAAAGAAAAGAGGTGTTTTTAATGTTTAGTTTTAATTTAAAAATGCATAGTTCAAAAGAAATATATGAATATGTTCTTAAAAATAATCAAAAAATTAAACCAAATAAAATGGAAAAAATAGTAAAGATATTAGCTTCTAAAAGAGATGCTATGTATATATACATGTTTGCTCGCAATTTTAATTTAACATATAGTGATATAGAAGTGTTAACTAATGCGATTTGTAAAACAAATAATTATCATTATATCTATTTGTTTTTAAAGAATGTTACTTTTTTAGATTTATCTTTACGCACTAAAATTATCAATACATTTAGTCAAGGTACTCATAGTGAAGCTGTATATATTTATAATATTTTAACTGATATGTTATATACGAATGATGAAGAAATGGAAAAACTTATTATTTCTTTATGTCATACTGGTTCACCATATTATATTTATCAGTATGCACTTACTGCTACTTTAATTGATTCATCTTTATCTAATCATTTGGTTGAAGCCATTTGTTCTTTATATGATCCATATTATATATGTCTTTTTGTTAGAAATGTTTCTTTTTTAACAAGTGAACAAAAAATTATGTTAGCGCACTTTATATGTTATTGTGGTAAACCTTATCAAATTTGTGAGTTTGCATCTAGCGCATCTTTTTTACCTGAAGAGGCTTGTGATATTTTAGTTTCTTCTATTCGCTATGAAAAAGCAGAGGATATATATAGATTAGCGCTTTCATTAAAAGATCTTGGAGTAAAAAATAAAAAGATATTATCTAAAGCTATTCATATGACTAATAATTATGAAATGGTAAAAAAATTTGAACAAGATATTTTTTATGATTCTGATTTTAAAAATTATGATATAGAATCATTATATAAAGAAGCACTTATGCATAAAAATGATAAAAGTAGAAGTGATTATGTTAAAAGAATATTATCTTCAGGTAATTTAAAGTATATATATTTATGTACTATTTATTTAGATCGTGATCTTATTGATGTTTTATATGGAACAAAGGATGATTTCTATAGTTTGGTTAAAAAATCTAATATATTTACAGATGAAGAGTTACAGAATATATATCACGAGCTTTATAAATATAGAAAATCTAATCAAAATAAGGTACTTAGCTATAAGAAGTAGTGTAAGTACTTTTTTTATAATCTTGATATCAATATAATAATTGTGTTATAATACATGATAGTAAGATAGGAGGGTTTACATGGGATTATTTGATAATAAAGAATTGCGTTCTCGTGATAAATTGTTTAATTCACTCGTTAAAAATTCAGATACAGTCTATTTGATGTATGATAATAAAAGTAGAAGTATTACTTATATGACAAAGAATTTATCTGATGTTTTACATTTTGATAGTTCAGATGATGATTCTTCTCTTTTAGTACAAGAAAAAAAGGAAGATATTGATATTATAAAAGAAATATTTGAATTACCTATTTTAAAGGAAGAAATTCGTACATGGGATGGAGTAACTGATTTTGTTAGTAGTATGATTTCGTATAGAAGTTCAACGTATCAGCATACGCGTTGGTTAAAAATAAAAATTTACCCACTTGTTGATAAGAAAAATGATTATGCGATTGTTCTAATATCTGATGCGACTCGTGAACATGATGAACAGCATTTACTTGTTTTACAGGCTGGTGATATAAAGGCTCGTGAAAAGCAATTAAATCAAATTACAGCAGCGTCTTATGATATGGAAATTGACATTAATTTGGTAACTAAAGAATCAAGTTTACGTAATTTAAAAAGTGAGGTAGCTTATTTTGGAGAAAATAGAATAGGTAGTTATCCTATAACTTTAAGTGAAATTATTGATAAATATATATCAGAAAGTGATAGGGGAAGTGTTTCTCATGATTTAAGTATTGATAATTTAATTGCTCTAAGTGAAAGTAAAGCTTTGGATCCTATTAGTGTTAGATATCATTTAAACAATGATGATGAAAATATATGGCTTGAGAGCACAGCATTTTTCACTGTTAGTAGAGGTGAAACGCATGTTATTATTTTAACTAAGAATGTAACTGAGAATGCTGAATATATGCGAAGACAAAATATAATGTTACAAAATGCTTTAACTGATGCGAAAAAAGCAAATGAAGCGAAAACGTCATTTTTGGAGATTATGTCTCATGAAATACGTACGCCTTTAAACGCTATTATGGGACTTAGTGAGTCAATATTAGGTGAGGATTTATCTAGAACAGTTAGAGAAGATGTTGAAAGTATATCTAGTGCAAGTAATAGTTTGCTTAGTATTATTGATAGAATTCTTGATATTTCTAAAGTAGAGTCTGGAGCTCTTGAATTAGAGGAAAAGGAATATAATGTCCCAAAAATGCTTAAGAGTTTTGAAAACATAACAAAGGAACACATAGGGAATAAACCTATTACTTTAACTTTAAATGTTGATGAATCTATGCCAACTAAATTATATGGTGATGAGGCTAGAATTCAACAAGTTATGCTTAATATTTTAGATAATGCTGTTAAATTTACAGATAAAGGTTCTATTACTATTGATGCTAAGTGTGAGAAGGCAGGTTCAATGGCTAAACTTATAATGTCTGTTACTGATACAGGTTGTGGAATAGAAAAAGAAAAGTTAGAGACTTTGTTTGATTCAAGTAGTGATACTGAATCATTAAAGTATGTAAGTGGTGTTGGGCTTTCAATAGCTAAACGTTTGATTGATCTTTTAAAGGGTGAAATTGAAGTAGAGAGCATTGTATCTAAAGGTAGTACTTTTACAGTAAGTATAAGTCAACAAATAATGGATGAAACTAAAATAGGCGATATTAATGGTCATATAAGTACATCTAAAAAGCAAATTGGTTTTAGTGCTAAAGGATGCAAAGTATTAGTAGTTGATGATAATAAACTTAATTTAAAAGTAGCAACTCGTCTTTTAAAACCTTATGAGGTAGAAGTTGATGTTACAGATAGTGGAGACGGATGTATTGAAAAAATTAAAAATGGTAATAGTTATGATCTTATTTTATTAGATCAAATGATGCCAAATAAAAGTGGAGTTGAAACCCTTCATTTATTAAAAGAAATAGCTGGCTTTAAGACCCCTGTAATTGTTTTAACAGCTGATGCAATTAAAGGTAAAAAGGAAGAGTATTTATCACTTGGATTTAATGATTATTTATCAAAACCAATTAATGTAGAGGAACTATCTAAAACTTTAAAAAAATATTTAAAAAAGGAGAATGAAATATAATTCTTCTTTTTGTATACTTTTAAAAATTTATGTGATATGATTAGGTGTGAAACTTGGTGATAATATGAATTACTATATAAAAGCAGTTTATAGAAAAAGCATTTTTGAAAATGATAAAGGTTTTTTAATTGGTATTTGTAAGATAAAAGAAACAAATTGTGAAGAGTTAGAAATATATGTAGGTAAGACTATTACTTTCACTGGAACATTCGCTTCGCTTAATTTAGATGATGAATATATTTTATATGGTGAACCTGTCTTTCATCCTAAATATGGTTTTCAGTATCAAGTGTCATCTTATGAGAGAATTAAACCAAGTGATAGAGATGGAATTGTTTCTTTTTTATGCAGTGATCTTTTTCATGGTATAGGTGAGAAGATGGCAAATAATATTGTAGATGTATTAGGAGATGGAGCTTTAGATCAAATAATAGCAGATCCATCTTGCTTAAATCTTGTTTCTAAATTGTCTTATAAGAAAGCAAAAAATATTTATGATACTCTTGTTAAGTATGAAGAAAGTCATACAACAATTGTGTATTTAACAGAACTTGGCTTTTCAACTAATGATGCTTTATCAATTTATAATAAATATAAAAGTGAAACAGTTAGTGTTATAGAAAATAACATTTATAAACTCATTGATGATGTTCTTAATATTGGTTTTAAGAAGGTTGATAATGTTGCTTTAAAACAAGGAATTAATATTACTGATAGTGAAAGAATTAAAGCTTGTATTATGTATATAATTGAAAATAATTGTTATACTAAAGGTGATACATATATAGAAAAAGAAGATATTATAAAAGGTGTTATATCTTATATAAAAAGTGATGTAGAGGAAACACTTTTTGATACATATCTAGATGCTCTTCGTTTTGATAATAAGATAATTTTAAAGGATAACCATTATTATTTAAAAAAATTATATGATGATGAAGTATATGTAGCTAAAAGATTTAATGATCTTTTAACTTTAGGTAGCATAACTTTAAAAAAATTTGATAAATATATAAAAGAAGAAGAAAGAAATCAGGATATAACTTATTCTGAAATGCAAAAAAGTGCCATAAAAACTGCGCTTGAAAATAATATAACTGTAATAACTGGGGGACCAGGAACGGGTAAAACAACCTTGATAAAAGCTATTGTAAATATTTATATGAGTATAAATCAAATTAAATTAAATGATGTTACTACGTCTATTGCTCTTTTGTCTCCAACAGGAAGAGCGAGTAAAAGAATGAGTGAAGCAACACTTATTCCAGCTATGACTATTCATAGATTTTTAAAATGGAATAAGGAAAATAATGAATTTGGTATTAATATGTGGAACAAATCAGAAGTAAGTCTTGCTATTATAGATGAAGCTAGTATGGTTGATATAGAACTTTTAACTAATCTTTTAAAGGGTTTAAAAAAAGATACAAAGATAATTTTGGTTGGAGACGCTAATCAACTTGCAAGTGTAGGACCAGGTCAAATTTTAAGAGATATTATAGATAGTGATATTATTCCGACAATAAAGTTAGATATTTTATATAGACAAGATAATAATTCATATATAGCAGAACTTGCCCAAGAAATTCAAAATAATAATTTATCTGATAATTTTCTAGAGACAAGAGATGATTATACATTTGTAAGGTGCAGAAAAGAAATTATCCCACAAGCTATTGAAGAACTTGCTAAAAAACTTGTTAGTAAAGATTATAGTTATCGTGAAGTTCAGTTTATGGCACCAATGTATGCTGGTATTAATGGTATTGATAATTTGAATAGAATTTTACAAGATATATGGAATCCTAAGGATGAATTTAAAAATGAAATTAATTTAGGAGATATCACTTTTAGAGAAAATGATAAAGTTTTGGAATTAGTTAATGTTCCTGATGAGAATATTTATAATGGTGATATAGGTGTAATAGAGAGAATTGTTAAAGATAATGTAAGTAAATCAAAAAAAACAGAGATATATGTAAATTTTGATGGCAATATTGTAAAATTTGAACCTAAAGATTTTGGTAAATTAAAGTTAGGATATATTATTTCTATTCATAAATCACAAGGTAGTGAATTTGATATTGTGGTACTTCCAATTTGTAGTTCATATTATAGAATGCTTTATAGAAAGCTTATATATACGGGAATAACTAGAGCTAAAAGGAAACTTATTTTGGTAGGCGAAGCTGATTCATTTGTTTATTCTGTAAATAATAATGAAGAATATAAAAGAAAAACGACATTGAAAGAAAATATTGAATATTTATGTATAAATAATTAAAAAATATATAAAATATAAATGTATGTAAGTTATACATACGGTTTCATATCTTGTTAGCGAGAAGGTGATTTTATGAAAATAGGTAAAGATATGGCATTCATGTTAATGGGTGCAGGGGCTGTTTTGGCGTATCAAAAGTATAATAAACCGGTTATGAAAAAAGTTGAAGAAGTTGCTGATAGTGCAATGAAAAAAGCAAATAAAAAGCTAGAAGATATGATGTAGAAAAGTCTCCTTATGGAGACTTTTTTATGTGCTATTGATTAAATTTAGAAAGTATGTAATACTATATATGTGATGAATATGAATAGAAAAAATGCTTTTATCTTTTTAATAGTATTATTTATTTTAATTTTAATCGTCTTTACTTTAGATTATTATAATATTATACCTAAAAAATATTATAATGCCGAATATTTTTCTATTGTCGAATCTAAAAGTCCTATAGACTATAATAACAATGGTATTGATGATTTTACAGATATTTTAATTGGTGCTAAAAAAGAAGCTATGAATCACTCTAAATATAAAAGTAAATATTATGTTGGAGGTTATCCTCCAGTATATGAAGGTGTTTGTACAGATGTTATATGGAGAGCTTTTATGGAAGCTGGATATGTACTTAAAGATATGGTTGATGATGATATTAAGAATAATAAAGAAAGGTACAAAAATATTGATGTAGCTGATCCTAATATCGATTTTAGGAGAGTTGATAATTTAAATACATATTTTAAATATAATAGTTTAAATTTAACAAAAGATCCTTATGATATTAAAGAATGGCAAAGAGGAGATATTGTTGTTTTTAATAATCACATTGCTATCATATCTGATAAAAGAAATAAAGATGGTATCCCATATATAATCCATAATGCTAATCAGCCTGTAAGAGAAGAAGATGCTCTTATTAGATGGTATAAGAAAAAAGGTATTATTGGACATTATCGTTTTATAAAATAAAGCATCCGTTTTGGATGCTTTTAGTATATATCGTCATTTTCATTATTATAATTGTATTCTTTAGCTAAATTTTCTAAGTTATCAATAACGATTGTCTTATCGATTAAATCATCATCTTCCATAATCTTTTTATGCATAGGGTTATCATTTATTGTTGGTCTATGATTATATTCATTAAAATCAAGCCAATAATATATTAAGCAAAGAATTTGTAAGTTAATAGTAGCATAGATAAATCCTGTAAAAACAAAATCTAATTGTTTTGTGAATGTAAAAATTATACCAATAATAACAGTTGTAAATAAAAAACATGTTTTGATTTTTCCAACCATAAGGGAAGATACTTTTTTATTTTGTAAGTGATAGTACATATTAGAACATCCAATAATTATTTCTAAAATAAATGCAATTATAAGAATTTTATTTTTACCAATTAAGCATCCAACCAAAGAAATAGCAAATACTTTATCTGCAACAGCGTCAAGTTTTGCTCCCCTAACTGATGTAACTTGCCACTTTCTTGCTAAATATCCATCAAAAAAGTCAGTTAATGCTGCAATAATACCAATAATTGTCATACTATAAAAATGCTTTGTAAGACCTAGGATCATAATAATAGGTGTGAGTGATATACGTATAATAGTTAATATATTTGGAATTTTTTCTTTCATAATCATTATCCTTTCAATGTTATAATTGTATCATGTAGTTTTAATTTTTACAATTAGCATATATTATATTTTAATGAATATATTATAATGTACTGAATGTACATTGGAAAACTGTAGGATTATGGTTTTCCTTTTTTTCTTAAATTTACACTATTCGATAAAATTCTATAATATTCTATACAAAATGCGTCTTTTCTGCTATAATAGTTAGAGAGTAGGAAGGTTGTGATAGTGTGAAAAAAGAAATTAGTTATTTAGTTATTTGTTTACTTTGTTTTTTCACAGTATCAAATGTCTATGCAGAGGATAAAGGCGGATTTATTAATACTGATGGTGTTTCCTTTAGAAGTGAAGCAAATGAAAAAGGGAAAGAAGTCTTAACGACGCTTGATACAGGGGATTATGTAACTTTATTAGATGATAATATGATTAAATCTGATAGTAACAAATGTGAAACAGGATATTATTATGCAAATTTCTATTTTGAATCAAGAGGAAAAAACTACAAAGGATACGTTTGCTCTGACTATTTAACTTTTAATGTTGATACAAGCAAGTACGCTACTATCTTTGCAAATGCTGGCTTTCCTGAAAGTTACTTTGAAAAACTTACTTTATTAAAAGATGCTCATCCTAATTGGATTTTTACAGCATATAAAACTAATATTAAATGGAGTGATGCTTTGGATGCTGAAACTGTTGTTGGTCCAGGTGGTGGAATTAGTTATATTCAGTCATCTAATCCTATTTATTTATCTTTAGATGAGGGGTCATATAATCCTACAACAAAAACATATAATGAAATGGAAAAAGGTGGATGGTATGCTGCTAATAGAGCAACAGTTGCCTATTATATGGATCCAAGAAATTTTCTAGACCAAGTAAATATTTTTCAGTTTGAAAACTTAGGCTATAATTCGTCTTATCAGACAGAATCTGTTATAGAGAATATCTTCAAAAATACAGAACTTCTTCCATATACAAAATATTTTATGGAGGCTGCTACTTTTGATGGTAACAATGTAAGTCCAGTAATGCTTGCGGCACGTTCAAAGCAAGAGGTTGTTAAAAGTGATGGAAAGCTATCTAATTCAGCAAATGGACAAGAGTACAATGGAACAAAAGTTTATAATTTCTATAACTTAGGAGCATTTTCTAGTTGTGCTAATCCTGTTCAATGTGCAATTGAATTTGCCGGTGGTTATGAAGGAAAATATTTATCTTATAATCGTCCATGGAAAACACCAGAAGAAGCTATAAAAAATGGAGCTAAATATTTAGCAGAAGGATATATTAATGAAAAACAAAATACATTATATTTTAATAAATGGAATGTTACTAATAACAAGTATGGTAATTTTTCTCATCAATATATGACTAATATAGCAGCTCCTTCAAGTGAAGGAAAATCAACATACTCATCATATAGCAAAATAGATGGTCTATTAAATAGTCCTATTGAATTTATTATTCCTGTATATGATGAGATGCCAAATGAAGCCTCAAAAAAACCAGTAACAGTAGATACTGATAAGAAAAATGAACTTGATCATAATGCTACTGTAAAAAAAGAAATATCAGCAATTGTAAATAGTGGAGGATATATTTACAATACAGGATATATATCTGGAATTAGACTAAATACAAACGCTAATGAAATGATTACTAACTTATTAAAAGATAACCCAGGTGTTACTGTCACAATAAAAAATAATGATTCAAACGTTATCGTAGGCGATGAAAAACTTGGGACTGGTTATATAATAACTATTAATAATGGAGAAGTAGAAGAAACATTTAGAATTGTTATTTATGGCGATGTTAATGGCGACTCTAAAATTACTGCTGTAGATTATGTAAGAATAAAAAATTATATTATGGGAAGTGGTAGTTTAGAAGGTGCTTATAGATTAGCAGCTGACGTTAATAATGACAATAATGTTTCTGCTGTAGATTATGTTAATATTAAAAACTATATTATGGGTGGAAATACTGTAATAAAATAGAAAAGAGGAATTATGAAAAAGTATTTACAAATATGTATTCTATTTTTAATAACTTTTACATTTGGTGTAACAGGGGCTAAAGCTGGTTCATTAAGTATTAGTGCTAGTTCTACTAATGTTATTAAAGGTGGAAGTGTAATAATTCGTATTAAGGCAAGTGATGTAGCTGGAAAAGTATCATTAACATCATCAAATTCTAGTGTATTATCAGGTGGAATATCTAGTGTTTGGGTAGAAAATGACACTCAAACTTATACATTTAAGGCAAATGAAAACGGAAGTGCGACGGTAACACTTAGTGCAATAGATGTATCTGATTCAAATGGAAATGCCTATACAGCTAGTAAATCTGTAACTATTAATGTTTATACACCAGCACCTGTTATATTATCATCTAATAATAATTTATCTAGTCTTGGTGTTGAAGGGAAGGAACTTACTCCAGGATTTGCCCAAGGAACACTTGAATATTCCGTTGAAATGGATCCAGAGACAACAAAGGTTAATTTGACAGGAAGTGTTGCAGATTCTAGTGCTAGTGTATCTGGTCTTGGTGAGAGAGATGTAACTGATGGTGATAACCGCCTAGAAGTAATTGTAACGGCTCAAAATGGTACAACAAAAGCATATGTTGTTAATGTTAAAGTTAAAGAATATAATCCTATTAATGTTGATATTAATTCTAAAAATTTAACTGTAATTAGGAAAAAAGGTCAAATTGAAGCTCCTGCTAATTATAATGAAACTACTGTAAAAATAGGTGATGAAGAGGTAAATGCTTTTCATTCTGATATAACAGGTTATACATTAGTAGGATTAAAAGATGAGAAAGGGTCTGCTAATCTTTATATTTATGAAGATGGTAAATACACTCTTTATAACGAATATAGTTTTGCGCAAATAAAATTATATCCTATGGAAGCAAGCAGTAAAGATATTCCAAATTTATATCATAAAACGACAATTAAATTAAATGACAAGGATGTTGTTGCATATAAATTAGATGATGCATCTGATTATGCTCTTATATATGGAATGAATGTAGAAAGTGGTAAAACTAATTTATATATGTATAATGAAACAGAAAATACTATTCAACTTTATACAAGAGAAGAGATGGATTTACTTGATAAAAAGTTAAATACTTATGTTCTTGCAATTGCAGTATTATCTGGTGTTAGTGTATTACTATTTATTTTATGTATTGTTTTACTTATCTCAAAAAGAAAGAAAAAGGATAAAAGTGATACAGAAATAAAAGTTACGCAAATAAATAAACCCAAAAGAGATAAAAAAACTGAAGATCTTGCTAGAGAAGTATTAAATAATGATAAATTCAGATTATAGAAGCTAAGCTTCTTTTTTCTTTATAAAAAAAGCCATCATTGATGACTTTTTTATATATGAAGTAAAATCCATAAAATAAGTATAAAACAAGTTATAATTGTTGTTATTTTTCTTGCTTTTTTATTTTGAATTGTTGCTGATATTAATGTACTAATTGAAAGTATGAAAAATAATATATTATTGAATATGGTTATCTTTTTTTGAAAGAAAGAAATAATAAAATAAATTAGTATGAGTGCAAGAGATGATACAATGATAACTTTATATGTATATGAAATGTATTTTTCAATTTTTAAATCAGTTTTATTAATTAATCTACTGAATGCACGATCCTCTTCCTTTTCTAGTTGTCTTTTTCTTTTAGCTTCTTTTTTTAGTTCTCTTTTTTTGTATTTTTCAATTTCTCTGATTTTATTTCTTTCTAGCTTTTTTTCTTCATCGCTAAATAAATCTGTAATAGCGTCCTTTCTATTATTCATACTAACCACCTAAGTTTATTATATAATAAATTATTTTAAAAATAAATATAAAAAATTTTATTATATTTTAAAATAATTAAAATTTTATGTCTCTATTGATGTTACTAAAAATTTTTTATATAATGGAGAAGAGTAGTATATAAGTTTTTTCTAAAACTTCTAAAAAATATTTAAAATCATATAATTATGGTATAATGAATAAGGTGATCATATGAGAGTAATCATAAGTGCTGGTGGAACAGGTGGACATATATATCCAGCTTTAGCTATTATAAAAAAAATAAAAGAAAAAGAACCTGGAAGTGAATTTCTTTATATTGGAACTCATAATCGTATGGAGAAAGATATTGTTCCATCTTTTGGAATTGATTTTCGAAGTATTGAAATTTATGGATTTAATAGAAAAAAATTACTAAAAAATTTTAAAACTCTTAAGTGTTTTTTGAATGCGATAAGTGAATGTAAGAAAATAATTAAAAATTTTAAACCAGATATTGTTATTGGTGTAGGAGGATATGTTACAGCTCCTGTTATATATAGTGCTAAAAAGCTAGGATATAAAACATTTATTCATGAACAAAATAGTATTGCTGGAAAAGCCAATATCTTTCTATCAAAATATGCAGATAGAATTGGAGTATCATTTAAATCGACGATTAAAGATTTCCCAGAGTATAAAACAGTTTTTACAGGAAATCCATGTAGTGAAGATGCAATACTTGCAAAACCAATTAATAAAGGAGACATTGGTTTAAGTGAAAATAAAAAGTTAGTTTTATTTGTGATGGGTTCTTTAGGCTCAAGTAAAGTAAATGAGTTTTTAATAAAAACAATGGCAATGTTTAATCAAAAATCATATGAAATATTATTTGTAACTGGTAAAAATGATTATGAATTGTTAAAACAAAAGAAACATCCAAGTAATGTAAAACTTGTGCCATATATTGAAAATATGACTAGGGTAATGAAGAAAACTGATATTATTGTATCACGTGCTGGAGCATCAACTTTAAGTGAAATTTTAGCATTAAAGGTGCCATCAATTTTAATTCCAAGTCCGTATGTTCCAAATAATCATCAATATAAAAATGCCATGGATTTAGTTTCTAAAAATGCAGCAATATTAATTGAAGAACGTGATTTAAAAGGTGATATCTTAGTTAAGACAATTGATGAATTGATATATGATAATAAGAAGATTGCTGAAATGAAAGAAAATATGGCATCTATTTCTGTTACGGATAGCGCAACGCGCATTTATAATACTATTTCAGAACTTATAGGTAGGGGGTAATATAGTGACTGATTTAAAAAAAATAAAATGTGGTAAAATAAAAGAAAATGTTGATTTATCACTTTATACCACATATAAAGTAAAAGCTACTGGTAAATATATGGTTTTTCCAAGTAATATAGAAGAATTAATTTGTTTAATGAATTTTATAAAAAGTAAAAAATTAAAATATAAAGTTATTGGTGGTGGTTCTAATTTGATTTTTGAGAATCCCATATATGACGGAATTTTAATTAATTTATCAAAATTTGATGATGTTAATTTTAATGAAACAACTATTAAAGTTAGTGCTGGATATTCACTTATGAAATTAGCGCTTAAAGCTTGTCGTATGTCACTTACTGGTCTTGAATTTGCAACTGGTATTCCAGGCACTGTTGGTGGTGCTATATATAACAATGCTGGTGCTTATAAAAGTGATATGGGATATATTGTTGAGAGTGTTGATGTTTTAACTCCTGATTTTAAAATTAAAACATTTTATAATAAAGATCTATCTTTCCATTATCGTACTTCATTTTTTAAATCAAACCCTGGATATATAATTCTTAGTGCTACGATAATTTTAAAGAAGGGTAACTTAAAAGAAATACAAAGTATAATTGAAGATAGAAAGCAAAGACGACTTATGAGTCAACCACTTGATTATCCTTCAGCTGGTTCAGTCTTTCGTAATCCAAACAATAATTATGCTGGAGCACTTATTGAAAATATTGGTTACAAAGGAAAAGAAATTGGTGGAGCAAAGGTAAGCGAAAAACATGCTAATTTTATTATTAATTATGGAAGTGCTACCGGTAGTGATATTGTAAAACTTATTGAAGAGATAAAGTCTAAAGTTAAAGAAAAATTTGATATAGATTTGGTTTTAGAACAAGAAATAGTAAAGTAGAGTGATATTATGAAAAGCAAAAAGAAGAAAAAAGGGCCTTCTTTAAAAAATAAGAATAAACTAAAAAAGAATACTAATGTTAAGAGTAAGAGTTTAAATAAGAAAAAGATAAAAAAAACTAAAACTAGAAAAATACGTTATGGCAGAATTTTTATGTTTATTATTATGCCTATATTTCTTCTTTATGTTGCTTTTTCATTTATAGATTTTCCTATTAAAAATATTTTTATTAGTGGAAACTCTATTTTATCTGATCAAGATATAATCGAAATTTTATCCTTAGAGGATTATCCATCCATTTTTAAATATTCAAGTCTTTCTTTAGAACGTAAATTAGAAGATAATATGTACATAAAAGAAGCTAAGGTTACTAAAAAGAAATTAAAAGAAATTCATATTACTGTTGTAGAAAATAAACCTATATTTTATTATGCTTATTCTAATAAAACAGCATTTAGTGATAAAAAATTATATGATGGTGAACTTTCTAATACTGTTTTAATTAATTATGTTCCAAAGGAAAAATATAATAAATTATTACAAGGTTTAATTGATATGGATGAAAATGTTTTAAAAAGAATTTCTGAAATTGGATATGTTCCTGATGATGTTAATGATGAGAGATTTTTGTGTACAATGGCAGATGGTAATTATGTATATATAACTTTAGGGAAAATAAGTACAATGAATAGTTATTTAGATATTGTAAAAAATTTCCAAAATAAAAAAGGATACTTATATTTAGATTCTGGTGAATATTTTGAAATTAAGGAAAATTAGTTCTTTTTAGAACTTTTTTTCATTTTTACTTTAATTTTGAAAAAAGATATAGTATAATTGTTATTAGATTATAGGAGATGATACGTGTGAAACATATCTTTACAAGTATTGATATTGGTTCTGATACCATCAAAATCGTAGTCTGTGAATTATTTAATAATAAATTGAATTTATTAGCAGCATCTTCTGTTAAATCTAGAGGAATAAAAAAAGGGTTAATTGCAGATGCTTATGAGGCTTCTGCTTGTATAAAAGAAGGTTTTAATGAGCTTGAAGAAATGCTTGGAATCAAATTAAAAAAAGTCATAGCCACTGTACCAGGCTATAATACTGAGTATACAATGGTTAAAGCTGATACTGAAATTAAAAGTGAAGATGGAATTGTTAATGGTGATGACATTGATAAATTATTGAGAAAAGCTATTAAAAATAAAAAAATTCCAGATACTGAACTTGTCGGTGTGATTCCAATAGATTTTACAGTTGATTCAAAAACAGGTGTAAAAGATCCTAAAGGGATGAAATGTGCATCTCTTTCTGTTAGAGCAATTATGGTATCAACGGCTAAGAAAAATGTATATTCAGTTGTTGGTGTTCTTGAAAATTTAGGACTTGAAGTTGTTGATATTGCTATTGGAAGTATAGGGGACATATATGCTCTAAAAACAAGAGAATTAGAACAACAAGTTGGTGCTATTATAAATATTGGTCATGAAACAACAACAGTGTCTTTATATAATAAAGGTATTGTTGTAAAAAGTTCTGTTCTTGGATATGGAAGTAAGAACATTGAAAATGATTTAGCCTATATATATAAATTAAAACCAGAAGATGCAAGAAAAGTAAAAGAGTTATTTGCTCTTGCTCATAAAACTTATGCTAGTAAAACGGATACATATGAAGTAGTAGATAAAACTGGTGAAAATATTAAAATTAATCAGTTTGAAGCATCAGAAGTAGTTATGTCTAGAATTGAAGAAATATTAGTTTTGGCAAGAAAAGAAATAAATATTTTGACAAAACGTGAAGTAGACTATATACTAATAAGTGGTGGAACAAGTAGTATGAATAATTTTTCTCTAATTGCTGAGGATGTTTTAGGAAAAATTGCTAAACTTGGTAACATTCGTATTGTTGGAGTTAGAAATAATAAATATTCTGTCGCACTTGGAAATATTGTTTATTTTATTCATAAATTAAGACTAAAAGGACAAGATTACAGTATGGTAAGTGAAAATGATATGGACGAGTTATCATCTACTAAGAAAAGCCTAATAAATAATATATCGAATGAATCAATGCTTGGGAAAGTATTTGGGTATTTTTTTAACGAATAAGGGAGGACATATATGAATTTTGGATTAGAAATGGACCAATTAGCAAAAATTAAAGTTATCGGTGTCGGTGGGGGCGGATGTAATGCTGTAAACCGTATGATTGAATCTGGTGTTAAAGGAGTAGACTTTATTGTTGCTAATACAGATTTACAAGTTTTGAATAACTCTAAAGCACCTGTTAAAATTCAAATAGGAACAGAACTTACAAATGGTCTTGGAGCAGGTGCAAATCCTAATATTGGTAAAGAAGCTGCTTTGGAATCACGCAATGAAATTGAGGCTGCACTTGAAGGAGCTGATATGGTTTTTGTTACTTGCGGAATGGGTGGTGGAACTGGAACTGGTGCTTCACCTGTTATTGCTGATATCGCCCAAGAAATGGGAGCTCTTACTGTTGGTATTGTTACAAAGCCATTCTCATTTGAAGGTAAGAAACGTATGGAACAAGCTGTATCAGGACTTGATGAATTAAAAAAACACGTTGACACTTTAATTATAATTCCAAATGATCGTTTACGTGATATTATTGATAAATCAACACCACTTCTTGAATCATTTAAAGAAGTAGATAATGTACTTCGTCGTGGTGTTCAATCCATTTCTGATCTAATTGCCGTTGCCGGACTTATTAACCTAGATTTTGCTGATGTTAAAACTGTTATGCAAAAACGTGGTAAGGCTTTAATTGGAATAGGTATGGGTATAGGAGAGGATAGAGCAAGTGAAGCTGCAAAACAAGCTGTTGCAAGTCCACTTCTAGAAGCAAGTATTAGTGGTGCAACGGATGCCATTGTTAATGTTACTGGTGGTGAAAATTTAACTTTATTCGAAGTAGAAGAAGCTGCTGAAGTAATTCGTGAATCTGCTAATACAGATATTAATATTATTTTTGGAGCTGTTATTAATGAAAACTTAACAGATGAGTTAATAGTAACAGTAATTGCTACAGGATTTGATGATGAAGAACAAGATCATGCAACTCCTACATATGCAAGAAGAGAAAATACTAATCAAGCATCAAAAGAACTAAAGAATGATGTAGATGATGATGACGATGATACTGATATACCAGCCTTTTTAAGAAAAAGAGTATTTTAGTTAGGATAGCATTTAGCTATCTTTTTATTTGCTATTTATATACATAATTTAAATATACTTAATGAAATAATTAAATTATTACTTGTAAACATAAAAAGGTTGACAGCATATATTTAATATGGTATTATGTATTAAGTGAATGGAGGGATTTTATGGCAGTTAAATTAAGATTAAAAAGAATGGGAGCAAAACAAAGACCATTTTATCGTGTAGTAGCAGCTGATTCTAGAAGTCCAAGAGATGGTAGATTTATTGAAACAGTTGGAACATATAATCCAATTTGTGAACCAGCTGAAGTTAAAATTGATGAAGAAAAAGCTATTAAATGGTTAAATAATGGAGCTCAACCAACTGATACAGTAAGAGATTTACTAAGAAGTGCTGGTGTTTTAGAAAAATTCCATAATAGTAAAATGACTTCTAAAAAAGGTGAATAATATGGATTTAGTAGCACTAACAAAATTTTTAGTTGAAAGTATTGTAAAGGATCCTGATGCTATAACTGTAAAGATGTTTTCTGAAGATGAAAATGAAATTATTATTCAGGTTTTAGTGAAGGATGAAGATATGGGTGCTGTGATTGGTAAGTCAGGAACTATTGCTAATGCAATTAGAACAATTGTTCAAGCAAGTGCTTATGTTAATCATTTACCAAAAGTAAAAATCAATATTGATAGTTATTAAGAGCAAATGCTCTTTTTTCTTTACATAATCGTATAAAAAATAAAGGGAATTTATAAAAATGTTATTAAATATAATAAAAAAATGGTATAATAATAATGGTGATTTTGATGGTATGCAAGATAGATGGTATAAATGTACATTATGAGCGTTTAGGAAATAACCAAAAACGAGCAATTATTTATCTACATGGATGGGGACAAAATACGATTATGATGGAACCAATTGCTAAACCATTTTATGATGAGTTTGATACAATTGTTGTAGATTTACCAGGATTTGGTGATAGTGAAGAGCCAAAACGTGTGTATACTGTATATGATTATGCAGAGTGTATTTATAAGTTATGTAAAAAATTAAATGTTTCTAATCCAATCTTAATTGGTCACTCTTTTGGAGGAAAGGTTAGTTTAGTATTTGCTAGTAAATATGGAGCTAGTAAATTAATCTTGTTTGGAAGTCCATTTAAAAAAGAAATTGAAAAACTATCTTTAAAAACAAAAATATTAAAACAAGCAAAAAAGATTCCTTTAATTAATCGTTTTTCTGAAATTGCTAAGCGTCATATTGGATCTACTGATTATAGAAGTGCTAGTGCTATCATGCGCGAGATTTTAGTTTCAACGGTCAATTTGGACATTACTTATGATGTAAAAAAGATTACTTGCCCAACTTTAATTGTATGGGGAGACTTAGATGCTGCTGTACCACTAGAAGATGCATATACATTAGAAGGCTTAATAAAAGATGCTGCGGTAATTGTTTATGAAGGTTGCACACATTATGCATATTTAGAAAATTTAGGTCAAACAATTAGTATTATTGGAAGTTTTGTAAGGAGTTGATTATATGTTACCACAATTTATTGTTTCTTTATTAATGGCATATGTATATATTATTATTAAATCTAAAAAATCATATCATATGTTACAACAAAATTGGTATAATGACGGAAATCGTTATATTAATTGGATATTAGATAATAAGAGAAAAGTTTTTATAACACCAGAATTATTATTTGTCTTATTTCTACTTTTCTTTATTTTACCAATTAAAGTAAGCATGAGCATTTTCATAATTTTTTATATGATAATGTCACTTATATATATAAAAGCAAAAAAGACGGAGCAAGTAAAAAAACCACTTGTATTTACTAGTCGTGTTAAAAGATTATGTGTAACAACGATGGTACTTTATTTAATCCCAGTTATATTATTTATCATTTTCTTTAATATAGATTATATTTATCTTTATTATTTATTATTTGGACTTATGATATATTTAAATTATTTTGTTGTTTATATTGCTAATATTGTTAATATGCCAATTGAAGCATCAATACGTTTAAAATTTAAACGTATGGCTATAAAAAAGCTTAATAATATGAATCATATGAAAGTTATTGGTATTACTGGAAGCTATGGTAAAACTAGTAGTAAGAATATTTTAAGTGATATTTTAAATGTAAAATATAATGCATTACCAACACCAAAGAATTTTAATACTCCACTTGGTATAATCAGAACAATTAATAATGATTTAGATAAATTTAATGATTTATTTATTGCTGAAATGGGAGCATTTAAAAGAGGTGAAATACAAGAATTATGTGATTTAGTTCATCCTACTTATGGAATTTTAACTAAAATTGGAACAGCACATATGGATAGTTTTGGTTCACAAGAGAATATTCAAAAAGGTAAATTTGAATTAATTGAATCACTACCAAGTGATGGAATAGGTATTTTAAATAAAGACGATGAACTTCAAGTATCTTATAAGCTAAAAAATAATGTTCGTATAATTTGGATAGGTATAAAAAATGAGGATGCTGATGTTAGAGCTTGTGATATAAAACTTTCTCATACTGGTACTAAATTTAATGTTGTATTTAAAGGCGATAAAAAGAAGTATCCATTTGAAACTAAATTACTTGGTGAAGCTAATGTATATAATATTTTAGCTGGTGTAGCGCTAGGACATGCTCTTGGTATTTCCATCAATCAGTTACAAGTTGGAGTTAAAAAAGTTTGTCCGGTCGAGCATCGCTTGGAATTAAAAAAATATTTAGATATCAATATTATTGATGATGCATATAATTCTAATCCAGTTGGTTCTAGTATGGCATTAGATGTTTTAGCTCTTATGCCTGGTAAAAAAATAATTGTTACCCCTGGAATGATTGAGATGGGTGATATACAGGATGACCTTAATAAGGAATTTGGAAAACACATTGCAAGTGTTTGTGATGAGGTAATTTTAGTAGGGGAGACCCAAACTAAACCTATATATGATGGATTAATTAGTAAAAAATATCCTAAAAAGAAAATACATGTTATTAATGATGTTAAATTGGCTTTTCCAATGATGCAACAGTTAAAAGACAAAGAAACATATGTATTATTAGAAAATGATTTACCTGATATTTTTAATGAAAAATAAGGAGTGAGTGAAATGAAGATAAAGTTAGGTGTTATATTTGGAGGATGTACAGTAGAACATGAGGTAAGTATCATTACAGCTGTACAGGCTATGAATAATATTGATGAGGAAAAATATGATATTATTCCAATTTATATAAGTAAGGATAGAATTTGGTATACTGGTAAAATGCTTATGGATATTGATGTATACAGAAATTTTGATACATTAAAGAAATATGCTAAAAAGGTTATGCTAGTAAAGAAGGAAAATGGGTTCTTTTTGCAAAAGGTAAATGGGATTTTTAAAAGTGATGTAGCAGAATTAGATGTTGTATTTCCAATTGTTCATGGAAAAGGTGTTGAAGATGGATCTTTAGCTGGATTACTTGATTCTGTTGGTATTCCATATGTTGGACCAAATGTATTAGGTGCTGCTTTAGGACAAGATAAAGTTGTCCAAAAACAAGTTATGTCTTCTTGTAACATAAATATACCAAAATATACATGGTTTTATGATACTGATTATTTGAATGACAATAAAGATATTTTAGCTAATATTAAAGCTCTAAAATATCCAGTTATTGTAAAACCAGCAAATCTTGGAAGTAGTATTGGAATTTCTGTTGCTAAGAATGAAACTGAAGTAGATAATTGCATAATGGAAGCTATTAAATATGATAACAAAATTGTTGTTGAAGAGATGATTCCTAATTTAATGGAAGTTAATTGTAGCGTTCTTGGTAACTATGAATATCAAGAAACAAGTGCAATTGATGAAATGTTAACTAGTCATGACTTCTTAACATATAATGACAAATATTTAAGTGGCGGAAAAGGTAAGAATAAAGCTTGTAAAACTGCTGGGGCAGGAAAAATGAGTTCAAGTGACCGTGTTATTCCTGCACGAATTTCTAGTGAAGTAGAAGCAACTGTAAGAGATATGGCTAAAGCCACATTTAAAGCACTAAATTTGAGTGGTATTGCAAGAATTGACTTTTTAATTAATAAAAAAACAAACGAAGTATATGTTAATGAACCTAATACAATTCCTGGATCGCTAGCATTCTATTTATGGAGTTATACTGGTAAAGAATATAAAGATCTTTTAGATGACGCAATTACATTATGTATTAAGAGTTATAAAAATGATGCTAAAAAAGTATCTTCATTTGAATCAAATATCTTAAGTAATTTTAGTGGCTCAAAAGGATTGAAAGGTATAAAAGGTAGTAAAGGTAAATTAATGTAAAAAAATGACTTTATAGTCATTTTTTTGCTTTTCTACCAAATAATTTGCTTTTAACTTTAATTGCATCTACATCATTCCCTAGACTGATGTTATCTTTTTCTATTTTGTTATTATTTTGATTTTGTCTTTTAATAGTTAAAGTATATCTATAAAAATATTCTAAACTAAATTCAATTTTTAAATTTCTATTATTTACAATAATATCTATTAAGTTATTTTTTAATTTATTGAGAATGTGTTCTTGGTTTTGATAGATCTCTTTGGTATTAATAGGTTCAAGATTAACCTGTATATTATAATTTGAACCAACATACCAAATTGGATTTTCACACATTGAGAATGCTATATCAACGGCAATTTTAGCGTTTATATTATTATCACTCTTTATTATCTTATGTTTATTAATAGCTTTTACTATACAAGTAGCATCATTAAATGTATCCAACTCTTTTTCTTCATTATTTGGTACTAGCATATTATAAAGTCTTTGGTATTCTTCTTCAATCTTGTCTATTGTAGTAGGGTTAATAGAGTTGGTATTAATATTATTTTCTTTTAGTGCATCACAAATTAAATTTTCAATATCTTTTTTACTTTTCATAAACATCACCTGCAGTCATATTATAACATTGTAAATTAAAGTTGTAAAATATAAGTAAAATTTTGATAAAATATTGTATTTCAATAAATAAAAATATCTAACATAAATGTGTTAGATATTTAAATACATCTAATGGTGGACTGTTAGGGATTCGAACCCTAGACCCACTGATTAAGAGTCAGTTGCTCTACCAACTGAGCTAACAGTCCAATAATGACTATTTAAGTATATCATATTTTTCTTAAATGTCAATTACTATTTTAAAATTAAGTCATTCTTTTAAGATATTTTACTTTTATTTTTTCATTTGTTCTTTTTAAAATACGAGATGTATATGACTGAGTATATCCAAATATATCAGCAATTTCATCTTGTTTGTATCTTCTATCTGAATCAAAGCCATAGTATTTTTTAACAACCTCTTTTTCAAGTGGTGGAAGGGAATCTATAATTTCCCTAATTACAGTTTTTTCGACATCTGCTTCAACTTTATCTTCTATAAGTCCATTTGAATCTTGCACCATTTCTTCAAGTGTAAGATCTGATATGTCTCTATCACGTGAAATAATGGGCTCATTTAAACTAGCAACTTGATCGTGCTTTTTATTTTTTCTTAGATACATAAATATTTCATTTTGAATACAAGTTGAAACATATGTAGCAAATTTAATATTAATGTTTGGGTTAAAAGAATCTACTCCTTTTATTAATCCTAATATTGAAACACTTACTAATTCTTCTAACATTTCGCCCTTTGATCCAGCTATTTTTTGAGCATAGGATATGGCTAATCTTAAATTATGTAGAATTAATTTCTCTCTAGCTTCTGCCTCTCCATTTTCATAATCATGAGCTAATTTCATATTTTCTTCTTGTGGTAAAACTTTATATTTTTTTAAATCATAATTTAAATTGTAACTATACATTTTCTCTCTCCTTTGATGTGCCTTTCCATTTTACATAAATATTTTAATTAAATTGGTTAATTTACATAAACTGCTATTTTTGGTGTCTAAACAGAATAGTGATTGTAAAATTCGACAATATTTGATATAATGCTAAAGAGTTAGTGTGAGGTGTATGTATGAACATAAAAAATAAAAAGGTCTTTATAATTATATTAGTAGTAGTCTTAATTATTACAGCTATTTCTTTATTAACAGTTAATTTTGTTAAAAATATGAAAAAAGATAGAGAAGAAACAATAAAAACAATGGAACAAATAAAAGAAAGTTATAAAACTTTTTCACCACTAGTTGAAGAATTTAGCGGAAAAAGAACTGAATACTATACAATGAAGGATGAAAAATTATATTTAGAGGATATCTCAGATAGTAAAGAAGAAATTATTTCTTTTATGGATGAATATTCAGCTCTTGTACATAAAGTTCATGATGATTCTAAATATCTTGAAGATAATTGTATGAGAAAATACTCTGATAATAGAGTTAATAATACATGTAATTTATTTAAACAAGGATACGAAGCAATTATGAATTACTATATGACTGATATAAAAGGATATAATGAATTCGTAACTTCTTATAATGAATGGCCAAAAGAAAGTAATAGCGCACTAAAGCTAGATAAAATAGAGTTTGATTTATATAGCGATTATATTGATTATGATAAAGATGGTAGTTTTCTAGGAGGAAAGTAAAATGCATAAAGAGAAAAAAGAAGTAAAAGAAAAAAAGAAAATGAAAAAATCAACTAAGATTATAATTACTGTTTTTATTAGTCTTTTTGTCCTAGGATGTGGTAGTGGGTTAACACTTTTATATGGACCATGGTCTGGATTTAGAAATTGGCTTATTACAACAGCTATGACTACTATGAATCATCAATATTTAGCAACGTGGTTTTATAGTGATGAGACAATAGCTAAAGTATTAGATCAAAATCAAGTTATTGAATCTGGAGAAGAAACAGATTCATCATTAATTAAATTTGTTGATTATGATTCTGCTGTTGTTACATATAAAAACAAATATGATAAAGAAGTTTTAACACGTGATAAAGGTAATGATGACTATAAGGTTATTAATATAAATGAGCCTGGATTAAGAGGTTATTTGGTTGCTATTTATCATCCTGAAAAAGTAAAAATAGCGACTTCTAAATACATGGGTAAGAGCGGACAAATGTTAGTTGATATTGCGAAAAACAACAACGCTTTAGTTGCTATGAATGCAAGTGGCTTTATTGACCCTGAATATAATAGTAATGGTGGAGTACCACATGGTATTGTAATTAAAGATGGTAAAATTATAAGTGATGAAGCAAAACTTAATCAATCTGGCGGAATTATAGGATTTACAAAAGACAATAAACTTATTTTAGCCAAAATAAGTGGTAAAGAAGCTATCAATAAAGGTGTTAGAGACGCTGTTGAATTTGGACCATTCTTAATTGTTAATGGTGAACCATCATTTATTCGTGGAAATGGTGGTTGGGGAGATGCCCCAAGAAGTGCTATAGGTCAGAGAAAAGATGGAATTGTTTTATTCCTTGTTATGGATGGCCGTGATTATACAAGCGGTATTTTAGGTGCTGATATGGTTGATATGACAGAAATACTTATGAATTATGGTGCTTATAATGCTGCAAATTTAGATGGTGGAACTTCAAGTGGACTTGCTATTAATGGAACATTAATTAACAAACCTGTAAATGGTGGAGGACAACAAATGACTAGAGCTATTCCAAACGCTTGGATTTTAGAGGCATAAGAAAACATGTTCATTGAACATGTTTTTTATATTAAAATATCTTTATAAAGAATATTAATGGATAAGCAAAGCGGCTTTAATTTTTCTAAATATATATTAGTTTCTATATCAGATATTAGTAATATATATTTAACTTTATCGTCAAATATTTTTTCTTTAATTTCTATATCATCTAAGATATAATCAACTTTCTTAACATTATCATAGGGTAGTATTATTTCAATTTCATTACCAATGATTTCATCTCTTAAACTAGCTTTTTTTAAAGCTTCTATTACAGAGTTTGAATATGCTCTAACAAGACCACCAGCACCAAGTTTAATACCTCCAAAATATCTAATTACGATAGCAAGAATATGGTTACAATTATTTTCTTCTAATACATGTAAAATAGGCATACCAGCAGTACCACCCGGTTCACCATCATCGGAAAATCTTTTTACTTGGTTAACTATGTATGCATAACAATAGTGAGTAGCACCCTTATACTCATCTCTTATTTTTTTTAAAATAGTGTTTACTTCATCAGTAGATTTGATATGGCATAGTAAAGTGATAAATTTGGATTTTTGAATTATATATTCATCTTCTACATTATTCCATAGCGCTTTCATAAAATCACCATTAACATTATAACAAAATTAGTATAAAAAGCAATATTGAAGTCATAATGGTTATTTCCTTGACTATATAAAATCTATGTGATAAAATAAACAATCAAAAAAGGGGTGGCAGTATGAAAAAAGTTAGAGAATATTTAAAACAATTTGAAAACAAGTATATTGATTCATTAGATGACTTGTTTATTTTATTTGATAGTGAAAAAATAACTTTTGATCAAAGAAAACAGCTTTTAAAAGAAGTATTAAATCATAATGAGCAACTATATAATAAAGAGAAAATAAAAAATAAAGATGTATCTAAAAAAATTATTATCTCAGATAACGAGAACGTTTCTTCTGATATTTTAATCAATCATGAAGAGGATAGAAAACAAGTTAAAATGCTTGATGTTAAATCTTATATAGATTTATTAATGAAGTGTAATTCAATAAATGAAATAGAGCGTGTATTACCAGCCAGTGATAGTGAGCTATATTTAGAAAAGATTAATCAAATTTTGACTGATTGTTATCAATATAAAGTTGAAGTAATTAACTTTTTAAATTCAAATAGTGATTTAAGTGATGAAGAAGTTAGTGAATTTAAAAAAGAAGAAGAATTAATGCAATTTATAATTGAAACTATAAGAGGTATTTTATATGAGAAAGGTGATAATTTCTTAGAAATTGAGACTTCTAATAAATTAATATTCCAGGAAAATGGTGACAGAATAATAAGCGCTTTAAAAGATATTGATAGAGAGTATTATGATTCTTTTAAAGAATTATTATTATCTATAAAAAATGGAAATTTTAAAAGGAATAGAAGATTTGTAAATAATAACAATATTAATGGTATTTATGAAGTTAAAAATTTTAAAACAAGAATTTTATATGATCGCATTGATATAAATACATATGTTATAATTGATGCTTTTGTAAAGAAATGTGATATTGATTCCAGATATAGAAATCGTATTCAAAATAGTATTCAAGCTTATAGAAAAGAAGAAGCTATTTTGAGAGAAAAAGTAAAGGATGCAAATTTTCTTTCGAAACAAAAAGATATTGAAGAAGAAGTGTTTGAATTACTTGATAATAGCAAGAAAAAGGTGTTAACAAATGAATGATTTAGCGGTATTAATAGGTAAAAGAATTAATATTCTAAAAGATGAAGAATTTGATAAATTAGATGATGTATGTTTTTTTGAAGCTGCAAATGAAAAAATAGAGTTTTATTCAATACTTAAAAGTAGTATAATTATAGCTAATTTTATTGAGGATATTTTAAATAATGATGTTTTAGAAGTAGCATGTCTTGATAACATCCCAAAGATAGATGAAGTGAATATTAGTAATGTAACTAATGAAAGAACTATTGTTGTTGATATTGAAAAAAAAGTATTTAAAGTTTCGGTTCCAAAGGATTTCAAGGAAAAATTACAAGAAGAAATAAGAAATATTTCTCTAGATGATATTGATAGAAGAGATAAAATAATTAATAAATTTATAGAACTAGTTAGAAGTAACTACAATAATTTAAAACCACAATATGATAAATATAATAGAAATAAAACAAAAGTACTAGTTACATATATGAAACTAGCTGAGTTCTTTCAACAATTATCACTTAAGTTAGATAATTATATTTCTATACCAGACTTTGTATATGATATACCTTATCCTGACGATTTAAAGGCTGTTTTAAATTATATTATTGAATTAAATAAAAAATTGTATTTAGAAGAAAAAAGTAAGGAGAAAAGTGCTACTGATTTAGAACAATATGTAGAGTTATTCCTTAAATATGGTTATAACTTTAACAATTTTAATCAAGATGAGAGAGAGCTTATTTTAAATAATAGTTCATTATCATCTTTAAGTCACATATTTGAAATTATGCCAATTGATTTAAAAAAACTTAGTAAAAGTGATTTCTTATACATTATTTTGAATACTGATGAAAGAATTGTTTCTAATATTAAAATGTTAATTTCTAATAACAACATGAAAAAAGAATTTTTTATGAATAATCCTGGCCTTTTTGTTTCAAATTTAAAAGTTAGAATGTCAGGTAATAGAGAAGTACCACTTTATAATAATTTTATGAATAATATTGATACTTTATTTTCTCTTAATAATTTTGATTATATGATTAGGAATAATTCTGATTTATTTTTACTTTCAAATGATATTATAAAAACTAATTTAAATCTTATAACAGAATATGGCATAGATATTTATAATGACTATAATAATAAAATATATAAGGGAGATATTTTAACTGAGTCTCTATATATGGACTATGTTGATGAATTGATTGAAATGGGATACTATAGTTATATTAAATGTCATCCTGAATATATTAAAGAAAATACCAAAAATATGATTATTAGACTTAATATTGAAGATAATATAGGTGGAAATATTATTAATGAAAAAGGTAAATTTAAAAGTAGCATAACAAGCGGTAAAAACTTTTATGTTCCAGATAGTATGTTAGATAATTACCGTATACATAAAGTTAATGAAAATAAAGAAGATATTTATTTTAAACTTTTAGATAATTCTAAAAGAAATGTTATAAGTAAAGATTTATTAAAGCTTGATATTATTAAATATTTTGATTCAAAATATAAGATAAGTGAATATGAATACTGTATTGATGATATTATTATTTCAAGAAAGAAAGTATTAAGAAATATGCAAGCGTTAATTAATTTAAAAGAAAATGATTATAATCATATGTTGCTTTCTTCAATTGAATATAAAGCTATTATGAATGATAGTGAAATTAAAACTGTATCAGATACTATTTACGGAAAAGTATTATGTAAAAAATAGAAATAGTTTTGGTATAATAAAGTAGGTGATACTATGGATTATATAAAACAAAAACTTTCTTTGGTTCCTAATTTGCCGGGTTGTTATCTAATGAAGAATAAAGATGGGGTTATTATTTATGTTGGTAAAGCTAAAAAATTAAAAAACCGTGTTAGCTCTTATTTTAGAGGTACACATACAGGTAAAACAGCTAAACTTGTAAGTGAAATTGTTGACTTTGAATATGTTGTTGTTGGAAGTGAAACAGAGTCTCTGATTTTAGAGATGAATTTAATAAAAGAGCATGATCCTAAATATAATATTTTACTTAGAGATGATAAAAGCTATCCTTATATTGAACTTACAAACGATAAAGTTCCAAAACTTAGTGTTGTTAGAAGTCTAAATAAGAAAAAACACAAAGGTAACTTATATGGACCATATCCAAATGTTGGAGCTGCAAGAAATACAGTTAATTTATTAAATCGTATGTATCCTCTTAGAAAATGTAATACATATAATAGTCGTCCTTGCCTTTATTATCACATACATGAATGTCTTGGGTATTGTACTCATAAAGTAGATCAAAGTGTGGTCGCAAAGATGAGAGATGAAATAATTAAGTTTTTAAAAGGAGACCATACTTATGTAACAGAGCGTATTACAAAAGAAATGAATGATGCTGCTTTAAGTCTTAATTTTGAAAAAGCACAAGAATTAAAAGAACTGCTTGATTATATTAAAGTAACATTAGTTAAACAAAAAGTAGAAGTTCAAGATAACGTTGATAGAGATGTTTTTGGATATTATATATATAAAGGTTATATATCAATTCAAGTTTTCTTTATTCGCGGTGGTAAAGTATTAGAAAGGCATTCTAAGATAGCTACTATGATGGAAGACGAAGGAGAAGAACTTACAAATTATATTGCTAAGTTTTATTCTGGTAGCTTTTTACTTCCTAAAGAAGTTCTTGTACCAGAAATTGTTGATTATAATACTTTGTCAGAATTCCTATCTGTATCTGTAAAAGCCCCACAAAAAGGTGTTAAGAAAAAATTAGTTGATATGGCAAAAGAAAATGCCAAAATATCACTTTTAAATCAATTTGAAATGATTGAAAAAGATCAGACTAAAACATCTAGCGCTAATGAAGAATTAAGAAATATTCTTAAACTTGATAGTTTATATCGTATTGAACTTTTTGATAATTCTCATCTTTTTGGAACATATAGTGTTTCTGGAATGGTTGTTTTTAAGGATGGTAAACCAAGTAAAAATGATTATCGTAAATTTAAAATCATGGAAGATTCAAACGATGAATATGGAATGATGAAGGAAGTTATTTATAGAAGGTATTTTCGCATTTTAAGAGATAACTTAGAAAAACCAGATTTAATTATTGTTGATGGTGGATTAGGACAAATTCATGTGGCAAGAGAAATCCTTAAAAGTTTAGGTATGAATATACCAGTAGTTGGATTAAAGAAGGATAATAAGCATAATACTAGTGCTCTTTTAGCTTTTGATCCTATTGTTGAAATTCCAATTGATAAAAAAAGTAATTTATTTTATTTCTTAGAAAGAATGCAAGATGAAGTACACGATTTTACAATTGCATATCATAGACAAATTAGAAGTAAGGGTGCAGTTGAAAGCATTCTAGACAATGTAGCTGGAATTGGTAGTGTTAGAAAAAAACAATTGTTAAAAAAATATAAAACTATTACTAAAATCAAAGAAGCTGGTGTAGAAGAAATAGGAAAAATTGTTCCATCTTCTGTTGCACTTGAACTTATGAATGTAATTGATGAATACCTTAAAAATAATAAGGAACTTAAAAGTTAAATAAAAGTAAAAAATACATTGCTTTTTAATAAAATATAGTGTATATTATTTATGTACTTATTCGTGGAGATTCGATCCTCCGACGATTTCTAGGAATAAGCGAATTTTAGAAAAGGAGAAAAATTATGGCATTAACAAGCGAAAAGAAACAAGAAATTATAAAGAAATATGCAAGAACTGAAGGAGATACAGGATCTGCTGAAGTACAAATTGCTATTTTAACTGCTGAGATTAACGAATTAACTGAGCATTTAAAGGAACATAAACATGACTATCATTCAAGAAGAGGTCTTTTAAAGAAAGTTGGTCAAAGACGTAGTTTACAAAGATATTTACTTAAGACTGACGTTACTCGTTATAGAAACTTGATAGCTAGTTTAGGACTTAGAAAATAATAAAGTAGGCACTTATTTTAAGTGTCTTTATTTTTATTTATAAATAAAAAAATAATAATTTTTTATAACTTTAATTCTAAAATATTAAAGTGTTAGTTTTAAGAATATAAAGTTATTTGAAAGGAAATAATAAGATATGGATAGTAAAAGAGTTTTTATTGGAGTATACAAAGATACTAATCAAGAATCATTGTTTTACCAAAAAGATAATGGCTTATTTCGTGATTTGATAAAAAGTAGATCTGTTTCTATTGATGAATTAGAAAGTAATTTAATTTCTTATGATAGTTTTTGTGATAATATTATAGAACACAGCAGTAAGGCAATTTCTTATGATAGTTTTTATGCTAACATTATAGAACACAAAAGTAAATTTAAAAGAAATATGATTAAGCTATATAATTATGATAGAATGCAGAAAGTATCGTTAAAAAGAGTGTTTATAGGGAATAGTTATGTAGTTGCTAAAATACTTAATAGAGATTTTTTTGGTTTTTCATCATGTACAACAACTTATAGCAGTCAAAAATTAGGTGATAGAATATTATTATATTCTGAAGATTATGATCTAGAATATAGTGATTTTATTGATATAGAGAATAATGAATATTATAAGAATTTATTTTGTCCAGAAAAAGGAGATATTTATATTTCGATAGATGATTTAAAACCGGCTTCATTAGAACTTAATATTCATGATACGGTTGTTGAAAAACAAAAGTTGTTAGAAAAATATAGAACGTATAAAAAAGGAGGTAACAAATGAAAAGAGTATTTGAATTAGATTTTAGAGGAAGAAAAATTGTTGTAGAACATGGAGAACTTGCTAAACAAGCAGATGGAGCTGTTTTAGTTCGTTATGGTGATACAGTTATTTTAACTGCAGCTGTTGTTGCTAAAACTGCTAATTTATTATCTGATTTTTTTCCATTAACAGTTTTATATCAAGAAAAACTTTATTCTGTTGGTAAAATACCAGGTGGTTTTATAAAAAGAGAAGGACGTCCTACTGAAAATGCTACATTAGCAGCTAGAATGATTGATCGTCCTATGCGACCACTATTTAAGGATGGATTTAAAAATGAAGTACAAATAGTTAATACAGTTTTATCAGTAGATCAGGATAATTCACCAGAAATGACAGCAATGTTAGGTTCAAGCTTAGCAGTATCAATTAGTAAAATTCCATTTGATGGGCCTATTGCTGGTGTAAAAGTGGGAAGAGTTAATGGCGAATTTATTATAAATCCAACAAAAGAACAAATGGATAACTCTGATATTGATTTAACGGTAGCAGGAACTAAAGACGCTATTAATATGGTAGAGGCAGGTGCAAAAGAAGTAAGTGAAGACGATATGCTTGAAGCTTTAATGTTTGGACATGAAGCTATTAAGGAACTTATTGCTTTTGAAGAAGAAATAATATCAGCAATTGGTGAAGAAGATATGGAATATGAAACACTAGAGATTACTGATGATTTCAAAAAAGAAATCGAAGTTCTTGCTGGTCCTACTTTAAATACAGCTATGCGTATTAAAGATAAGTTAGAAAAATATGCTGCTATTGATGCAGCAAAAGAAGATGTTGTTAAAATTTATGAAGAGAAGGGCGCATCTTTAAGTGAAGATGAGAAAAAAGAATTAATTACTAAGGTAAAATTAGTACTTGAAAATATTGAGTATGAAATATTTAGAAATATAGTTGTAAAAGAACATACAAGAGCTGATGGAAGAGAAATGGATGAAATTAGACCACTATCAACTGATATTGATCTATTACCTCGAACTCATGGTTCTGCTTTATTTACAAGAGGACAAACTCAAGCTTTAGGTGTTGTTACGCTTGGAGCTTTAGGGGAACATCAAATTTTAGATGGACTTTCTATTGAAGACGAGAAAAGATTTATGTTACATTACAATTTCCCTCAATTTTCAGTTGGAGAAACAGGACGTTATGGTGCACCTGGAAGAAGAGAAATTGGACACGGTGCTTTAGGAGAACGTGCATTGCAACAGGTAATACCAAGTGAGGATGAATTCCCATATACAATTCGTGTTGTTTCCGAAATACTTGAATCCAATGGTTCATCAAGCCAAGCATCTATTTGTGCTGGTTGTATGGCTTTAATGGCAGCAGGTGTGCCAATAAAAGCTCCAGTAGCAGGTATTGCTATGGGATTAATTACACATGAATCTGATTATACAATTTTAACTGATATTCAAGGTATGGAAGATCATCTTGGTGATATGGATTTCAAAGTAGCAGGAACTAGAGATGGAATTTGTGCTCTTCAGATGGATATTAAAATTAAAGGTATTACAAAACAAATACTAAAAGAAGCTTTAGATAAGGCCAAAAAAGCACGTATGCAAGTTTTAGATGTTATGGAAAAACAAATTGCTGCACCTAGAAGCGAAGTTAGTAAATATGCTCCTAAGACAATGTCATTCTATATTAATCCAAATCGTATTAAAGAAGTAATTGGAAAAGGTGGAGAAATGATTACTAAGATAATTCTAGAATCAAGCCACGTAAATACAGTAACTGATGTTAATGCTGTAAAAGTTGATATAGAAGAAGATGGTAGAGTAATAATTTATCATAGTGATAAAGATATTATTGATGAGACAGCACGTCGTATCAAAGATGTTGTAAGAGAAGTAGAAGATGGTGCTATTTACAAAGGAAAAGTAGTAAAAGTTGAAGATTTTGGATGTTTTGTTGAATTGTGGCCTGGATGTGAAGGACTTGTTCATGTTTCACATTTAGATAGTAAGCGTGTTGAAAAACCTAGTGATGTTGTATCTGTTGGTGATGAAATCATTGTAAAAAGTTTAGGTTATGACAAACGTGGAAGACTTAATTTATCAAGAAAAGAAGCTTTGCAAGAAGAAAAATAAAAAGGTGACTAATTAGTCGCCTTTTATTATGTCATAAATTTCAGATGGGTTTTTAATTTCCACATTATTTTCATAATGTGGAACTACATGTAAGTGAAAATGTTTTACTTCTTCAACATCACCATTATTCTGAGAAAAAGTAATACCTGTACATTTTAGCTTTTCTTCAAGTAATTTTTTAACTTTCAAACCTACTTTAAAAATATGCATAACAGTATCACTATCAATATCCATACTGTCAACAAAATGATTCTTAGGGATTATTAAAGTATGACCATTACTAGCTGGATTAATATCTAAGAATGCTAAAACAGTTTCATCTTCATAAACTTTATAGCTTGGAATTTCTCCATTTATAATTTTACAAAAAATACAGTCCATAATATCATCTCCATATAAAATTATATCAAAAAGAAAAAAAGAGTAAACTCTTTTTGGTGAATATCTGCGAATATTCTATTTAATTATGAGTAAAAATGTACATTTTAAACAAAAAATTGACAAAAGAGGTAAATAACTATATATTATAAGTGTTGTAAACATTTAGAACGATGGTGATTTTATGATTCAAGATTTTAAAAATAAAACAAAAGAAGAACGCCTTATGCTATTATCAAACAGTGAATTTATAAAAAGTATTTTAGCGATGCCACCAGCTTCTCTTAATGCTTTTGGACTTTCCCTTAGTAATGATGAAATGCAAAAGTTTGTTCCATATGCATCTGATTTTACAAAAGTAGATAGAATTCGTTTTAATGCTTTTTTTAAAACATTTGGTTCAAATATTCAGAAACAATTTTTTGATAATGAAGAATTTTTAACGTTTTACATGGAAGCAAAAAAAACACAGCGAGGATATCATCCTTTTATGTCACTTCCTGAGGATGTAAAATTATACGTTTTAGAGAAACATGAATATATTATGAGTCATATAAATAATCTTGAATATATACATAATTTAAATAAAGAAAATGAAAGATTATATCTTGATTCACTTGATACATATATAAAAAATAATTGTAGTGATGAGCTTAAAAACATTCCTATCACTGAGCTTAGATATGTATATAGCTTGTACCATGATAAAGATTATTCTAAAGTTAAAGCTTGGTGTAAACGGGAATTTCAAATTGAAGATGAAGAATTATTTGAAAGCTTATTTAATTTAATTATTCATAATCATGCTAAACTTACTTATGCCCTAACACTAAAAACAGAGTTAGAATGGTTATTATATTTAAAATTTGATATTTATATACCATCATTAGATGAAAAAAGTGAAAATCTAGGTATTAAACTGGATAAAGAATTATTAAAAAAAGTTAGAGTACATGATGTTAACCGTATATATAGAGAATTAGCTAATACTAATGAATTAAATGATTATGAAAAGCTTATTTTATCACTTAATGCGTATAGTGTTTTGGGGCTTGATAATAGTTTAAAACTAGTCCGTGGTAAGTTTTCAAATATAACAGATCGTGCTCTTGATAGATCAGCAAGATTAGATTTTACTGATAGTAGAAGAGAATATAGAATAAAACATCAAGATGAGTTTTACGGTTATCAATTATTTGATAAAGTAAAAAGGTGTTTTAAAGATGAAGAATATACATATCTAGAAAATATTTTTAAAATAAATCATAATGAAATAGATGAGTATATAAATGAAATATATTCCATGTGGAAGAAGAATGAAAAACATGAAGAGTGGGATACCTTTTTAGCCCATATAATAAAAACAACAATTACTAGACGTGAGAAAAATTTAGAAAAAGAACACATTGAAAAATTTAAGAAAAATTATCTAGCAAAAAGAACACATGATGTAACAATTAAAGATGTATTTATGTGTTTTCGTGATATTGATTTAAGTAATATTTCTTACAATGATAAGGGTAAACCTATAATTAATCCAGTTTTAGTTACATTTTTACTGGGAAATGAAAAAGTTGATAATGATTGTTTAATTAGACTTGTTTTAAATGGACTAGCTTTTGGACTTAATTATACGCTTGCAAATACAATTAATCATTTTAAAGCTTTAAATGATATAATTGAAAAATCTAAAGGTAAAATGAATATTAATTCTCTTTTAGATGTAATTGATGCTAGTAAAGTATTACTTTATGAATTAGAGCCTGATGAGCAAGATATTTCTCTTGCTACAATAGCTAAAATTCAGTCTTCAAGGCAGCATTGCAATGAACCTGTTGATGTAATTATAAGAAAAGTAAAAAAGCTTCATCATGAGAGAAAAAGTAAAGTAGCAGCTACAATTCCATTTGTTCGTGGAATAAGTGCTAATGGTATTTCTTATGGTATATTAGAGTATGATGATGAAAAAGTACTTACGGCTGGAATAGATACTGGAAGTTGTTTTAGAGTAGGCGCTAGAGGTGAAGATTTTCTACGCTATTGTGCATTAGATAAAAATGGCGCTATATTATCCCTTACAACTAAAGAAGGTAATTATTACATTTGTCCACTTATTAGAAATGGGAACAGTGTTTATGGAAATGGCATAGATCCAGAACCAAAAACAGAAAAAGAGACAGAGGAACTATTAACAACAATTAAAGAATGTTTCTCTAAAATGTGCCTTCGAAGTGATAAAAAAGAACCAATTGAAATAGGTGTTATCACTGATTTACATAATAAAAATTATTTTGAACATGAAACTTATGAAAAATTTAATTCTAAGGAAGCTTTTATGCTAGGAGAATACTGTTATACTGATTACTATAAATCAACAATTCAAAATTATATAATTTATAAAGAAAATAATGCTGAAACTAAATATTACAATCCTAACATTGTTTATAGTGAGCCACGCCAAAAACCATATACATATATTTCATCAGTAGAGCAAGATAAAGAACGAATTAACCTTTTAATAAATTCAATTGGTTACACAATATATAAAGAGGAATTAATTAAAGAAAAAAGTAGAAAAAAAGCTTTTAAAACATATAAACCATTTAATGTTGATGATTTTAAATCAATTAATGGTGCTAAAGATTGGTTTGTAGGAATAAAAGACAACTTAACAGTTGAAAGTAGATGCTTACCATATGATAAAAGAGCAAAAATTGAAATGTATAACGCTTTAGCTAAAATAGAAGAACAACTAAATTTTTCAGAAACTATGGAGGAAAATCTATCATGCGAGAAGAAAAAGGTATAATAAAAGAATATATAGATGATATTAATGGAATAATACTAGGTGAAGATAATATTGAATACTTTTTTTCAAAAGTAAATATGGACTCGGATATAACAGGTAGTGTTAATGAAAAAGTAAGATTTATTGTAAAAAATATAAAAACAGAAAATGGATATATTATCCATAAAGCTATCGATATTACAGGGTTATAGTTTTATTATATAAGAATTCTAAGTACACCCACGCTCCACTTGACAAGTGGGGGGGGGGTGTATGCTAAAATACACTTTAGAATAGAGGTGTATTTTTTTATGAAAAAGAAAGGTTTTACTTTAATAGAATTACTTGCCGTAATAGTTATTTTAGCTGTTGTTGCACTAATATCAATGCCACTAGTATTAAATACAATAGATAAGGCAAAGAAAGGTGCAGCTATAGAATCAGCTAATGGTGTTATATCAGCAGCTGAGAATAAATACATGAGTAGTATGATAACAGGAGATAAAGATACAAGATTTGATTTTCCAAGTGATACCAAGTTATCAATCAAAGGAACAAGACCAACAAGTGGAACAGTTGTCGTTGATAAGAAAGGTAATATAAGTGCTACTTTAGAAATAAATGGATACTGCATAGAAAAGACGTTTCTTGAAACATCACCAAAAGTAATAGAAAAAAGTCCATGTACAATTAGTGATAGTGAGCTTTTTGAAGCAGAAAAATATAAAGATTCTGTTTTAAATGGAGCAGACCCTGTTATAAATAGTGACTTAGTAGCAGTAACAATAGAAAATGATGGAACAGTAAAAAAAGCCGATATCAAAAAAGAATGGTATAACTATAAAAATAAAGTATGGGCCAATGCGATTATTCTAAAAGATAAAACAATAAACTATGAAGATAATGAGGTAATACCAGAAAGTAATATAGAATCATATTTTGTATGGATACCAAGATATAAATATAGAATCTTTAATGAAGGAAATTATACAAACTATATAGAAGGAAAACCAGAAAGTTCAAGCAAACCAGATACAATAGAAATAGTATTTGAAAATAAAGATACAAGTGTATCAAATGGTTCAAAGGTAGGAGAATACTTAACACATCCAGCCTTTACAAGTTTTGAAAGTAATGGATTTTGGATGGGAAAATTTGAAACAACTGGAAGTACAAGTAATATAACAGTAAAACCAAATAATACATCACTTCGAAATATAAATGTAAAATCAATGTTTGAGTTAGCTTACAATTATAATAGAAATCTAGATAGTCATATGCTAAAGAATACTGAGTGGGGAGCAGCTACATACTTATCATATTCAGTATATGGAATAAATGATGAAGTAAATATAAATAATAATAGTAACTTTGTAACAGGATATAGTGCGGTTTCTGGAACAGATCAAAGTAGTTATCCTGGAACATATGGAACTGATACAAGTGTAACACTTGCATATAATACAGAAACAGGGTATAAGGCAAGTACAACTGGAAATATAAGTGGAGTATATGATATGAGTGGAGGAGCATGGGAATACATGGCTTCATATATGAAAGATACATATAAAGATAGCGGTTTTGATGCAGCCTCAATATCTTCATATAATTCAAAATACTTTGATATTTATCCAAGTGATAGTGGTTGGACAAGTTATAATAAACGAATTTTAGGAGATGCGACAGGAGAGATAGGGCCATTCTATTATTACAAAGATAAAGATGGAAATAACAGAATACATAACTCTTGGTTTGGGGACTACTCTTATTTCGTTGACGCTTCTTACCCTTGGTTCGTACGCGGAGGCCGTTACGCCAACGGTGTTCTTGCAGGTCAGTCGTTTTTTGATAGGTCTACTGGTGTTGCGAGCAGTTGGAATGGCTTCCGCCTTGCATTAATATAAAAATAATTATTTTTAAAGACAATTTTGTCTTTTTTTGTTATACTATTAGCAGTGATATTTATGAATGAATTAGAATTAATAAATGATGTTGTTAGCAAGTATATATCCGATTGTAATATAGAAGATATGAACGATTTTAGATTTTTAACGTCTTTAATTGATATTTTTGATAGTAATTATAAGGGAAATAAAGTTAGAGATTTTAAGAAACGTGTTTCTTTGAAACGTTGTCTTAAATATGCATATGATTTTTTTATGTCTATTAATTCAGACTATGCGGCTTACTTAGAAAAACGTTTAGATGAAGGTGCTTTTATCTTTGAAACTGGTAAAGAAAAGTATGACAATAATTTATCTATTTCTAGTATTATTGATGGTAAAGCAAAGATGATAGTATATCTTCAAAATACTATTAATGATGCTTATGCAATTACGCATGAGCTTATTCATGATATGACTATAGAAAGAGAAGGAGTAGATAATTCTGCTACAAGATCTGTATTTTGTGAAATGTTTTCCTTATTGGGAGAAGAACTTTTAAGAGATTATTTTGAAAGGACTACTAGGCCAAGTGAGTATGAACTTGAGAGTAAATATAATTTATATGTAATCTCTTGGAAAAATAAAATTATTTTATATGAGCTTCATTTAATTGAAACTTATCTTAATAATGGGTATATTCATGCTACTGATTTAGCTTATGGTGATGATGATCTTGTATGCGGTATTGCACTTGATGATATTTTAGATAATAAGGATTTAAGTTTTCCTTTTGAAGAAAGGTATGTAATAGGTTATTTATTTGCGTGTTATATGCTTGATAGAGTTGATAGTAATAGTAAAAATATTAATGAATTTTTTGAACTTAATGATATTATTAATAAATTTAAATTTTTAAATTTGACAAATTATTTAGAACTTGATGTAGTGGATGCTAGAACATTTGATTTAACAGATGAATCTTATAAAAAGATAGAAAATGCTTTTGTTAAAAGGTTAAAGAAAGTTAGGTAAATGATTGTAAAATAAAGTGGGGGTAATAATGGTGACAGTAGAAGAGTATAAAAAATTAAATGATTATTTAAATGGCTGTTTTATTAAATTAGAAAGAAATGACTGGTTTTTATTAGATAATATAAGTTTTTTTGATAAACTTAGTAAAGCTTTTATTGAAACTGTTAATGAATATGATTTAGGCATGAATACTGAAGCTTGTAATATTAGTTTTAATGATATTTACGTTTTAGCTCGTGAAATTCTTGAAGATATTTCACCATCATATTTGCCTATATTTGATACTTTAATAAAAAGCGGCGAGCTTGATTTTAGTTATGAGAATGAATATAAAACTTCTTGTGTTACATATGATCATTTAAATGATGTTTCTCTAATTAATATTAATTTAAGTTTTACACATCAAGATGTTGCTACTTTAATTCATGAGTTTATGCATAAAATTAATTATGGCAATTCTTTTAATTGGTATATATTTACAGAATTTATCTCTATTTATTTTGAGGAATATGCGAAACGATATTTACTTAATAAAGGCATTTTTAAAGATAGTTTGAATTTAAATCTTAGAATATCTAATACATTAATATGTGCAAGTGATATTGTTAGTTATTCTCGTATTATTTTTGCATATGAAAAAATGGGTAAAATTGATATGAATTCATATGAATTTTTAGATGAATATTTTACTCCTACAGATAAAGATGATTTTGAAGATGAATGTAAAGTATTTTTACAAAAAATTCAAAAAATTGAGAATAGTTATAAAATGTCTATTTTGTATGAAAAAGATTTTAATGAAAATGAATTATATGATAAAATTATTAGAAGTTTATCTAAGGGGTATCGTTATATTTTAGGAACTGCCGTAGCTTATTATGCATTAGAACATTGTAATAAAGAAGATATTGTATATTTATCTTGGCATATTAATGATGAAGAGTTTAGAAATATTTCTTTTTTTGAATGTTTAAATAAAATTGGAATAAGTAGTGATATTATAACGATTAATGATTGTACTGATGCGGTAAAAAAGGTACTTGAAAATAATTCACATAAAAAAGATAGGTGATTAGATGGTTATTGTAATTACAGGTCCAACTTGTGTTGGTAAAACAAAAATGAGTGTAGAGCTTGCTCATATATTAGATGGAGAAGTTGTGAATGCAGATTCAACACAAGTATATAAAGAGATGGATATAGCAACTGCTAAAGTAAGTGAAGAGGAAAAAGAAAATATACCTCATCATTTGTTTGATATTAAAGATATTAGTGATGACTATAGTATTTATGATTATCAACAAGATGCAAGACTTATAATTAATGATATATTAAAACGTGGTAAAATTCCAATTTTAGTTGGAGGAACAGGACTATATATAAAGGCAGCTCTTTACAATTATCAATTTATTGAGGAAGAAAAAAAGTATGATTATAGCACTTATTCTAATAGTGAGCTTTATCAAGAATTACTTAAAGTTGACCCAAATACTGATATTCACATGAATAATAGAAAAAGAGTAGAACGTGCACTTAATTATTATAAAAACAATAAAGTACCTATGAGTTCTAAAGAACGTAGTAGTGAACTTATGTATGATGATGTGTTATTTATTGGTCTTACTACTGATAGAAGTATTTTATATGATAAGATTAATGCTAGAGTAGATAATATGGTAGATAATGGTTTACTTGATGAAGCATTTAAAATTTATTCATCTGGTATTAGGAGTAAAGCTGTTTTAACACCTATTGGATATAAGGAATTGTTTCCATATTTTGAACATAAAAAAGAGCTTTATGAATGCCTAGATGATATAAAGAAAAACAGTAGACATTATGCGAAGAGGCAATACACTTTTTTTAATAATCAACTTCCTATCAAGTGGTTTTATGTTGACTATAACTATTTTAATAAAACAATTAATGATGTTTTAAATTATATAAAAAATAGCTAATCATGTGATTAACTATTTTCTTTTTTATCAAAAAAATATATTACAAAGGCACCAAATATAAATGTTATTATAGATGTTAAGATTGTAGTTATATTGTAACCACTAGTTGGAATAATTGAAATTGCACTAGCAATTATAAGTCCTAAAATTAAACTCATAATATTTCTTTTATAATGTTTTAATAAATAATTTGTTATAATAGCGCTTACTACTATACCTAAAATAACACCAATTCCAATAAAGATAATTGGAATAATTATTTTAGTGTCAAAAGATGTTACATTAGCAACATATCCTTTGAATAGGTGATATTTACCTAGAACAAGTAGTACCATTGATCCTGATACACCAGGAAACATCATTGATGCTCCACCAATTGCACCAAGTCCTGTTAGCATAATTAAATATCCTATCGTTAGATTTTGATTTAAAAGAACTTCTTTTTTTACAATGTTGCCTTCTTCGCCAGGAGCTAGGTAAGTTATAAGACCTATTATTAAACAACCGATAATTAAGAATAACCAATTAATTTTTTCACCTTTTAATTCATTTTTCTTTAAAATAGGAACTGAACACAATATTAAGCCAATAAACCAGTATAGAGTTTGAACTTCGAATGAAACAAACAAAAATTCAAGTATTTTAGCAAATCCAACTAATCCAATTCCTGCTCCAAGTAGGAATTCTAATAAAAAAATAAAGCTTTCTTTTTTGTCTCTTAATTTAATTTTAAAGTTAAAAACATTACTAATACTTTCCATTAATTTATCAAATAGTCCCATTAAAACAATAATGGTACCACCACTAACACCAGGAATTATATTAGCAATTCCGACACATATTCCCCCAATTATATTTTTCATGAATTTCACCTCTATCATATTATAACAAACATAATAATAATTTAAAAGATATTTTATTGCTTATAATTTTATAAAGTGTTATACTTACTTCGGCGATTTTATGAAAGAAGTAAGTATAAAAAAAATAATTTTATGGATATTATTATTAGGTTGGATGGCTTTAATTTTTATGCTTTCTAATCAAAATGGGACTTTAAGTGATAAAACATCAAATGGCGTTTTATCATTTGTTTCAAATGCTTTATCACTTCATGTTAGTCCATTTTTAATTAGAAAAGCGGCTCATGCTACAGAGTATACGATTTTATCACTTTTAATGATCTTGCTTATAAAAGAGTATAGAAATGTTAATTTTTCTATATATATTTATGTATTGTTTATATCAGTAATTTATGCTACAAGTGATGAATTACATCAGATTTTTATATCTGGAAGAAGTGCACAAGTCTTAGATGTATTAATAGATACGTGTGGAATTATAATAGGTATATTTTTACATTTTATCTGGTCTTTAAGGAGAAAATGTAGTAATTAATATGCATTTTTGATATAATGTGATAGAGGTGATTTGGTGTTAGGAAGAAAAGAAAAAAAGCAGGAGAGTGTTGATACAAATAAGATTAATGATGTACTAACACTTTCTAACAAAATATTAAAAATTGTTTATATTTTGCTTGTTATATTAGGAGTATATATTGCAATTATTGTATGTAAAGAACTTAGTATTAAAAAGACAATTTTAACGATACTTAAGATTCTATTTCCTTTATTTATTGGTATATTTGTAGCATGGCTTTTTGACCCTTTTGTTACTTTTTTACAAAGAAAAGGTTTAAAAAGAAGTGTTGGAACATTTATTACCTATGTTTTATTTATTGGAACTCTTTTGATTATTGTAGGGGCAATTGTTCCAATTTTGTCTGAACAAATTAATGAATTTGTAAAAATGATTCCATCTACTTTTGATACTATTAAAGTATGGTGTGATAATTTATTTGAACGTATTAATAATATTAATATTGTAGATGCTGTTGCAATAAAAAATGAATTATTCAAAAAGATTGAAGAAATTGGTATTGGTCTTACAAATTCACTTCCAGATATGTTAGTATCATCCGTTAAAACTTTATTCTCATCACTTGGAACATTTATTGTAGGACTTATTATAGGATTTTATTTGCTTCTTACTTTTAATAATGCTAATGACTTGCTTATTACATTACTTCCAAAGAAAATTCAGGTAGATGCAAGAGATTTAGTAAATGAAGTAAATACTTCGCTTAGAAAATTTATTGAAGGGGCTATTGCTGATTGCAGTTTGGTATTTGTTGTTACTTCACTTGCTTTTTATATAGTAGGTCTTAGAGCGCCTTTGCTTTTTGGACTTTTCTGTGGTATTACTAACATTATTCCATATGCAGGGCCTTATATTGGTGGTGCACCAGCTGTAATTGTTGGCTTTTCACAAAGTCCTTTAATTGGTATTTTAACACTTGTATCAGTATTTGTTGTTCAGTTTTTAGAAGGTAACTTCTTACAACCATTAATCATGAGTAAAACAACAAAACTTCATCCTGTTACAATTATGCTTGGATTACTTATTTTTGGACACTTCTTTGGTATTATTGGAATGGTTATTTCAACACCTGTTATTGCAGCATTTAAAGCAACATTTATGTTCTTTAATGATAAATTTGGAATTTTAAATAATGAGTAGGTGAATTATGAAATTTGAAAAACATGATATTAAACTAATAATTTTATCAGGTAAAGCACATAGTGGTAAAAGTTTGGTTGCTGATATGATAAATGATTATTATGGGAGTAAATGTATTAGTATTTCTTATGCTTACTATATTAAAGATTATTTAAGTAGAATGAATAGATATTCTGATAGTAATAAAGAAGAATATAGAAGCTTAATGCAAGACTTTGGAATTAAACTTTTGCATGACAAAATTGACCATGATTTTCTTATCAATAGAGTTTGTGAAGATATTGAAGTGTTTTCTTACTTTTATGATGTTATTGTTATATCTGATGCTAGAATGTTACCTGAAATAGAAATTCCAAAATCATTATATAAAAATGTTACAACTATTAGAGTTACGTCTAATTTGCCTGGAATATGTGATGAACTAAAAAGTCATATTACGGAAGTTGCACTAGATAAATATGATGGGTATGATTATATAATTGATAATAATGGTTCCCGTGATGAATTAAAACTTAAAGTTTCAAATATATTAAGTGAGGTGTTATAATGAAACCTATAATTGCGCTTGTTGGAATGTGTGGAGCTGGTAAATCTGTTGTAACTGATTATTTTACTAATTTAGGGTATGAAAAGATTTACTTTGGGAAAGTTACTATGGACAAATTAAAAGAAAATGCTTTAGAAGTAACTCCTGAAAATGAAAAGAAAGTAAGAGAAGGTCTTAGACGTGAATATGGAATGGGAGCGTATGCTTATCTTCTTTTAGATGAGATAGAGCATGCATCCTCACATTCAAAAGTTGTATTAGATGGATTATACTCATGGGATGAATATAAGATTTTAAAAGATAGGTTTGGTGATAGCTTATACGTAATTGCTGTTGTCGCAAACAAAAAAATACGTTATAATAGATTAGAAAAAAGAAGTGTTAGACCATTTAGTAAAAATGATGCAGTTAAAAGAGATATATCTGAAATTGAAAATATTAAAAAAGCAGGTCCAATTGCTTTTGCTGATTATTATTTGCTAAATAATAAAGATACTAACTATTTATATCACGAACTTGATGATATAATGAACGATATAATGAGGTGATGTTATGAATTTAAAGGATTTATATATTAATTTTTTTGTAAGTAAAGGACATGTTCAAATACCAAGTGCACCAGTTGTACCTGAAAATGATCCATCTGTTTTATTTAATACTGCAGGAATGCAACCACTTGTACCGTATTTAATGGGTGAAGTTCATCCATATGGGACACGCCTTTGTGATTATCAAAAATGTGTTCGAACAAATGATTTAGAAGAAATTGGTGATACAACGCATCATACTTTTTTTGAAATGCTTGGTAATTGGAGTTTAGGAGACTATTTTAAAGAAGAAGCAATTTCTTGGAGTTTTGAATTTTTAACAAGTGTTTTAAAAATACCAGTTGAAAGACTAGCTGTTACGGTATTTGGTGGTAATGAATATATTGATTTTGATAAAGAGTCTTATAATAAGTGGTTATCACTTGGAATTAAAGAATCTAGAATTGCTAAGACTAGTGATGATAATTTTTGGATAGCAGGAGAAGCAGGACCTTGTGGACCTGACACAGAAATATTTTATTGGCGTAGCGATGATGAAATTCCTGATACTTTTGATACTGAAGATGATAGATGGGTTGAAATATGGAATAATGTTTTTATGGCATACAATAAAAGCCTAGAGGGTGTTATTACTGATTTACCAAAGAAGAATGTAGATACTGGTATGGGTGTTGAGAGAGTAACAGCAATTTTAGAGGGTGTAGATGATAATTATTTATCTTCTATATGGCGTGATGTTATAAGTTTAATAGAAAATATTTCTGGACTTTCTTATAATGGTAATGAAAAAAGTATGCGTGTTATAGCTGATCACATTAGAACAGCGGTATTTATTGCAGCTGATCCTGCTGGTATTAAGCCAAGTAATACAGATCAAGGTTATATTTTAAGAAGATTAATAAGACGTGCGATTAGACATGCAAAGAAACTTAATATTGATATTAATAGTAATTGGGAAAGTGAAATAGCTAAATTAATTATCGATAAATATAAAAAATATTATAGTGAAATTGAGAGTAATAAAAATGTTGTTTTAGATGTTTTAAAACAAGAAAAAGAAAAATTTAATCGTACACTTGAAAAGGGACTTAGGGAATTTGAAAAAGTAAGTAATACAGATATTGACGCTAATGTTGCTTTTCATCTTTATGATACTTATGGCTTTCCAATCGAACTTACTTTAGAGCTTGCATCTGAAAAAAATCTTAAAGTAGATGTTGAGGGCTTCAAAGAAAAATTTAGGGCTCATCAAGAATTATCTCGTACAGCTTCTAAAGGAAAATTTAAAGGTGGACTTGCTGGAAATAGTGAAATAGAAATTAAGTATCATACAGCAACACATTTACTTAATGCTGCTTTAAAAGTCGTTTTAGGAAGCGATGTTCATCAAAAAGGTTCAAATATAACTGATGAGAGAATGCGTTTTGATTTTTCTTGTGATCACAAGTTAACAGATGAAGAGAAAAAAGCGGCTGAAGATTTAGTAAATAAATGGATTAGTGAGGCTATTCCTGTTACAAAGAAGGAAATGTCTAAGGAAGAAGCAATTAAATCAGGTGCAGAATGTATGTTTATTGAAAAATATCCAGATGTTGTAACTGTATATAGTATAGGCGATGTCTCACATGAACTATGTGGAGGTCCACATGTTAAAAACACAAGTGAACTTGGGCACTTCAAAATAAAGAAAGAAGAAGCAAGTAGTGCTGGTGTTCGTAGAATTAAAGCAATTTTAGAAGATGCATAAGCATCTTTTTTTCGTATCCTCAATATGATATAATTTATATGGTGATACTATGGAATTTTTAAATATAACAATTGATGGTAAAAGATACGATTATGTAACATCTATAAATTATAATTCAAAATCATATGTAGCACTCGCTAATGCGGATGTTATAACTATAAGTGAATATGATATTGTTGATGGGAAACTTATTTTGTATCAAATCAGCGATGATGTATTTAAAAGTGTGAGTGAGGTGATGTGCTTAAATGATAAAGTATAAATTTTATGTTGATAATGATGGCACTTTAAACTGCCTAAAAAGTGATTCCATAAAAAATGAGAAAATGGAACCAGAAAAAGCTATTCAATTATTTAAGAAATTTGACAAAAAATCATTTACTCATGTTGATATAAGTTCTAGAAATATGATTTTTAAAGTTGATAATGTAGAAATTCACTTTATAAATTATCTAGAAATAATTTCTGAATATAATTTTTATTTATCAAACACTTTACCTAAAATAGAGAGGTTACTTAATCGTAATCAAAAGAAAAAACATAGTAATAAGCGCCTTCATAATTTGAAATTAGCAGGTATTGGCGTTACTGTTGGCTCACTTGCAATGTGCTCTTTAGTAATGAACTATAATGCTAAAAAAAGTAACTTTGTTAATAATAATATTGATGAAATATTATTGGATGATAGTGATACAAAAGAGAATAATTATGATTTAGGTGATAATGTTAAAATTAATGAAAATATAGTTGATAAAGAACAGGATGTAACACATATTGATTATGAGAGCGAGAGATATTCAAAGACAGGTGAATATGCGTATAATCTTTATTACGAAACTATTTTGCCTTATGCTTGTGAGTGGGGAATTTCGCCTGAACTTGTAATGGCAATTTTAACACAGGAAAGTGCAGGTAAAAATTCTAATTTAATGCAAATAGAATTTTCGGCCTGGGAAGATCAAGTTCTTAAAGTATATAATTTTGATAGTAATGAAAATAAAAAATATGTTTTAACTAATGATCCTAAAAAATATAATGGTAAAGATATTATTTGTATTAGTGAAGAATAATTAAATAATCCAAGAATTAATATATCTGTTGGATGCATTCTTTTAACTGAAGCTATGAAAAGTATGCATTATCATATTGGAGCTGGAATTCAGTGCTATAATTTTGGCGTTGGTAATATGCGTAAAGTTTTAGAAAAAACAAGTAGTGAAACTAAAGAGAGTATTGATGAAATTTTATCTTCACAAAAAAATCTTGATTTTACTAATTATACAAATATTATTAAAGCTGGAGATAAGGATTATTTAAAACATGTTTTAAGGTATTTAAGTGACTATGATGATGGTATTAAAATAAAATATGTAGATGATAGTGGTAATATATGTGAGAATAATGTAACAATATTACCAAGTAAAACAAAGTAAGGAGTGGTAATATGAGTATTAGTAAAAATATGACTAGATGTGAAAATAGTTTGAGTAAGTATGCTTGTAAAAGTAAAGAAGCAATTCGTATTTATCCTGTAAAAGAAGATATTCGTCCACCATTTTTTCATGATATAGATAGAATTATTTATTCTCTAGCATATACTCGTTATATTGATAAGACACAAGTATTTAGTTTAAATGAAAATGATCATATAAGTAGAAGAATGATTCATGTTCAATTTGTAAGTAAAATAGCAAAAACAATTGGGAGGGCGCTTGCTTTAAACGAAGATTTGATTGAAGCTATTGCTCTAGGTCATGATCTTGGACATGTACCTTTTGGACATGTTGGAGAAAGAATTTTGAGTAATCTTAGTTTTTCTTATAATCACACCTATTTCAATCATAATATTCAAAGTGTTCGTCAGTTAATGGTTTTAGAAAATCACGGTAGGGGATGTAATATAACACTTCAAGTTTTAGATGGAATAATGTGTCATAATGGAGAATTTTTAGAGGGAAAGTATTATCCTAAAAAGAAAACTTTAGAAGAATTTTTAGCTGAATATAATGATAGTTATACGAAAGAAGATATTATAAATAGACTTGTTCCTTCAACTCTTGAAGGATGTGTTGTTAGAATTAGTGATATGATAGGTTATATTGGACGTGATATCGAAGATGCTATTTTGCTTGGCGTTTTAAAAAGAGAAGACTTACCGGTAGAAATTACAAAAATTTTAGGAAATACGAATCGTGATATTATAAATAGTATTACATTAGATATAATAAAAAATAGTGAAGGTAAAAATTATATCTGTATGAGTTCTAATGTATATAAAGCTTTACGTGATTTAAAGGCGTTTAATGCAAATGAAATATATGCAAAGGCAAACACAAAAGAACAAATTGCTAAATATGAAGAAATGTTTAAAACTGTCTTTACAACTTATCTTAATGATTTAGAAGTACAAAATAGATCTAGTGATATATTTACTTATTTTTTGAATGATATGGATTTAGAATATTTTGCTAAAACAGATAACGTTCAAATGGTTGTTGACTATATTGCTGGTATGACAGATGACTTTTTTGTACATCAGTATGAGAAAATTAAAAATTCATAAATTATGATATAGAATTGCTTAAATGAAAAAAGCATGTTACAATATAAATGTATTGATATATGATAATCGGATGGTGATAGCATGAATAATTTAGATGAAACAAAAATCTATAATGCAAGTGATGTAGAGAATGCTTACATTTTACACGAATTAAAAGAGATTAGTGATATTCTAAAAGAAAGAGGTTATAATCCTATTCATCAGTTAGTTGGATATATGCTAAGTGGGGACCTAGGTTATATAACAAGTTATAAAAATGCTAGAGGAAGAATTATGCAACTAGATAGAATAAAACTACTAGAAGCTATGGTTAAAAACAGCTTGGAATTATGAGATATTTAGGCCTTGATTTAGGAACTAGAACTCTTGGAATATCGTTATCTGATACTTCTCTTACAATAGCAACTCCATATACTGTTTTAAGATTTAATGATGGATGCTATGAAGATACATTCCCTGATATTAAAAAAATTGTGGATGAGTATGGTATCAAAAAAATCATTTTAGGTTTTCCTAAAAATATGAATAATACAGTTGGAGATAGAGGTACAACAACTATACTATATAAAGAGAAACTTGAAAAATATTTGAATCTTGAAGTTGTTCTTCAAGACGAAAGATTATCGACAGTAGAAGCTACACACTACATGATACAAGCTGATATTTCTAGAAAAAAAAGAAAGAAAAAAATAGATAGCTTAGCTGCTAATATCATATTACAAACATATTTAGATAAAGAGAAAGGACTAAAAAAATGAAAGAAGAATTAGTAAAATTTAAAGTATTTGATGAAGATGGTAAGGAAGTAGAGTGCGAAGTATTATTTACTTTTGATTCTGATGAAACAAATAAAAGTTATATGGTGTATACTGATAATACTGTTGATGAAGATGGTAATACACGTGTTTATGCATCAATTTACAATCCAGAAGCAGATGAAGTTAAATTGGAACCAATTGAGACAGATAAAGAATGGAAAATTATCGAAACAATTTTAAATGAAATACAAGATTCTGTTAAAGATGGAGAGGAAAGCGAGCAATAATAGCTCGTCTTTGTATATGAAGAAGTATAATTCACTTTTGAAAATTATTGTTACATTTATAATTAGTATTTTAATGTTTTTATATATTCTATATCACTTTTTATTATCTAGTCCTTCTAGTAATAAGAATATTATTTCTTTTGAAGTAAAGTCAGGTGATAGTCTTCTTACTATTGCAGATGAATTAAAAGACTCAGGACTTATTAGGTCTAAGCTTGCTTATAAGTTATACATTAAATTTCATAAAGTAAGTGGCCTAGAAGCTGGTGTTTATGAACTTACGCCTAATATGGATGTTGTTGCTTTAACTAAAACTTTATCGGGAAAAAGTAAGAATACAAATAATATAAAAATAACATTTAAAGAAGGCATAAATATGCGAGCTGTTGCAGCTTTAATTGAAAAGAATACTAATTATAGTGAAGAAGATGTATATGATCTTTTATCTGATGATGAATTTCTTAATGAATTAATTGAAAAGTATTGGTTTTTAACAGATGAAATAAAAAATAAAAATATATATTATTCTCTTGAAGGATATTTATTTCCAAATACATATGAGTTTAAAAAAGATGCTACTTTAGAAGAAATGTTTATTACGCTTTTAAACGAAACAGATAAAGTATTAAGTAAATATAAAAGCGATATTAATAAGAGTTCTTATTCTATCCATGAACTTTTAACACTAGCTTCTATAGTTGAGCTTGAAGCAAGTAGAGATGTTGATAGAGCGTCAGTAGCAGGTGTATTTTATAATCGTTTAGAGAATAATTGGTCACTAGGAAGTGATGTTACAACTTATTATGCGGCTCGTGTTGATATGAGTGAACGTGATTTATATGTATCTGAATTAAATGATTATAATGCTTATAACACAAGAAGTAGTAAAATGGCTGGTAAACTTCCTGTTGGACCAATTTGTAATCCTAGTGAAGAATCAATTCTAGCAGCGATTAATCCAGTGAGTCATAATTACTTTTATTTTGTTGCTGATAAAAATAAAAAGACTTATTTTTCACGTACTTCAAGTGAGCATGCAAAAACAATAAGTGAGTTAAAGGAAGCGGGATTATGGTACGAATACTAGAAGAAATGGAAGAATATGCAGCATTAAATAATATTCCTATTATGATGCCAGATGGTATAGAGTTTTTACTTGAATATATAAAAGAACATCATGTTAAGAATATTCTTGAGATAGGTAGCGCTATTGGATACTCTTCAATTAGGATGGCTAGTGTAGATGAAAGTATTAAAGTTACAACAATTGAAAGAGACGAAAAAAGATATGCGATGGCTTTGAAAAATATCCATAAAGCTGGGTTAGATAATAGAATAGAAATAATAGCTGGAGATGCTCTAGAGACTAATATCGATTCTATATATGATTTAATTTTTATTGATGCTGCCAAAGCGCAATATATTAAATTTTTTGAAAAATATAAGCATAATTTAAGTATGGATGGAGCAATTGTATCTGATAATTTAAATTTTCATGGATTAGTTCATGAAGACACCAGTACAATGAGTCGTAATGTTAGGGGACTTGTTAGAAAAATTAATTTGTATGTTGATTTTTTAACTAATAATGATGAATTTAAAACAGAATTTTATTCTATTGGTGATGGTATTGGAATAAGTACAAGAAAATAACTTGTACTTTTCTTTTTCTGTGATATAATAAAAGACCAAATGAGGGGTTATTATGGAGTATAGTTTTGATAAAAATGAATTAAAAAGTAAACTAAAAGAAAGTAAAAGATTATATAAAAATGGAATTATAACACAAAATGAATATAACATACTTATGCGTCAAATTAAAATGTTATTAGGTCATGTAAAAAAAGAAAAGAGTAGTTTTCCTTCATTAAAAGAAAAGCTAACAAAAATAAATAATATGCTTGTTTATTATGATCAAATGTTAACTGATGATAGCGTGACTACATTAGAAACATTAGTAGATAATGTTTTAGATGATGAAATTCCAAAACCTAAAGAGATATCTTATCCAGTAGGAAATGAAGAACTTCTTAAATTAGTGCTGGATTTATATAAAGAGGTAAGCAGTGATGATAGTGATTTTTTAAGTGAGTTAGCAAATAATGGTAAACTTGAAATATCTCTTCCAAAATATAGTTTTGATATGACTTCAATAACACAACTTCTATATTATAATGATTTCTATATAAGAATTGTACGTAGTAATACAGTTTATGATGCTTGTAGTATCGCTCATGAATTTAGACATATTTTAGATCGTAAAAATACAACTAAAATTGAAGGTAATGTTTTAAGCGAGATTAATCCTATTTTTATGGAACTTTATTTTAATTCTAAATTATATAAAGAAAATAATACTTTTGGAGAAGCTATTATAGATAGACTATATGATAATTATAAAATGGCTAGTAATATTAACGCTTTTCTAGCTCTTCTTAATTGTAGATATAATATAGCTCCTGCAACTGATGATATTATTTATGAGTGTTTTAATTGTAGTAATGAGTTAGAGCTTCTAGATATTATTGATGATTTATCAAGTGGTTTGTTCTGTTTAAATTTTGATTATTTTATTGGTACAATAGGTGCTATAAATATATATTATAAAGCGCTAGATAATATATATGATGCTTTAAAAATAGTAAATAAAATAGCTTATAATATATCTTCACCAATTGAACTTGATGATGTTTTAAAATATTTAGGTAGTGATTCTGTAGAGCAATATCATAATTTTGTAAATACATATGTTAAAAAGAAATAAAAATGATATAATGGATTAGGAGTGATTTTATGACAAAACTAATTACTATACCAACAAAGCAAAATTTAAGTAATATTGTAGAATATAGTGATGCTATATTAATTGGAATTGATAATTTATCGGTTAATGTTCCAGATACTTATAGTATTCATGAAGTAGAAGAGATTATTAAAAAATATAATCAAATAGAGTTTTTTGTAGCACTTAATAAAAATATGCATAAATGTGATCTAGATAGCCTAAAAGACACTTTAATAAAACTAGATAAGATGAATATAGCAGGAATTTTTTATTATGATATAGCTGTTTTAGAATACAGAAACACTTTAAATTTAAAGGTTCCTTTAGTATGGAGTCAAGAACATTTAACTACTAATTATGCGACTATGAATTATTGGTATAATGAAAATGTTAATTATACTTATGTATCTAGTGAAATAACACTAGATGAAATTATAGAAAATAGAAAAAATACAAAAATGAAACTTATTGTTCCTATTTTCGGGTATTTACCTATGTTTGTATCAAAAAGACATCTTGTAGAAAATTATTTAGAATATTTTAACCTTGATAAAAAGAGTAGCAAATATGAACTTGAGAAAGATTCAAAATTATATCCTGTTAGTATAATATCTAATGATACTACTATATATTCATCACATATTTTAAATGGATTATCTGAACTTAAAGTTTTGGAAGAAAATAATATTGAATATGTGACACTTAATTCATACAATATTGATACGTCTAAGTTTATTGATGTTTTAAAAATATATAAAAGCAGATTATATGAAAGTGAAAAGGAAATTGATATGGTGTTTGATAATTTAGATAAAGGATTTTTATATAAAGAAACGGTATATAGGGTGAAGAAGAATGAAAAGAAGTAAACCAGAATTATTAGCTCCAGCAGGAGATTTAGAACGTTTAAAAATAGCCATTTTATATGGCGCGGATGCTGTATATTTAGGAGGGCCTAGCCTAGGACTTAGAGCAAATGCAATAAATTTCACTTTTGAAGAACTAGAAGAAGGATGCCGTTTTGCGCATGAACATAATGCAAGAATTCATGTAACGGTTAATATTGTACTTCATAATAAAGAAATACGTGAAGTTAAGGATTATTTAATACGCTTAGAAAAAATAGGTGTTGATGCTATAATCGTGAGTGATCCCGCAATTATTGATTTAGCTCTTAAATACACTAATTTAGAAATTCATCTTTCGACGCAACAATCTACTTTAAATAGAGAAGCTTGTCTTTATTGGTATAAAAAGGGTGTTAAGCGAATTGTAATGGGAAGAGAAGCTAGTAGGGAAGAGATTAAAGATATTATTGATAATGTTCCAATTGATGTTGAATGTTTTATACATGGCGCTATGTGTGCATCTTATAGTGGTAGATGTGTTTTATCAAATTTTTTAACAGCTCGTGATGCTAATCGTGGAGGATGTAGTCAAATTTGTAGGTGGGATTTTAATCTTTTAGGTGATTCTAAAAAACTAAAAGGCGATAAAGATTTTACTTTGTGTACTAAAGACTTATCGATGCTTAAGTATTTGAATGAAATGATTGATATGGGAATTACTTCTTTTAAAATAGAAGGAAGAATGCGCTCTATATATTATGTTGCAACTATTGTTGATGTTTATAGACGTTTTATTGATGCATATTTAAGTGGTGATAAAACATATAATAATTATGATTATTATGAACAAGTTCTTAGAAATTGTGCTAATAGGGATGCTGTACCACAATTCTTTAATGGTGTAAATGATGTAACGACACAGTATTATAATGGTAGAGAAGAAGTATCAAATCAGGATTTTTTAGGTATTATTTTATCTTATGATAATAAAACTAATTTAGCGCTTGTTGAAGAACGCAATTATTTTAAAGTTGGTGATAAAGTTGATATATTTGGTCCTAATATAGAGCCTTTTACATTTACAATATCCGAAATATTTGATTCTGATTATAATGAAATAGATGTAGTTAGACATCCAAAACAACTTGTTTATGTTAAAATACCAGAAATTGCTTATCCAAATGATATGATTCGTATTAATCGTATTAATAAGTTGACAAAATAGTTATTTCGTAGTATACTTTTGCAAGTTTAATGATTATAGAAAATTTGAGGTGAAATGTATGGCAAATACAAATGAAATATATTTAACAGAAGATGGATTAAACGAAATAAAACGTGAGCTTGATTATTTAAAACAAGTTCGTAGACCTGAGGTAATTAGTGCACTTAAAGATGCACGTGCTCTAGGAGATTTAAGTGAAAATGCTGAATATGATGCTGCAAGAACAGAGCAGGCTGAAGTAGAGGGAAAAATTGTTGAACTTGAAGCTATGATTGAGAAAGCTGTTGTTATTACCTCTGTTGATAAAGACAAAGTATCAATTGGAAGTTGCGTTAAAATTAAGTATGTTGATGATGGTGAAGTTGAAGAGTATACAATTGTTGGAAGCAAAGAGGCTGATCCTTTCCAAAATCGTATTTCTAATGAATCACCACTTGCTAAAGCTATTTTAGGAAGTACTGTTGGTTCAACTGTTGATGTTGATAGCCCAAGTGGAAAATATCAGGTTGAAATTGTTGAAATCGCATAAGTAATAAGATAGATATTTCTATCTTTTTCTTTAGATAACTTGAAAAAATAATTAATATAGTATATACTATAAATGTTTTAAGGAGGATATTATGGCAAAAGAAACAAATAAAAATATACGTGAAGTTAGTGTTAAAATAGAAGGCGCTGACTGGGAAAAAGCACAAGATAAGGCTTATAAGGAAGCCAGTAAAAAGGCACATATTGACGGATTTAGACCAGGTCATGCTCCAAAGGAAGTATTTATAAAAAAATATGGAGAAGATAATCTTTTATTAGATGCAGCTGACAGTGTACTTGAAGATGCATATAAAAGAATGATTGATGAAAATAAGGATTTAGAAATTGTTGCACAACCAGAAGTACATTTAAAATCTTTAGGTAAGGAAGCAGTTGAATTTAATTTTGTACTTACAACTAAACCAGAAGTTAAATTAGGTAAATACAAAAAATTAGGTGTTAAAAAAGAAGAAATTAAAGTTTCAAAAGAAGAAATTGATAAGGCTGTAGAAGAGACTTTAAATAGATATGCTGAAGCTGTATTAAAAGATGGCGCTATTGAAGATGGAGATACTGCTGTTATTGATTTTGAAGGATTTAAAGATGGTGTAGCTTTTGATGGTGGTAAGGGTGAAAATTATTCCTTAACTATTGGTTCACATACATTTATTCCAGGATTTGAAGAACAAATGATTGGTATGAAAAAGGGAGAAGAAAAAGAAATTAATGTAGTTTTCCCAGAAGACTATCACAGTGAAGAATTAAAAGGGCAAGCAGTTGTATTTAAAGTTAAAGTTCATGAAATTAAAACAACAGTTATTCCAAAAATGGATAAAGATTTCTTTGATGATTTAGGAATGGAAGGAATTGATTCTGAAGAATCTCTTAGAAAACAAATGGAAGAAAATATCCGTGCTCATAAGGAACACCATGCAGAGGATCATTTTATTGATGAATTACTTGATGCAGCTATCAAAAATATGGAAGTTGATATTCCAGAGGCAATGATTGAAGAAGAAGTTAATCGTATGATTAAACAATATGAAGAAAACTTAAAAATGCAAGGAATTACACTTGAACAATTCTATAAGTTTACTAATTCAGATGAAGCTCTTCTTCGCTCTCAAATGAAGGAAGAAGCAGAAAAAAGAGTTTCTTCAAGACTTTTATTAGAAGCTATCATGAAAGAAGAAAAAATTGAAGTTGCAAGTGAAGATGTCGATAAGGAAGCTTCTGACTTAGCTAGTAAATACAATATGAAAAAAGAAGAATTCTTAAATTTATTTGGCGGACTTGAAATGGTTGAATATGATATGAAAATGCGTAAAGCAATAGAAATATTAAAAGAAAACAACTAGTTTTCTTTTTTAATTAAAGTGAATCCTGTTTGTACATTTATTGATTTTATCAAAAATTTAACAGATGATGACTATGGTCATAATATTTCTTATTTTTCAAGTAAACTTTATTTTAAAAGTGGTGGGTGTTATGAACTTGTTAAAACACTTAAATATTTTTTACCTGATAGTGAAATATATGTTAGAAATGACTATGGTCATTGTACTTTAAAGTATAAGGGTATATTATATGACATTGATGGAATTGTCGAAGATAATTCAATTTATCATTTAGCAACAAAAGAAGATATGTTATATTTAAATGACCCACAATTTTATGGACGCATTGAAATAAAGTTTGATTTTAAAAGTCCGTCAGATGCTCTTATTCAAAATATTTTAAAATGTAGAGTTATGAGTTTAGTTGATGCTTGTCGTAAGATGGATAGTATAGATGATTTTTATAAACCAAAGCAAAAAATAAAAGAATAATATATAGTAAAAACATCCCATTTGGAGATGTTTTTTTATGTCAAGCTTGAAGTTCATCGTATTTTTGCTTTAATTCATCTTTAGTCTGATTTATTTTGTCATCACAAGCCTTTTCTATTTGATACCATCCATTTTTAAACATACATTCATATAGGTTACGACTACTTTGTTTGATATCTTTAAAAATAGTGAAAAGTTCATCATATAGTTTTTCGTTACTTGCTTCATTTAAAGCAATAGTCATGTTAACGCTTATATTTTTTTCGGTTTGTAATAAATCATTTAAAAAATCACGATCATTCATATCTTTGTTTTTTTCAATTGTTACCTCTTCATTTGTTATTTTTTCATTATTCATAATATTCTCCTAATCTAATATATTTAATATTTTTTCTAAAATATTAGTGTGCATTTTGTAAATTTTTGTTATTAGTTTTTGTATTTCTTCATTTTTGGTAGCATTAATATAACATAATGCTTTTTTACTTGCTACAAAATTCCATTCAAATATATCAGTTAAATAAGATAAATCTTTTGTTCCAATAATTGCTGGTACTTGTTCCATAAAATCATCCTTTCTTCTTTTATTTTGAAACAATTTTTTTATGTTTATTCATAATTATTGTTAAATAAAAAGAATAATGTTATAATAAATTCATGTGAAGAGGAGATATAATATGAGTAATAAAAAAAATGATGCTATATGTTCTATGGATGTTGATTTTGCTAAATGGTATACTGATGTTTGCCGTAAAGCAGAACTTATGGAATATTCTAGCTTGAAAGGATTTATTATATATAGACCTTATGGTTATGCAATATGGGAAAATATACAAGCGTATTTAAATGATAAGTTTAAAAAAACTGGTCATGAAAATGTATATATGCCCCTTCTTATACCGGAGAGTTTATTAAAACGTGAGGCAGATCATGTTATAGGTTTTGCTCCTGAGTGTGCTGTTGTAACAAGAGGTGGAGTAGATGAGCTTGAAGAAAATCTAATTATTCGTCCAACAAGTGAAACTTTATTTTGTGAGCATTTTTCTAACATTGTAAATTCATACCGTGATTTACCTAAGAAATATAATCAATGGTGCAGTGTTGTACGTTGGGAAAAAACAACTAGACCTTTTCTTAGAGGAAGTGAATTTTTATGGCAAGAAGGGCATACTATTCACGCAACAGAAGAAGAGGCTAGACGTGAGACTCTAACAATGTTAAATATATATAAAGATATGTGTAAGGATTTACTAGCACTTCCTATGCTTACAGGAAGAAAGACAGAAAAAGAAAAGTTTGCTGGTGCAGAAGAGACTTATACTATTGAGGCACTAATGCATGATGGAAAAACACTTCAATCTGGAACATCACATTATTTTGGACAAGGATTTGCACGTGCTTTTGATATTACTTATCTTGATTCAAATAATGAAGAACAATATGTATATCAAACTTCATGGGGAGTATCTACACGATTACTTGGTGCTATTATAATGGTTCATGGAGATGATAATGGTCTTATTTTACCTCCAAGAGTTGCTCCTACACAAGTTATGATTATCCCAATTAAGAGTGAAAATAAGGCAGTTTTAGAAGCTAGTGAGGCTTTGCTTGATGATTTAACAAAACTTAATATTAGAGCTAAAATAGATAATAGTGATAAGTCGCCAGGATGGAAGTTTAGTGAAGCAGAAATGCGTGGAATTCCTGTTCGCATTGAAATAGGTCCAAATGATGTTAACACTAATAATTGTGTTGTTGTAAAAAGAAATGATGGCGCTAAAGAAAATGTTTCTTTAAGCGAGACTGCTATTTATGTTAGGGGCTTACTTGATATTATTCATAATGAAATGTATGCTCATGCTTTAAAACATTTAAAAGAACATACTTATCGTGTTAATACATATGATGAATTTAAGGAAACTTTAAATAATCATCCGGGATTTATAAAAGCTCCTTGGTGTGGCAAAACTTGTTGTGAAGAAAAAATAAAAGAGGAAACTGGTGCAACAACACGTTGTATTAGTGAAGAAGAAGTACATAATGAAGTATGTATGTATTGTGGTGATAGTGCTCGTCATATTGTATATTTTGGTAAATCTTATTAAAAGTCTAATGATAAAATCATTAGATTTTTTTGTATAAAAAGGAATTAACTTTTTTAATTGGTATAATATATATGAATGATTAAAATAAGCTTTTATTCGACAAAATATTAAAATATATGGCGTATATTAATATTGAAGGTGATGATATGCGATTTAAAAATATATACTTTTTTGTAGTTTGTATTGTTATAGGAATTTTTCTTGGTAATTTTATGCTTTCTGAATATAAAAGAGGAAGTAATACGAATGAAACTTTTAATCAATTAAAAAGTGTAACTTATTTTGAACAGGGTATTTATAATAGTAAAGAAGAAATGGAAGAAAATACAACATCAATATCTTATTATATTTATTCAGAAAATAATGGAAAATACTATGTTTATATTGGAATGACGGGAGAGAGTGATAATATCGAGAAATTAACTAATTATTTTAATTCAAAAGGATATAGTGTTAATACTAAAACATATGATGTATATAATGCTGCATTTTTAGAGGTCCTAGCACAATATGATTTGATGTTAAAAGAAAGTACAGGAGACACTATTGGTTCAATAGAAAGTCAGGTATTAGGCAAATATGAGGAGTTAGTAATTCGTGATAAGGATTTGTGATATACCTGTTTTAGATAGACCAGTTGAGCGACTACTTAATTTAGGAGCACATAATCTAAATAATGAAGAGCTTATCGCAATTTTATTAAATACTGGAACTAAAAATTCATCATCGAAGGTATTATCAAGTGAAATTTTAGCACAAGCAGGTAATGTCAAAAATATTGGTAAAATGACTTTGGAAGATTTGATATCAATTAAAGGTATTGGTAAGAAGAAAGCTGCTAGCATATTAGCAGCTGTTGAACTTGGATATAGGATTAATAAAAAGGATGAAAATATTTTGTATAAGCAAATTCACAATGCTGATGACGTTTACTCTTATTTTGCTGATATTTGTGAAAATTTAGATCAAGAACATTTTTATTGCCTTTACTTAGATGTCAAAAAAAGAGTTATAGCATGTAAACTTTTATTTGTAGGAACTCTTAATTATAGCTTAGTTCATCCAAGAGAAGTTTTTAAAGAAGCCTATTTAAATCACGCAATTTCTGTTATTTGTATTCACAATCATCCAAGTGGTGATGTAACTCCAAGCAAAGCAGATATTGAGCTTACAAAAAGATTGGTTGAAGGTGGGCTTATTCTTGGGATAAGTATTGATGATCATATTATTGTAGGAAATAATCATTATTACAGTTTTTTTGAAGATGGAAAAATTTAGAGGAAGTGATCTTGTGTATCGTAGAGTAAAAAAGAAAATAGATAGTCGTTATATTATTTTAGCAATTTTAATTTTGATGATGATTGTTTTAGGAGGAACTTTTTTATTTCTTAAAGAAAATAGAAAAGTTTCCTTTGTTGAAAATGCCTTTAAGAGTACAGGCGCATTTACTTTAAAAATTGTTTCTTATCCCATTAATTTTTTTAATGATACGATAAAGAGGGAACGTGAAAAAAATAGAATTTATGATACATATCACTCAATGCAAGAAAAATATGATTCTATAAATACATTAGCAAGTGAACTTAAAGAAGCTAAAAAAGAAGTTGCTGATTTAGAGGAATTGCTCAATTTGAATTCAACTTTTAGTGAAAATAGCTATGTAAATGCAACTGTTTTATCTAGAAATGTAGGATATTGGTATGATGATATAATTTTGGACAAGGGCTCTAGTGATTCTATTTCAGAATTTAGTGCTGTTGTAAATCAAGATGGCTTGATTGGATATATCACTTCTGTAGCTAAAAGAAGCAGTACGGTTAAGCTTCTTACTAATAGTAATATAAATAAAATATCAATTAAAATTGAGGTAGGAGATTCATTTGTATATGGATTATTAACTGGTTATGACCGTGATACTAATACATTTAAAATTGAAGATATCTCAGAAAATACAGGTATCCCTGAGAATGCAAGGGTAACAACTACTGGTCTTGGCGATAAATTTCCAAGTGGCCTTTTAATTGGAACTGTAGAGGAGGTTACTTTAGATAATTTTGAACTTGCTAAGACAGTTTATGTTAAACCTTCTACTAATTTTAATGACATTCATTATGTTAGTGTATTAAAGAGAGGAGAGTAACTTTGATATATATACTTTTATTTGTTAGTATTATTTTAGAGGGGATTATATCGCTTATAATTCCAATATATCATAGTATATTTGTACCTACATTTTTACTTATAACAATTATTTGTATATATCCATATTTTAAAGATAATTATAAAAAATATTTTATGATAATTTTTATAGCTGGGTTAGTTTATGATTTTTTATATACACAAACATTATTTTTAGACGCTGTTATATTTGTATTATTAGCGTTTTTGTATCATAAAGTTTATAAATATATTAATTATAAATTTTTGGGGACAATTGTTACCTTTATTTTAGCTATTAGTTTGTATAGAATAAGTATTTTTCTTATTTTATGTATAACTGGATATAATATTTTTTCTTTTTCTAGGTTATGGATGTCAATTTTAGATAGTTTAGTTTTAAATATTATATATGGTCTTCTTTTACAAAAATTCCTAGAACGTTTTTATGAAAGACGCTTTTTATATTCTAAAATTTACTAATATGCATATATTGTATGGGTGATACTATGGATAGCGAAATTGAAAAAATAAGAAATGATATACGTTCTAAAAAAGGAAAAAAACATACAAGTGTTAAATATAAAAATAATAATAATAATAAAAATATTACTTTGTATGTAACAAAGTTTCTTTTTACAATTATTTTTACATTAGTAGCGTTAATTCTTTTAAAGAAAAATAGTTCCTTTAAAGATAGTTTTTATAGACATGTTTATGAAGAAAATATTTCTTTTGCTAGTATCAACAATTTATATAAAAAATATTTTGGAAATACTATTCCTTTTTCTGATTTGTTTTTAAAGCGTGATACAACTGTATTTAATGAAACACTAACGTATAATAGTAAAGAAGCATATTTAGATGGAGTTAAACTTAATGTTAATAACAATTATTTAGTTCCTGTTTTAGAAAGTGGCATGGTTGTTTTTATAGGTGACAAGGGAGAGTATGGTAATACTATTATTGTTCAACAAATGAATGGTGTTGATGTATGGTATTCAAATATTGAATCTAATGTAAAATTATATGATTATATTGAAAAAGGTGAAGTGTTAGGTGAATGTAAGAGTAATTTTTTGTATTTAACATTTAAACGGGATGGAAAAGTACAAAATTATGAAGATTATATCTAAGGTAAAAATTCATCCTTTATATTATATTACTGCTTTAATATGTATTCTAACCGGTACATTTAAAAGCTTTATAATAATTAATTTTCTAATTTTTATTCATGAGATTGGTCATATTTTAGCAGGAATGTATTATAAATGGTCTATTAAATGTATTCATATTTTTCCATTTGGTGGAATGAGCAAGTTTGATGTAATTATAAATTCTCCTATTAAAGAAGAGCTTGTAGTTGCACTATCTGGTCCCTTATTTCAATTTTTGGGTTATTTTATTTTAGAAGGTTTAGGTGCACATGCTTATATGTATCATTATGCTTTACTTTTATTTAATCTCTTACCCATAATTCCACTTGATGGGTCTAAAATTTTGTCATGCATATTATATTTTTTTCTGCCATTTAAGAATGCGCTTAAAGTCTTATTTTATTTATCTATCATCTTTATTATAATATTTATTATTTATTCATTTTTATATAATAATTTTCTTTTGTTTTTGATGATCATGGTTCTTATAAAAGAAAATTATAAATATTATAAAAATATTAATTATATATTTTATAAATTTTTACTTGAGAGATATTTTAGACAAATTATTTTTAATAAACGTTATTTAATTTATAACCAAAATATTAAATTAATGAAGAAAGATTATAATCATTTGTTTAAAGTTGAAGAGGGTTATTTAAGTGAAAAAGCTTTTTTAAAAAAGGTGTTAAAAATATAGATAGCGTTGACAAATATATAAAAATGTGGTAACATTTTATATTGTGTAGAGCCTCACTCTACAACCACACAGAAAAGGTTATAAACGTAAGTGCCTTAATGGTGAGTCTTAGAAATTTATAAGGAGGTTAATATGAAAGCTGTCATTGAAACTGGTGGAAAACAATACTATGTAGAAGAAGGTACAGTTCTTTATGTAGAAAAATTAGATGTTGAACCAGGAAAAACTGTAGAACTTGATCATGTATTAATGGTAAATGATCAAATTGGTACACCTTATGTTAATGGTGCGAAAGTTGTTTGTGAAGTTGTTAAACACGGAAAACAAAAGAAGGTTTTAATCTTTAAATACAGACAAAAGAAGCATTCTCATAAAACACAAGGACATCGTCAACCATATACTAAACTTGAAGTTAAGAAAATTGAAGCTTAATTATGATTAAGGTTAGTATAAAAGAATGTGCAGGTAATGTATGCAATATAACAATTGAAGGTCATTCTGGGTATGCTCCTATGGGACATGATATTGTGTGTGCAAGTGTAAGTACACTTGTAATTACAAGCGTTAATATGATTATTCGTCTTGATAAGGATGCTATACATTATGTAGCTCGTGATGGATTTATAAGTGTAGATGTTATTAAACATTCTGAATTTATAGATATTGTCGTTCAAAATATGATTAGTTTGTTAGATGAGTTAGCAAACGATTATAAGAAATATATAAAAATTATTAAATGAGGAGGTGTATCTATGAACAAGTTAATGATGTTAAACATTCAAATGTTTGCCCATAAAAAAGGACAAGGTTCTACAAAAAATGGTCGTGATTCTGAATCAAAGAGACTTGGTGCAAAAGCTAGTGATGGTGAATTTGTAACAGGTGGATCTATTATCTATCGTCAAAGAGGTACAAAGATATATCCAGGTAAGAACGTTGGTATTGGTAGTGATGATACTATATATGCTAAAATAGATGGGTATGTTAAATTTGAACGTGTTGGTAAAGATAGAAAACAAGCAAGCGTTTATGCAGAGAGAGTATAGTTATAATTAGTGAGGAATTAAAACTAGTGCAATGTGTAATACATTGCTTTTTCTTTTATAGACTAAACATATATTATAAGGTATAATATAGAGGAATGGATGTGATACAATGTTTATTGATGAAGTTGTAATGGATGTACAAGCTGGTGATGGTGGAAATGGTTGTCTTGCTTTTCGTCGTGAAAAATATATTCCAATGGGAGGACCATTTGGTGGAAATGGAGGGAAAGGAAGCGACATTTTCTTTGAGGTAGATGAGGGCTTAAATACCCTTATTGATTTGAAGTTAAAAAAACATATTCGTGGTACTAGAGGCGCTAATGGAGAAGGAAAGGCTAAAAACGGAAAAAATGCTGACGATATTATTATCAAAGTTCCTCTTGGAACGGTTGTTACTGATGAAGGCACTGGGTTAGTTATAGCTGATTTAACAAAGAAGGGTGATAGAGCTTTAATTGCTTCAGGTGGACGTGGTGGAAGAGGTAATATTGCTTTTGCAACTCGTTCAAATCCAGCACCAAATTTTGCTGAAAATGGTGAACCTGGGGAAGAGAGAAGAATTAAAATAGAGTTAAAGTTACTTGCTGATGTTGGGCTTGTGGGATTACCTAGTGTTGGTAAATCGACTTTAATATCTAAAATATCAGCTTCAAAGCCTAAAATAGCAGCATATCATTTCACAACTCTAATACCTAATTTGGGTGTTGTAAAAGTTAGAGAAGGAAAATCGTTTGTAGTTGCTGATCTTCCAGGATTAATCAAAGGGGCATCTCTAGGAGAAGGTCTTGGAGATAGATTTTTAAAACATATCGAGAGAACTAGAATTATTGCTCATGTTATTGATATGGGTGGAACAGAAGGTAGAAATCCATATGATGATTATAAATTGATTGTACATGAATTAGAAGAATTTAATTCTAAGATTATGGAAAAACAACAAATAATAATTGCTAATAAAATGGATGCTATCGGAGCACAAGATAATTTAGAAGAGTTTAAATCATTAGTTCCTGATGTTAAAATATTCCCAATTTCTGCTATAAAAAATGAGGGAATTAAAGATGTATTAGAAGAATTATCTGATATGCTTGATAATATTAAAAAAGAACCATTGTATGAAGAGGAAAAATTTGAAAGTCATATTTTATATAAATTTAAAAAAGAAAAACCATATTCCATTACGAAAGATAAAGATGTATGGGTAATTCGTGGTGATGAAGTTGAAAAATTATTACGTATGACAAGATTCTCTACGGATGATGCATTTAAACGTTTTTCTAGAAAACTTCATAAACTAGGTATCGATGATGAATTAAAAAGTTTAGGTGCTAAAGAAGGAGACACAGTCCGTATTTTAGATTTTGAATTTGAATATGATGAAGATGAAATGTAAGAGAGTATCTCTTACTTTTTATTTATTAGAACAAGATTTTATGATACAATAGTGTAGGTGATTTCATGAATGGGGTTATTTTAGTAAATAAGTGTGAAAATTATACAAGTAGGGATGTTGTAAATGTTATTTCGAAGACATTACATATAAAGCGTGTCGGTCATACAGGAACATTGGATCCAATGGCAACGGGTGTTTTAGCTGTATGCGTTGGAGAAGCAACTAAGTTAGTTGAAATATTAATGTGTAATGATAAAGAATATGTTGCAGAAGTTACACTTGGTATTGATACTGACACACTAGATACTACAGGTCATGCTTTAAATAAAATTGATACCCATTTAAGTGCATTAGAAATTGATTCGACTTTAGAAAAAATGGTTGGATGTTATATGCAAGAGGTTCCTAAGTATTCAGCCGTTAAAGTCAATGGTAAGAAATTATATGAATATGCCAGGGAAGGAATAGATGTAAAGCTTCCAAGCCATGAGGTTTCAATCTTTTCCCTTTATCGAATAAGTGAAGTTACATATGAAAATGGTCTTACTAAATTTAAGATAAAAACCGAAGTTAGCAAAGGAACTTATATTCGTAGTTTGATTCGTGATATAGCAATTAAACTTGGTACTGTTGGTGTTATGTCATCACTTGTAAGAACAAGGCAAGGGTCTTTTACAATTGATGCGTGTAATACATTAAGTGAGATTACTAGTGGTAATTATAAAATGTATTCGATAGCAGAAATGCTCGATTTTGAATATACAGTTATTGTAGATGAAATTTTGGAAAGTATGATAAAGAATGGACGTATTTTAGAGAATAGATATGATTCTAATTTTGTTGTCTTTAAAAATAAAAAAGGCAATGTACTAGCAATTTATAAAGAAAAAGAAGATGGAATGTTACATGTATTTAAAATGTTTCATGAAGAGTAAGGTGATATAATGGTTTATTTAGATTATTCGGCAACAACGCCTGTTAATAAAGATGTATTAGATAGTTTTAATAAAGTAACATGTGATTTTATTGGTAATGCGAATTCTATTCATTTACTTGGTGTAAAAGGAAGAACTTTAGAAGAACAAGCAACAAATCAAATTAGGGATATTTTGAAAATTAATGATTATGATATTATTTATACAAGTGGCGCTAGCGAAGCAAATAATACAGTAATTAAAGGTATTGCTAGTATGTATAGTAATCGTGGTAAAAAAATTATTACAACAAATTTGGAACATTCTTCAATATATGGTCCACTTGAATATTTAGAAAAATATGGATTTGAAATTATAAAGATGCCAACTGATAGTAATGGAATTGTTATACTTAGTGAACTAGAGAAACTTATCGATGATTCTACAATTCTTGTTACTGTTGCAGCTGTAAATAGTGAAACAGGAATCCTTCAACCAATAAATGAAATAGGGAAAATCGTTAAGCAGAATAAAAAATGCTTCTTTCACGTTGATATGACTCAAAGCATAGGAAAGATTAATATGTCATTTAATGATGTTGATTTTGCAAGTATGTCTGCACATAAAATATATGGCCTTAAAGGTATTGGTATTTTATTTAAGAAAAAGAATATTGTTATAGAACCACTTATTCATGGAGGTAAAAGTACTACTAAGTATCGTAGTGGAACGCCACCTTTAGCCTTAATTGTATCAACTTCTAAAGCCCTTAGACTTGCTTATTCTAATATAGAACAGAAGTATGAATACGTATCTAAGTTAAATAAAAAAATCATTACTAAATTAAGATGTTATGATAAAGTACGTGTCAATAGTAATGATAAATGTATACCTCATATTATTAATTTTAGTGTACTAGGTGTAAAACCAGAAAGTATGCAACATGCATTAGAAGAATATGAAGTTTATATATCTACTAAAAGTGCATGTAGTGGTGGTAATGATGTTTCTTTAGCTGTACTAGAAGTTACTAAGAATAGTGAAATTGCTAAACATAGTCTTCGTATAAGCTTATCACATCTAACTAGTGAAGAAGATGTAGATAAATTTTTATTTGCTTTTGATAAGTGTTATCAAAAAATGTGTAATTTAAAATAAAAAAGCTAATTTTAGCTTTTATTTTTTTGATATAAAATATATGTTGTTGTTTGATTTAAATTGTTTGTTTGAGTGTGTCTTTTAATTTCATGATAATTTTTTCTAATTTTATCAATTCTTTTTTTTGAAATAGTATTTTTAACAATAATGAAGTTTACTTTAGCTTCATCTACGTATCTATCTTGTTCATCCATCATTTCTGGATAATTTTTATATGGAATATTATTTTTCATAAAATAATAGTATTTAGGAATAACTTCAGCTTCGAGATAAAATCCACCATCTAAGAAGCCATAATTTAAAAGTGATTTGTCATTGTTTTGTTTTATAATATCAGAGAATATTATTTGAGCATAGTCACTATTTTTTTTCTTTAACATGAGTGTATTTGATGATAATTTAAAAGTTAGTGGAATTAAAATTGATAATACAAAGAAATATGTATACCATTTAATTTTAAAAGGATATATTTTTAACAGTAGTGAAATACCAATTATAATAAATATAGATAGAGGAAGAGAGTAGTAGTGAAAGTTTGTACCTCCAATATAGATAAATATACCAGTTGTAAGTAAACATAAAAGTAATGCTAGTTTACTATATTTTTTTGCAAAGATATTCTCTTTCATGAAAAGAGCTATAAATCCTACCACTATTCCAAGAAATAAAATATAATTTTTAAATATATTTTTAAATAATAAAGTAAATGTTTTAATTATCTTAGCACCTATACTTGCTTTAACTGGATAGGATTTAATATTAATAATAAAATATACATTAAAGAAGTCATACAAAGCATTATTTAGACTGAAGTAAATAAGCCATGGAAGAACAGGAAGTGCCATACCAAGTAAAAAGATAAGGCATGACATGAAAGCATCTTTATATTTTTGATCTTTTAATTGATATAGAAAAATTATAATCATAAATCCAAAGTGAAATCCAAGTAACGTATATTTTATTAAGAGAACCATACCAGCTATAAATCCATTTATAAATAGTTCTTTGCTATCCATTTTGGAACTATCACTTTTAAGATATTTAATTAAATAATATCCAGATATTGCTAGAAGTGGAAGAGTAAACTCTTCGGCGCTTCCACCATGAGAGAAAGATCTTAAAGTAACAATTCCAAAAGTAATAATTGGAAGAGTGAGTATACTTTTTTTTGTCTCTATGAAAAGAGCTACAATTTTTTCTATATAGTATAAAAATATAGAAAACGATATTACTTCTAATATAAATACTCCAGTAAAACTGTTATAACTTATAAGTGAACCAATTCCATAAATTAAATAAAGCAGGGGTCCTTTTTGTTCAAATAAGTCACGGTATGGAAGGAGTCCTCTCATCATACTTTTTCCAACTGTAAAAAATGCATTAGCGTCAACCCAATCGTTCATTATATAAAGAGGAGAGTTTTTGCTGCATATAAGTAAAAAAATAGTTGATATAAATACACAAATACCATATATTTTTAAATTCTTTTTCATAAAATCACCACTAGTTATATTGTACCATGTTCTTTGCTAGATAAAATGAATAAATTGTCATATTGACATATTTTATAAATAATTTAAATTTATAAAAAAATAAAACTACTATATAGTTTAATTTCTTTAAATAATAATTATTTATATAAAAAATTTATTTTGAAAACAAAAGAAAAAATCAGTAAATAATATTACTGACTTTTATTTCTTTAATAATTTTACTCTAGCGATTTTAGCTTCGTTTTCTTTACAATACTCTGTTAAAAAGCTATGATATTGATTAAATATCTGTTCCATATATTCTTCTCTAACGTTTTCATTTTGCGAAAAACCGCTATTATAAGCATTAATAAATTCAATTTGTAATTTTAACTGATAATGATTAATTTTTAAATCGTCGTATACTAACTTGAATTTTGAAAAAGATGGAATTTCATTTAATACATCTTTAGTAAATGCAAGATGAAGATTTAATGAAGTATTGTCTTCTATTAATTTTAATACGGCTTTTCTTTTTGTTACTATTTCATTATATCTTTGATTTAATTCATTTTTGTTAGTTGCTTCATCAATGACTCTATAAGATTTTAATAAGTTAGATATATTAACTATCAATGAGTCTATATATCCTAAATATGTTATATATATTTTCATTTGGTTTACTAATTTTTGTTGCCAAAGAAAAGCATCGTAAGTAGTAGAACCTGTATTTATAAATTCAATAGAACTTTTTGCTTCTTTATCAGATATATGTTTTAATTCTTTATAATTTCTTTTCATCATAAGTTTATATACTTTTTCGTTTTTGTTTAATTTATTCATAATTTATTTTACCTTTCTTAAATTTATTATTAAAATTAAAGTGTTATTTATTTTTTTAGTTTGAGTAAGTATCGATGAATCTTCAAAATGGTAAAAGTAGTAGAGGAACTCATTCAAAATATTTGGGTAATAAAAAACTCAAACTTTTATAGTTCGAGTTTTATATCAATTTGGTGCGAGTGAAGGGACTTGAACCCCCACGCCGTAAGGCACTAGATCCTAAGTCTAGCGCGTCTGCCAATTTCGCCACACTCGCAAATTTTAAATGGTGGACCCAGAAGGACTCGAACCTGCGACCGCCCGGTTATGAGCCGGATGCTCTAACCAACTGAGCTATGGGTCCGCAACCACTGCTATTACATAATAGCATATTTTTTTTGATAGTGCAATAAAAATTTTAAAAAATTTATAAAGTTTACAAATAAATTTATTTGTATAGTATATTATATTCTGATTTTTTTAAATTATTTTATCTTTTTACTAAAATATGATAGAATGAATGTGTGATGAATATGTATGGTAATAAGTTAGATAAAAGTACTATTGAAAAATATTTATGTGATGATTATTTTCTTGGCTCTGGTAAAGAGGTTAATGCATATAGATATAATGACTTAGTAATTAAAATTTTTAAGGAAGACAAAACTTCACCGTTTGTATCATTAAGCGAGGATGCTATTTTAAAGTTAGCGTCTCTTCCGTTAAAGTGTTTTAATAAACCAATTGATATTATAGTATCTGGTAATAAAATGGTTGGCTATACAGAAAAATATCTTGAAGAGTGTATGACTAGTGATGGTGTTATATATGATTCTCTTTGTGATATAAAGGATGATATTACTGTTCTTAGCCAAAATGGTTTTGTTATTAATGATTTATTTTATAATTATGCTTTAGTAAATGATAAAATTGTTTTTTATGATATGACAAGTTATAATTATGTTAATACGAACGTACCTTTTTTGTTAGATAAATTTTTCAAACAAAATATTGATGTTATGAATACGTTTTTAGTTGGTTATTTATATTTTGATGCTTTTAGAAAAGGAAGTAGGAATGAATATACTAAAATATATAATGCACAGGAATATATTAGATGTAATTTAAATGGGGAATTTTTTTCTGAGACTTTAACTAATAGCCATGTAAAATAGAGAGGTGATTTTATGAAAATTTATAATACACTTACACATTCAGTTTGTGACTTTATACCAAATAAAGAGGGACATGTTAAAATGTATACATGTGGACCTACGGTATATCATTATGCTCATATTGGTAATTTAAGAACATATATTACAGAGGATATTTTAGAAAAAACATTAGAGTATATTGGGTATGATGTCGATAGAGTTATGAATATTACTGATGTTGGGCATTTAAGTAGTGATTCTGATTCTGGTGAAGATAAGATGTTAAAAGGTGCTAAAAGGGAGCATAAATCGGTTATGGATATTGCTAAATTTTATACTGATGCCTTTTTAGCTGATTGTAATGAGCTTAATATTAAAATACCTAAAAAACTTATTCCTGCAACTACTTGTATTGATGAATATATAAAAATAATTGAAGTTCTTTTAGATAAAGAGTTTGCATATATATCTGGAGGCAATGTTTATTTTGACACATCTAAGTTAGATGATTATTATGTATTAACAAATCACAAGGAAGATGAGATGGTTGTTGGTGTAAGAGAGGGTGTTTTAGCTGATTTAAACAAAAAAAATCAGAATGATTTTGTTTTATGGTTTACAAAATCAAAATTTGATTCACAAGAATTAAAATGGGATTCTCCTTTTGGACTTGGTTATCCAGGATGGCACATAGAATGTTCTGGAATAAGCCTTAAATATTTAGGTGAATTTCTTGATATCCACTGTGGTGGGGTTGATAATATTTTCCCTCATCACACAAATGAAATTGCTCAAAGTGAATCTTATATAGGACACAAATGGTGTAATTTCTGGGTTCATAGTGAACACTTAAATGATGAAACGGGAAAAATGAGTAAATCTAAAGGAGAGTTTTTAACGGTATCACTTTTAAAAGAAAAAGGATATAATCCTCTTGCATATCGTTTATTTTGCCTTCAGTCTCATTATCGTAAAACTTTATTATTTAGTTATGATGTTTTAAATCAAGTACAAAGTGTTTATGATAAACTTATAAGACGTATTCAAAATATTAGTGAAGATGGTTCTGTTTCAATGGATGCAGTAGCAGCTTATAAAGAAAAATTTATTGAATGTATTACTAATGATATGAATACAGCATCAAGTTTAACAGTATTATATGATGTATTAAAGGATAAAAATATAAATGGTAGTACAAAACTATATTTGGTTAAAGATTTTGATAAAGTTCTATCTTTAAATCTTATAACAAATAATTCTGTAGTTTCTAATGAACTTGATTGTTATATTGAAGAGATGATTACTAAGAGAAATGAAGCTAAGAAAAATAAAGATTTTTGCCTTGCTGATGCAATTAGAAATGAACTTTTAGATAAAGGTATTGTTCTTATGGATACAAGAGAAGGAACAAAGTATGAATTAAGGTAGGTGTTTTTATGTATTATTATGGATTAGAAAATATAATTACAATTATGCTTTCTGTTATTGGTTTTGTTATTGTTCTTGCAGCTCAATCTTTTATAAGTAGCTCTTATAATAAATATAAGAAGGTTTCTAATAATAAAAATATTAGTGGAAGTGAAGTTGCTAGAATTATTTTGGATAAGAATGGTCTTAATGATATTCATGTTGTTGAAGTTAGTGGTGAACTTACGGATCACTATGATCCAACAAGAAAAGTAGTCCGACTTTCATCTTCTATTTTTCATGGTAACAGCATTGCTGCTATGGCTGTAGCTGCTCATGAGTGTGGTCACGCTATTCAAGATAAAGAAAATTATACATTTATGAGAATTAGAAGTAGTTTAGTTCCTATTGTTAATTTTGTTAGTTATGCAGGATATTTTGTGACATTGTTTGGTCTTTTTATTGGTGTTACAGGATATCTTAAGGTAGGTATTTTTATGCTTCTTGCAACAATTTTATTTCAACTTGTAACGCTTCCTGTTGAATTTGATGCATCAAGAAGAGCTAAGGCGCAAATTGATGAATTATCTTTAGCCTCAAATAATGAATTAGATGCAGTTAAAAATATGCTTTTTGCTGCGGCAATGACTTATGTGGCAAGTCTTGTATCATCTATTTTAAATTTACTTCGATTAATTATTATGTTGAGGGATAGGAATGATTGATTTATTCCTTTTTTTATGGTATTATCTTGTAGTTGGGATGTGGTATGCATGAAATTACCTAATTTGTTAGAAGCAAAGAAAAGAAGTAGTCATGAAGTTTTAACAAAAACAATTGATTATATAATTAGTCAAAACTTAAAAGATTTAGGTCGCGGTAAAAAGTATTTTGTTAGAACTTATGGATGCCAAATGAATGAGCATGATGGTGAAAATATAAAGGCAATTTTAGAAGATATGTCTTTTACAGAAACTGATACTATGGAAAATGCTGATTTAATTTTATTAAATACTTGCGCTATTCGCGAAAATGCACATAATAAAGTATTTGGCATGATTGGAAGAATAAAGCATTTAAAAGAAGAAAAGCCTGATATAATAGCAGGAATTTGTGGTTGCATGGCACAAGAAGAAGTTGTTGTTCGTGAAATTCTTGAAAAGTATAATTGGCTTGATATTGTCTTTGGTACTCATAATATTTATGATCTTCCTAATATTTTATCTCGTGCAATCGAGAAAAAAGGTATTGAAGTCGATGTTCTTAGTATTGAAGGAGATGTCATTGAAAATATTCCTGTTAAAAGGGATAGTAAGTATAAAGCATGGATTAATATAATGTATGGTTGCGATAAATTTTGTACTTATTGTATAGTTCCATATACAAGAGGAAAACAAAGAAGTAGACAACCTGAATATATTTTATCTGAAGTTAAAGGCCTTATAAATGATGGATATAAGGAAGTTACACTTTTAGGTCAGAATGTTAATGCTTATGGGAAAGATTTAGATATAGATTATCGCATGGAAAATTTGCTTGAAGATGTTGCTCTAACAGGGATTGAGAGAATTCGTTTTGTAACCAGTCATCCATGGGATTTTACGGATGAGATGATTTCAGTAATTGCTAAATATCCTAATATTATGCCGTATATTCATCTTCCTTTACAAAGTGGTTCTAATAAAATATTAAAACTTATGGGAAGACGATATACTAAAGAGGAGTATATTGAACTTTTTTCAAAACTAAAAAAAGCACTTCCTTACTCATCAATTACAACTGATATAATTGTTGGATTTCCAGGGGAAAGTGAGGAAGACTTTCTTGATACACTTGATGTTGTAGATAAATGTGCATATGATTCGGCATTTACATTTATTTTTTCTAAAAGAGAAGGTACGCCAGCAGCACGTATGGATGATGATACACCATTATCAGTTAAGGAAGAACGTTTACATAGATTAAATGAAAAAATCAATTTTTATTCTAAAAAAGCTAATGATGCTTATTTAAATAAGGTTGTTCCTGTATTAATCGAAGGTAAAAGTGAAAAAGATTCATCTATGATGGCTGGATATACTGATACAATGAAATTGGTAAATGTTAAGGGTGATTTTTCTAATATTGGGAAAATTGTTAATGTAAAAATAACAAGTGTAAAAACTTGGAGTATGGATGGAGAAATTGTTTAATTGCTATAATTTTTCATATAATTAAGATGGGGTGATAAAATGGTAGATAAATATAAAGTGTTATTATTACATGTTGATTTATTTTTAAAACAGATGAATGAACAAAATAAAAGTTTAAAAAGTGTAAGAGCATATGATGAATATAAAAAACGTGAATTATTAGAGTCGCTATATAAGAATTATCCATTATATTTAATAGGTGGGACTGACAAGAACAAATTAATTCGTGAGTCTAATATAATTGGTATAAATGATTATTTTAAGGGGTTTTATTCTTTGGATAAGAACGATCCATCTTTGGGACCTATTATGTATGATTTGAACATGTCTAATCCTGAAGAATATTTGGTATGTGGTACGAATGAAGAATATGAAATTTCTATGGCTATTAGAGCTTATATGGACAGTTGTTATGTTGGGTCTAGTGGAAATAGTGCGGCATTGGATGCTACATATCGAGTTACTGATGAAAGCGATATTAAAAAAGTATTAAAACTACAATAGTAGTTTTTTTTCTTTTATTTTGATATAATGTATATGGTGATGTTATGTCTAGAATACATGTAATGGATGAACTTTTAGCAAATAAGATTGCGGCTGGAGAAGTAGTTGAAAGATGCGCTAGTGTTGTAAAAGAATTAGTTGAAAATAGTATTGATGCAAAATCGACTGAGATTAGAGTCATCTTAGAAGAAGCTGGGACAAAAAAAATATGCGTTATTGACAATGGAATAGGTATGGATAGGGAAGATGCTGTTTTAGCGTTTGGAAGACATGCTACAAGTAAACTTAGGAGTGAGGCTGATTTATTTAGAATAGAGACACTTGGATTCCGTGGTGAAGCGCTTGCATCTATTGCCAGTGTTAGTAATATTAACTTAAAGACTTCTGATGGTGTTGTTGGAACAGAAGCTAATTTAAGGGGTGGTAAAATTGAATCAGTTACTTCTGCTGATTTGAGAAAGGGAACCTCTATTACAGTTTCCGACTTATTTTATAATACTCCAGCTAGATTAAAACACATGAAGAGTTTATATACAGAACTTGCCTCAACAGTTGAATATATAAATAAAATTGCTTTATCTCATCCTGAAATTAAATTTACGTTAGAGAATAATGATAATATTTTAGTTAAAACGGATGGAAGTGGTCAGTTATTAAAAACAATTAAAGATATTTATGGTATTTCAACTGTAAGAAAAATGATTCCAATTTCAGGAAGTGACAGAGATTATGATGTATCAGGATATATTTCACTTCCAGAGGTTCATCGTTCAAATAGGAATCATATGGTTACTCTTGTAAATGGAAGGGTAGTTAGAAATAGTGAAATTAATAAAATAATTAATGATGCTTATCATTCTTATAAACCAGATACTCGTTATCCTATTGTTGTTATAAATATTGAACTTGATCCTAGTTTAGTAGATGTTAATATTCATCCAACTAAAATGGATGTTAAGTTTTCCAAAATTGAAGAACTTAAAACACTTATTTATAATTTAATTCGTCATGAACTTGAAAAAGGAACGTTTATTCCGGATGCGGTTGAATCTGATGAAAATACTAGTATAACTGTTACTCCAGATACAGAAAGAAATGTTGATATTGAAAAAAAGCCTGTATATGTTGAACAAAAAATATCATTTGATATGATAAATGATGATAGTGATGAATATGTTTTAATTAGTGATAGTGATTCTTCTAATTCAGAATTATTTAAAACTGATGATTTTTATAAAACTGAAGATAACAAAGAAAAAATTGAACCTAAAAAAGAGAGATTTCCAGAAATGTATCCAGTTGGTGTTGTTCATGGAACGTATATTGTGTGTCAAAGTGATAAAGGGATGTATTTAATTGATCAACATGCTGCTAAAGAAAGATGTAACTATGAGTTATTTAAAGAAGAGATGGGGCATCCTACTAAGGAAAAAACAGCAATGTTATTTCCTTTTACAGAAGAATTTAATGCTAGTGAATTTATTGTTTTAAAAGAAAATTTTGATGTTTTAAGAAATATTGGATTTGAAATAGAGGAATTTGGTGTTAACTCAATTATTATAAAAGCTCATCCTGTTTGGCTTAATCATGATAATATAGAAGAAGCTATCCGTTCTATTTTAGAAATTGTAATTAAAATGGAAAAAAATTTCTCAGTAGAAAAATTTAATGAATCTGTTGCTACACTTCTTTCATGTAAAAAAGCTATTAAAGCTAATGATTTTATAACGATGGCTGAGGTTGAAAAGCTTATATCAGATTTAGGAAAGTGTAAGAATCCTTTTCACTGTCCACATGGAAGACCAACAACAATTTTTTATTCTAATTATGATTTAGAGAAACTATTTAAAAGAAGTGGTTTTTAAGTATTTACTTATAGCTATAATTGTGATATTTTTAAAATGTGAAGGAGTGATTATGTATGTTTTGTCCTGAATGTGGAACAAAAAATCTAGAAGATGCACAATATTGTGAAAATTGTGGTTCTAAGTTAGAAAACACAACTAGTCAAAATATTGTAAAAAAAGAAAGGAAACCATTGAGTAAGAAAAGTAAAATTACAATAGGTTGTGCAACTATTATTTTAGTTATTTTAGTTGTTTGTTATTCTATTTTGAGTAGTTTAACTAGCCCAAGTAAGGTTGCTATAAATTACTTTAAGGCTGTAACTAGTTATGATGCTGATAAAATATATAGTTACATGGATGTTAGCACAGGTGATTTTACAACCAAAGATATGTTTAAGAAAGTTTTAAATAATGAGCTTGAATCAAAAGATAAGACTGAGGTTGTTAATTATACAGTTGATAAAGAGACTATATCTTCAGATAAGATGAGTGCAACAGTTACAGTTAAATATTTATTAAAAGATAAAAGTGATACTGAAACTATGGACATTAAGCTTGTGAAGGAAAAGAAGAACAAATGGCTTTTATTTGATAATTGGAAAATTAACAATAAATCTACATCTGTAGTAAAAGATTACAATATTAAAGTTCTAAAGAATTCAAAAGTTAAAGTAGAAGGAAAAACTTTAGATAGTAAATATTTAGATAAAAAGAAATCTACAGATTCAATGGATGTTTATGTTATACCAGCAATGTTTAATTCAAGCTATAAATTTGAAGTAGAATTACCTATTGGTATAAAGTTAGAAGATACAGTAAAAGTAAGTAGTTATTCTTCTTATATAAGTAGTTTATCTTTGAATGATTTATCTGATGAAACAAAAAACACTTTAAGTGATGCAGTTAAAACAAGCTTACAAACATTATATGATGGTGTTAAAGATAAAAAATCATTTGATGATATTAAAAAGACATTTGAATATAAGAATGCTGATTTATCTGATTTAAAGAGTGATTATGAAGCATTACTTTCTAATATAGGTAATGATTATACGCTTGCAAGTATTACATTTAAAGAAATTAGTTTAAAAAGTTTGGATATTGATTCTGATGGTCACTTGGAAGTATATGTTAAAGCAAATTATGATTATTCAGTAACATATAATTCTGGAGAAGAATCTAAGACAAATAATAAGAGCGACTATGATTATGCTTATTTAACATTTGACTATGTAGATAGTAGTTATAAATTAATTGATACATCTAGTTTAAATACATATTTTTCAAAATATTTCTAAGAGGAGGATTTTAAAATGGCAAAGTTTTGTACAAAATGTGGTAAAGAACTTGTAGATGGAGTTTGTCCATCATGTGCAAGTAGTGAAAAAGAAACAGTAAGTGGAAGTGTTGATATTAAAGGAAGTTTAATGGAATGTGTAAATGTATTTAAAAAAATATTTACAAAACCATTTGATGCAATTAAAGAATTTGTATCAGAAAATAAATTTATTGCTGGAATTATAATGGTTGTTATATCAGCATTATCAACTGGTATATATAAAATTGCAACTTTAAAGAATGTATATTCATCAAGTAAATCACTTGACTCATTTACATCTAGTGATTTTGCTGATATTTTGAATAGTGCTTTATCAGGTGGAAGTGTTAGTGCTAAACCAGAATATTTGAAAGAATTTATGACTTCTTTCGCTATGAATTTAGTTTTAAGTGCTTTAGTTATTATAATTGGTTACTTAATTGTTTCTAAATTATTTAAAGGAAAGACATCAATAAAGGAAATGATTAATGTTGTTGCAGTTAGTTTAACAGTTATTGTTATGGCTAATTTAGTAAATTCGGTTTTGGTATTTATAGACGGTGAATTTATTGCAAACTTAAGAGTATATATTAGTTCATTTGCAACAATTATGAGTACACTTGTTTTATATGGTGCTGTAAAAGAATCTGCTGATATAGATTCAAATAAATTATTTGTAAGTGTTGCTTCTATGTCAGTTTTAGCTACTATTGCAATGGATTTAATTCAAAAGGTATTAAATTAAGAATTATCACTTGATAATTCTTTTTTATTAAGTTTTATGTATTATTTAATTTGTTTTGACGGCACTTAATTTTTCTGCTATAATGTATAGGTGATTTCATCTATTTGGAAAGGAGTTTATATGAGTAAAATAAAAATATTTAGTTTAGGTGGTCTGAATGAAAATGGAAAAAACATGTATGTTGTTGAAGTTGATAAATCTATTTTTGTTTTAGATGCTGGGCTAAAGTACGCAGATGATAAAATGTTAGGAGTAGATTATATCATTCCTAATTATGATTATATTAAAGAAAATAAAAGTCGTGTTCGTGGTATTTTTGTATCGCATGGACATGATAGTCAAATGGGGGCTATTCCAGATATTGTAAAGGATATCCCTGATATTGATATATATGGAACGGATTTTACAATTGATATTATTAAAAATGAGCTATTGGAAGAGAAGTTAAATATAGACCATTTACATGTTATTACACCTCATAAAAAAATTAATTTTGGGGCTGTTAGTATTTTTCCAGTATCGCTTACACATTCTGTACCAGGTGCTGTTGGTTATGCGATAAATACAAGTGATGGTGTTATTTTTTATACAGGAAACTTTGTGTTCGATCAAACTATGTCAGGAGCTTATAAAACTGATATTGGTAAGTTAGCGTATATCGGAAAACAAGGTGTTTTGTGTTTACTTAGTGAGTCTTTGTATGCTGATAAGAGAGGATATACTTCTCCTAATAATCGTATTGCTTCCATCGTAAGAGAAACATTGGATAAATTTGATGGTAGAATATTATTCAATATTTTTCAAGCTCAACTTTATCGTATTCAAGAGTTATTTACTGAAATTATGCATACTGATAGAAAAGTTGTAATTATGGGAAAAAGGCTTGAATCTATGATCATGCAAGCTATTGAAAAGGGATATGTAGATTTTGATAAAAAGAAAATAGTTGGGGTACGTCATATTAATGATGAAAATGTTGTTGTTTTAATTACTGATGAGAGAGAAAAACCTTTTTCTAATATTTCAAGAATAATTAAAGGGTATGATAAATTTGTAAAGATAAGTGATACAGATACTGTTGTTTTTGCTTCCCCTGTATATGATGGAATGGAGCGAAGTGCAACAAAAGTATTTGATGAAATTGCTAAAATTGGTTCTGAATTAGTTATTTTGCCAACTAAAAAATATTTAGGTCATCATGCATCTAGTGAGGATTTAATGATGATGATAAATTTAATGAATCCTAAATATTATATCCCTGTAATTGGTGAATATAGACATCAGGTGGCAAATGCTGAGACTGCTAAAAAAATGGGTCTTAATGATGATAATATTATTTTAATGCTTAATGGTGATGTTGCATCATTTGAAGGTGGTAAGTTAGTATCAACAAATGAAAAAGTTAAGATAGATGAAATTCTTGTTGATGGTAAAACTGCTGGAGATATTGGAGAACTTGTATTAAAAGATAGGGAACTTTTAAGCGAAAATGGAGTTGTACTTATTAGTGCTACTTTAGATAAATCATCTAAACAAATTCTTGCAGGACCTGAAATTTTAACAAGAGGTTTTATATATGTTCGTGATAATGTTGATATTATAAAGGAAGCAAGTAAAATAGCACTTGAAGTTATAAAAGAAAATATAAAACCAAATTATGTCGATTTTAATAAAATTAAATCAGGTGTTCGTGATAAATTAGGTAAGTATTTATATCATGAAACTGAATGTAAACCAATGATTTTAATAGTAATACAGGAAGTTTAATTCTTGTATTCTTTTTTTTGACAAAATAATATATTTTTGCTATTATATTGGAAGTTTTATGTTTTAGGGGGGATTAATGTGGAAGAATCAGTTGCTTTAAAAATAGAAAAACTATTCACTTCATTTTTAAAAGATGATGAAATAAATAGTATGACGAGTGATATTTTTAATCAATTAGTAAAGAAAAGTGATTTTATCCGTGATAGGCTTAATGAGTTTATATCTACTGATAATGAAAAAGTAATTAATAAAGCTGATTTATTAAAAATCAAAAGTGATGAGCTTAGAGGGTTTGTTAATAGTTATTTAGTTGATAATGATTATTTTATTTATGATAATGAAAATTCATTAAAAGAAGATTGCTTTGACTATAAAGATGAAGATATAGAAATAGAGATAGAAGATAAGGATGCATATAATTTTAATAATAATATTATTTCTGATTCTACAACTCTTTATTTGAAAGAAATGGGAAAATATGATCTTTTTACTCCAGAAAAAGAAATAGAAATTTTTAGAAAATATAAAAAGACAAAAGATCTTGAATTACGAAATGAGATTATGAATGCTAATCTTCGTTTGGTTATTAATATTGCAAAGAGATATGCATATAATGGGCTTTCTTTTTTAGATATAATTCAGGAAGGGAATTTAGGACTTATGTACGCTATTGATAAATTTGATGTTGATAAAGGGTATAAATTTTCGACATATGCTACATGGTGGATTCGTCAAGCAATAACTCGTGCAATAGGAAATACAGCAAGGATGATTCGTATTCCTGTTCATACAACTGAAAAAATATTAAAGATAAAACATGCAAGAAATGACCTTACGGCAATATTAGGTAGAAAACCTACTGTTAAAGAAATAGCACAAGAAGTTTTGATGGAAGAAAATGAAGTTCAAGAAATACTTAGAATAGCTGAAGATTGTAGAAGTCTTGATGAACCAATTACTAATGATGAAGGCAATGATTCATATGTTGGCGATTTTGTTGCTGATAATGCTGATAGTGAGAAGGAAGCTATAAATCTCCAATTGAAAGATGATATATTTTCTATAATGAATTCTTGTTTGACAAAAAGAGAAATAGAAGTTATAAATTTACGATTTGGACTTGTAGATGGAACAATTAGAACGCTTGAACAAGTTGGTGAAATTGAAAATGTAACTCGTGAACGCATTCGTCAAATTGAGGCTAAAGCGTTACGTAAAATAAAAAGAAGAGCACCTGCTTTAGAAAGCTATTTAGATAATTAATGAAAATATACCTTAATTGGTATTTTTTTCTTGTAAAAAAATATTATTATATGGTATAATATTCGTGGCTTTTTCAAATAAGCACATTATGAATTCTTACGCCTAGTGCCAAGTGGTGGTGTAAGTTCGAAATAATGGAAGAAATAACAAAAGGAGGGATAAAATGGCAGTAGTGTCAATGAGTTATTTATTAGAAGCTGGAGTTCATTTTGGTCATCAAACTAAGAGATGGAATCCAAAAATGAAAGAGTATATTTTTACATCAAGAGATGATATTTATATTATCGATTTACAAAAAACTGCAAAGAAGATAGAGGAAGCATACCAAGCTTTACATCAAATTGCAGCTAATGGTGGAAAGGTTTTGTTTGTCGGAACTAGAAAACAAGCTAGTGAAGCTGTTCGTGAAGAAGCTATTCGTTCTAATTCATATTATGTATCAGAAAGATGGCTTGGTGGAACTTTAACTAACTTTAAAACAATCAGAAGAAGAGTAAAACGTCTAGAACAAATCGAAAAAATGGAACAAGATGGAACTTTTGATTTATTACCTAAAAAAGAAGTTGTTGGATTAAAGAAAGAATATGAAAAATTAAATAAGATTTTATGTGGTATTCGTGAAATGCATAAATTACCAGATGCATTATACATTGTTGATCCATCTAAAGAAGAAATTGCAATTCGTGAAGCTAGAAAACTTCATATTCCAGTATTTGGTATTGTAGATACAAATTGTGATCCAGATATGGTTGATTATGTTATTCCAGCAAATGACGATGCTATTCGTGCTGTAAAATTAATTACAGGTGTTATGGCAAATGCAATTGTTGAAGCAAATGGTGGTAAGATTGTTGATTATGTAAGAGAAGATGACAAAAAAGGTGATAATGCTAAAGATATTATGGAAAGAGCATTAGAAACTGTAAAGAGAAAAGAACCAAGACGATTTGATAATAGAAGACAAAATAGAAATTTTGAATCAAGAAACAACGATAATAGAAAATCTTTCGAAAACAAAGCTGAAGTAAAAGAACAACCAAAAACTGAAAAAGTTACTGAGAAAAAAGAAAAAGCTATCGATTTCGATAAAATGACAGTAGCTGAACTTAGAGAAATGGCTAAGAATAAAGAAGTAAAAGGTTATTCAACTATGAAAAAAGCTGAGCTTATTGAAGCTTTAAGATAAAGATAAGATGATTGATGAAATCATCTTTCATTGTAAGGAGAGAAAATATGATAAATGCTAGTATGGTAAAAGAATTAAGAGAAAAAACAGGAGCTGGAATGCTTGATTGTAAAAAAGCATTAGAAGCAACTAATGGGGTAATGGATGCTGCTATTGACTGGCTTAGAGAAAAAGGAATTTCTAAAGCAGCTAAAAAAGCTGATCGTGTAGCTGCTGAAGGTGTTGCAGCTGTACTTGTTGAAGGAAATAAGGCTGTTGCAATTGAAGTTAACTCTGAAACTGATTTTGTTGCTAAGAATGAAGAATTTAAAGAATTAGTTCAAACAATTTTATCATTAATTATGGGTAGTAATGTTGAAAGCGGAGATGTAGAAGCAGCTTTAAATATTACTTGCGATAATGGTACTTTAAATGATTTAATTATTTCTAAAACAGCAACAATTGGAGAAAAATTAACTTTAAGAAGATTTGTTAAATTAACTAAAACAGAAGATGAGTCATTTGGTTCATATATTCACATGGGTGGAAGAATTGCTGTTTTAACTCAAGTTAAAGGTGCAACAGAAGAAGTAGCACGTGAAGTTGCTATGCACGCAGCTGCTATGAGACCTAAATATGTTTGCGAATCTGAAGTTCCTGAAACTGAAATTGAACATGAAAAAGATGTTGCTCGTGAACAATTATTAAATGAAGGAAAACCAGCTGATAAAATAGAAAATATTTTAGTTGGTAAAATTAAAAAATACTATGAAGAAGTTTGTTTATTAAATCAAGTATTTATCAAAGCAGAAAACAAAGAGACTGTTGCAAAATATATTGAACAAAATGGTGGTTCTCTTGTAACTATGGTTCGTTTCGAAGTTGGAGAAGGAATCGAAAAGAAAGAAGAAAATTTTGCTGAAGAAGTTGCAAAACAAATTTCTGGAAAATAATAGGTTAATTGAAGTTGTCGACGAAAGTAGACATTAAAAAATTATTTAAAACCTAGTTGTGCTATATACTCAACTAGGTTTTTATATTGTAATGTAGAACTTGGATGATAGTTATTATTAAATACATCTAAATAAAAAGTTTAAACGGATGGATTCTTTAAAACCAATTATAGTTGTATCAGAAACAATAATTTAAAAAGGTTTTGATATATTCTATTTTCCATTAACAACATTTATGTATTTTATAAATTATTCTTGAAAGGTCAAGCTTATTAATTAAAATGAGAAGTTAAGTGCTTAATTTATGTTAAATATTTATTTGGACTATTAGTCTAAATACACACCACGCTCCACTTGACAAGTGGGGGGGGGGTGTATGTTAATATATAGATGATAAAGGTGGTGGCATATTAAGAAGATTGTTAAGTAGAATATTATATAAAATATAAATTTGCATTTATATAATATTTATGTTATTTTAATGATGTAAGGTATTTATAGTAAGGAGAATTTAAATGAAAGAAAAAGGTAATAAAGGGTTAATTATAATAATTATTATTCTTGTAGTAGCGTTACTTGCAGGTGGAACATTTGTTGCATATGACAAAGGATTAATATTTAATAAAAAAGATAATTCAAGTGATAATAGTGAAGTAAAAAAAGATGATAACAATGAGAATATAAAAGAAGATAATGGTGAAGATAATAAGAGTAATAATGGATCAGTTAAAACTGAAAATTTAAGTTTAAATGATTCAAGATTTATTAATTTATATAATATTTTAGAAAATTATACATACGAACAAAATCGCACAGGTTATCAAAGTTTTACTGCAGCTGAGATTGCTAAAATAGTTGTAGATAGCGTTGAATATAAAGCTTCTGATTTTGTTAAAACAGATGTAGCAAATAAATATGAATATTTAAGTGATGAATATTATACTATTAATGCATCTTTGTTTGAAAATAAAGCGTTAGAGATATTTGGAGATAACATTACTTTTAATAAACAGAATATAGTTGGAAGTGAAGTTTATGTTTCTGTATTAAATAATTATATAAGATTTGAAGAGTATGTTGCTAGTAATGACACTTATATAGTAGGTTTATTTTCAAGTGGGGCGCTTGGTTATCCTCATCCAATTTTGGATTTAAGAAAAATAGAGTCAGCTACATTAGAAAATAATACTATAACAGTAAAAGAAAAGGCAATTTATGTGGAAAAAGGAGACGATATATATAGATATAGTATATATGGTGGACCTAATAAATCTAATTATATTGATACTAAAGTATTTAATGAAAGTAATATAAATAATGAAACTATATCAGTTAATTCTTATTTAGATAAGGCCTCAATAATTACGCATGTTTATAAATTAAATAGTAAAACTGGTAAGTATTATTTTGAAAAAAGTGTTATTGAATAAAATATAGAAAAAGAAAATTTTTGATTTTCTTTTTTTTGATATTATGATAGAATATATTTAGATTAAAATGAGAGGAAGACATATATGGATGATATTTTATTAGAAACTGAAGAAAAAATGAAACTTGCAATTGAAAGTATGGAAAAGAGATTTTTAAATGTACGTGCAGGGCGTGCTAACCCAGCTATTTTAAATGGAATTGTTGTTCCTTATTATGGTGTTGATACTCCACTTGTTCAACTTGCTACTATATCTATTCCTGAGGCAAGACAGCTTTCAATTAAGCCTTTTGATCGTAGTACTATTGGAGCAATTGAAAAGGCTATTTTTGAGGCTAATATAGGGCTTACTCCTAATAACAATGGGGAAGTTATTATTCTTAATATTCCAGCTCTTACTGAGGATACAAGAAGAGATTATGTTAAACAAGTAAAAGGTATGGCTGAAGATGCTAAAATAGCTCTTCGAAATATTCGTCAAGATGCCAATAATGCTATAAAAAAATTAGAAGTATCTGAAGATGACATTAAGAGTGGTCAAGATGAAGTTCAAAAATTAATTCAAGAATATAATAGTGTTGTTGAAGAAAAATTAAAAGTAAAAGAAAATGAATTAATGACAGTATAAAGTGATTTAATCACTTTTTATTTTTTTAAAATCCTTTTGTTTTATTTGATGATGTGGTACAATGGTTAAAGGTGATAGTATGGAACAATTAAATAGAAGTGAACTTAGAAAAAAGGCAATGACAATCTTATATCAAATTCATGTTTATAGAAAAAATAAGATGGAATATGATGTTGATTCTATTATTAAAGATGTGATGGAAATTGATAACGAATTTGTTAAGGAGCTTGTTTATGGCGTCTTAACATATGAAAATGAAATTATAGATATTGCAAATAAGTATTTGGAAGACTGGACAATAGATAGACTTGGTAATACTGATCAGGCTATTTTAAAATTGGGTATATATGAGTTATTATATACTAAAACACCAGAAGTTGTTTGCATCAATGAGGCTATTGAACTTGCTAAATTATACAGTGATGATAGTGTTAGAAAAATGATTAATGGTGTTATGGATAAAGTATATCATAACAAGAAATAGGTGATTTGTATGGATGAAAAAAGATATTTTACAATATCTGAATTTACTACACGTTTAAAGGGAATTTTTGATTCATCTAAAGTTTTTCAGAATATATATTTGAAGGGTGAAATATCTAATTTTAAGAGGCATTCAACTGGACATCTTTATTTTTCTATTAAGGATGAGGGAAGCGTCATTAATGCAATGATGTGGGCACGTGATGCCGAAAAGTTATCATTTATTCCTGAAGATGGTACTAAGGTGCTTGTACATGGCCGAGTAACAGTTTATGAAGCTAGAGGAACATATCAAATCTATGTTCAGGATATGCTTGAAGATGGTATTGGAGAATTACAGATTAAATTTGAAAAATTAAAACGAAAATTGATGGATGAAGGACTTTTTTATGAAGTAGGTGGAACTTATAAAAAGAATCCTGCTAAGGTAAAGACTATTCCTAAATATCCTAATAAAATTGGAATTGTAACAGCGTCAACTGGAGCTGCTATAAGAGATATATTATCGACTATTAAAGGTCGTTATCCTTTATGTGAAACAATTTTATTTCCTTGTTTAGTTCAAGGAGATTCTGCTAAAGATGATATTGTAAAAAAAATACATATGGCGGAAAATTTTGACTTGGATGTTTTGATTGTTGGAAGAGGTGGAGGTTCTGTTGAGGACTTGTGGGCCTTTAATGAAGAAATTGTAGCACGTGCTATTTATGATTGCAAAATACCAGTTGTAAGTGGTGTTGGTCATGAGCCAGATTTTACAATTGCTGATTTTGTTGCTGACTATCGTAGTCCAACGCCAACAGGAGCCGCTAAAGATGTGACGCCAATAACTAAAGATGATTTGTTGTTATCACTTAGTAAGGATAAAAAACGAATTTATAATGCTATTAAGAATTTACTTAGTAAAGAGAGAATTCGTCTTGATAGGTATAAAAATTCATATGTAATAAAAAATCCTATGCGAATGTATGAAACAAAAATGCAACGACTTGATTTTTTAATTGATAAACTTCATAGTTTGAATCCGAGTGTATTATGCGAAAAAGAATTTGTCAGACTAAATAATTTAAGTGAAAAGATAAACAGAATTATGCAAAATAAATTGGATACAACTCGTTTACAATATAAAAGTTTAATTGAAAAATTAGAATTGGTTAATCCTTTATCAACATTAAAAAGAGGTTATAGTATTACTTATAAAGATGGTAAAGCGCTTACTGATATTAAAAATATAAAAGCAAAAGATAGCTTAACTATTAGATTATATAATGGTGAAGCAAGTGTGGTAGTTACTAATATAAAGGAGATGTAGTATGGAACAAGAAATGAAGTTTGAAGATAAAATGGCAAAGCTTGAAAGCTTAGTTAGTGAACTTGAAAAGGATAATGTTCAAATTGATGATTCTATTGAAATATATAAAGAAGCAATAGGACTTGTAAATGAATGTGATAAGCAATTAAAAGCAGTTGAAGAGCAAATTTCTAAAATGGTTACAGAAGATGGAAAACTTGTTGATTTTGAAATAGAAGAATAATACATTAGTATTATTTTTTTTACAATATTTTCCTTTATATATTTTAGTATTTGATTAATAATAATAATGTAGTCTGCATTAAAGGAGATGTTTCAATGTTTTTTAAAAAAATTAAAAAAGCATCTGTTCTTCTTCTATTATTATTTATTATGCCATCATATGTTCTTGCGTATTCAACCTATTTAATTCCTGGTGGTGAAAATATTGGTATACAAATAAAAACTGATGGAGTTATTATTGTTGGGACTTATGATATTGATGGTAAAAATCCAGCAATAGAAGCTGGTCTTAAAGTTGGAGATACTATAATGAAAATCAATGATAGTGAAGTTGTATCGATTGATGATATGATTTCCAAAATAAGTAGTAGTAGATCTCTTACGGTAGATGTTACCTATAAAAGAGGAGATAAGTTATCTTCAACTACTTTATCTGTGGCAAAAGAAGACGACATATATAAAACTGGTTTGTATGTAAAAGATAGTGTAACTGGTATTGGGACTCTAAGTTTTATCGACCCAGAAACGAAAATATTTGGGGCACTTGGCCATGAAATAACTGAGAAAAATACTGGTGTTCTTCTAGAGATAAAAGATGGTAAAATATATGATTCAAATGTTACAGGTATTGAAAAAAGTAGTAATGGTATACCTGGTGCAAAAAATGCAGAACTTTATTTAGATAATCAAAAAGGAACGATTAGTGAAAACACAACAAGTGGTATTTTTGGAAAGTATACAGGAGTTTTGCCCGATAAAAAGAAATATAAAGTTGCTAATGTAGATGATATAAAGTTGGGTAAAGCTAAAATTCTTACTGTAATATCGAAACAAGAAGTAAGAGAATATGATATAAATATTTTAAAGTTAAATAAGTCTTCAAAACAAAAAACAAAAAATATTTTATTTGAAATTACAGATGAGGAGTTGCTTAAAAACACTGGTGGTGTTGTCCAAGGAATGAGTGGTTCTAGTATTATACAGGGTGATTATATTATAGGAGCCGTTACACATGTTGTTGTTGATGATCCAAGTAAGGGATATGGTATTTTTATTACTAACATGTTAGAAGAAGCCGAAAATTAAGGAGTTTTATACTCCTTTTATTGTGTTGATATTGCTTATATTTTTCTTTTGTATTATAATAATAACTGAGAGTAGTGAGGGAGAATATGGATAATTTGAAGGTACCTTTTCATATGGCTATTATTTTAGACGGAAATGGAAGATGGGCAACGAAGAGAGGCTTAGCTAGAAGTGATGGACATACAGCTGGGTTTAAAAATTTGCAAAAAATTGTTCCGTATATTGCTAAAAAAGGTGTAAAGTATTTGAGCGTTTTTGCTTTTTCAACAGAGAATTTTAAACGAAGTGAGAGGGAAGTTTCTTTTCTTATGAATTTATTTATTAATAAATTTAAAAGCGAAATGTCTTTTTATAAAAAAGGAAATATCAAAGTTATTTTTTCTGGAAGAAAAAGTTTGCCTCTTCCTAAAGGTGTTATTAAGGTTATGGAAGATTTAGAAAAGGAAACTTTTAATAATACAGGACTAGTTTTTAATGTTTGCCTTAATTATGGTGGTCAAAGTGAAATTGTAGATGCAGCAAAGTCCTTTGCAAGAAGTGTATTAAATGGAACTGATATAAATAGTCTTGACGAAAAAGGCTTTTATAAATATTTATATCAAGATTTACCGCCAATTGACTTTTTAATTAGAACTAGTGGTGAAGTTAGAATAAGTAATTTCATGTTATATAGTCTTGCTTATGCTGAAATGTATTTTCCAGATGTTTATTTTCCAGACTTTAATGAAGAAGAGATAGACAAAGCTATTTTTAAATATAATAGTAGAGATAGAAGATTTGGAGGAATTAAAAATGAAAAAAAGAGTTCTTAGTGCTATAGCTGCGTTATTAATTATGGTTCCAATTGTTTTTCATGGAGGTCTTATTTATGCACTTACAATTTATGTTTTATCTATGATTGGATTGCTTGAATTTTTACATGTTAAGAATTCTCATAAAGAAATACCTAGTTTTATTATGTTTATTTCTTATATTGTAATGACGTTATTTGTTCTTGGAAATATTCAAAATAAAGATGTAGTGTTTTCCATTAATTATCAGGTGCTTGTTGGACTATTTTTGGTATTTTCTATTCCAGCTGTTTTATATCATGAAAGAAGTAAATATAGTATTGTTGATTCTTTTTATTTTATAGGTGGAATATTCTTTTTAGGTACTAGTTTTTCCTTACTTATTACGCTTAGAAACATTTCTCTAAATTTAATTATGTATTTATTTATTATAACTATAATAACAGATACATATGCTTATTTAGTAGGAAGGTTAATTGGAAAAACAAAACTCTTAGAAACTATTTCACCAAATAAAACTTTAGAGGGTATGATTGGTGGTACAGTTGTTGGAGTGTTTGTTGGAACACTTTTCTATCATACTGTTGTAGATTCATTATTGCCTCTTTATATTGTAATTATTATGACAGTATTTTTATCTGTCTTAGGACAATTCGGAGATTTATTTTTCTCAGCTATAAAAAGATATTATAAAACAAAAGATTTCTCTAATATTATGCCAGGACATGGTGGAATACTTGACCGTTTTGATAGTATAATCTTTGTTGTTCTTGGATTTATGTTTTTTATCTCTATAATTTAGAAAAGAGGGCGTTATGACATTAATTTATTTTATAATTGTTCTTGGTGTTACTGTTTTAATTCATGAATTTGGGCATTTTATATTTGCTAAAAAAGCAGGTGTTTATGTTTATGAATTTTCAATAGGTATGGGGCCAAAATTGTTTAGTTTTAAAAGAAAAAATGATGAGACTGTTTATTCTATTCGTTTGTTTCCAATTGGAGGATTTGTCAGTATGGCTGGGGAAGATATGGAAGATAAACAAGGGGAGAACAGTGTTCCAAGTGATAGACAACTTTGTAATAAGCCATGGATCAATCGTTTTATGACGATTATAGCGGGGGTTTTATTTAATTTTCTTTTAGCGTTTGTTATTCTTTTTGTTATTGGACTTGTAAATGGATCTAATATAGGTAAGACATATGTTGCTGATGTTGAAGAAGATTACCCAGCATATAACATACTATTTGAGGGTGATGAAATAACTGCTATTAATGGTAAAAAAATTAATAATGCTGAGAGATTAGCGCTTGAGTTACAAGTTAATTCTGGAGAAGAAATAAGTTTAATTGTTAAATCGAAGTCTGGAGATATAAGAACAGAAAAAATAACTCCTAAAAAGATTGAAGATGGTAAAAATACAAGTTATTTATATGGGTTCTCAATAACAACAAATGTAAAATATGGTTTTTTTGAAGCAATAAAATATGCATTTGTTAAAATATATAATTTATTAGAACAAATGGTTTTAATTATTGTATATTTATGTACTGGCAAGTTAAGTTTAAATAGTTTATCTGGTCCAATTGGAATATTTAAAATTGTCGATGAATCAGCTAAAGCAGGAATTCTTTCAATTCTTTATTTGATATCTTATTTATGTATTAATGTAGGGTTCATTAATTTAATTCCACTTCCTGCATTTGATGGTGGAAGGGCACTTTTCTTAGTTATTGAAAAAATAAAGGGATCCAGAGTTAAGCCAGAAATAGAAAATACAATTCATTCAGTTGGATTTATATTACTTATGATTTTGATGATTGTTGTTTCTTGGAATGATATTCTAAGAATATTTAGTTAGTTGAAGACTTTATGCAGGTCTTCTTTTTTTATGTGAAGAAAGATATAGTAGGAGGTGAGTTATGAAAAATAGGCTTGAAAATTTATTAAAATACAAATTCTATATTATTATGGGAGCTTTACTCATTTTGTTTTTAATTATTTTTAGTGGAATGTTTATGGTACATGCATCTAGTAGTGATACTACTGTTTCAATAGAAGATACAAATCAAAGTGAAATTAAAGATGAAAAAGAAGAGATAAGTGAGATTGTTGTTGATGTAAAAGGTGCGGTTAACATGCCTGGCGTTTACCATATGCAGAGTAATAGTTATGTATATCAAGCAATAGAAGCAGCAGGAGGACTTTTAGATACTGCTGATACAAGTGTTTTAAATTTGAGTAAACATTTAAGCGATAGTATGGTTATTATTATATATACAAAAGAAGAAGTGGCTTTATCTAAAACAGCAAATGAAAAAGTAAAATATGTAGAAGTTAATATTCCATGTGTTTGTCCCGATAATATGAATGATGCATGTATTGAAAAAAATAATTCTGATAGTGATGCTAATAATAGTAAGAATGATGATAGGCTCATAAATATTAATGAGGCAACACTAGAAGAACTATTGAAACTTGATGGGATTGGTGCATCGAAAGCATCTGCAATTATTGAATATAGAATTCAAATGGGATCATTTAAAAAAATCGATGACATTTTAAATGTAAGTGGCATTGGGGATGCACTATTTGAGAAAATCAAAAATAAGATTACTATTTAAAATATTTATTTTTATATGTATTTTAATATATATTTTATATTCTTTTTATACTAGAGAAGATAATAGTAAGTATACTAATAAAGATACAATAATTATAGGAAAAGTAACTTTAATTAAACAAAATGATGATTATATTAGAATGGAAATACGTGCTAAGGAAAAAATACTTGGAACATACTATTTTAAGAATGATATCAATGTAAGTGATATAAATTTAGGGGATACTTTTTTATTCGAAGGAAGTTTAGATAAAGCGGCTAGTGCTACTACAAATAATACTTTTTCATACCATAACTATTTACTTTCTAAAAAAATTTATTGGACTTATACTATAAATAAATTTACTTTGATAAAGAAGAATTCTTCTATTTTATATAAAATAAAAAATAAAATTTATAATCATATAAAAGATATGCCACGGAAAGAGTATTTTTATACATTTATTTTGGGTGATAAAAGCTTTCTTGAACCAAATATACTTACTATGTGGCAGAAGTGTGGTATAAGCCATTTAATAGCAGTTTCAGGAATGCATTTAGGACTTATTTTAATTATTTTAAATAAAATTTTTTCTTTTTTACCAGTAAAGGTTAAAAATGTGTTTTCAGTATCATTTTTATTTACTTATGCTTTTTTGGTTGGTTTTACACCATCTGTTATGCGTGCTTTTGCATTAATATTTGGAAAAATGAGTTTTAACAAAGTATCTAATAAAAAATTAATTGTTTATTTTTTGTTACTTTTTTTAATTTATAATCCATATTATATTTACGATAGTGGTTTTCTATTTAGTTTTACAATTACCTTTTTTCTTGTTAATTTAGAATTTAAGAAAAAGAGTAATTATATTAAACAAATTATTTTTATATCATGGATTTCATTTTTAGTTGGTATTCCTATTGTTGCTGTTTCATTTTATGAAGTAAATTTTTTATCTATAGTAGCTAATGCGATAATGGTGCCATTTGTATCAATTGTTGTATTTCCTCTCTGTTTATTATCTTTTTTTATTACTCCTTTAAATAATATTTTTAAAGGGATTATTTATATATTAGAATTGATTGTAAATTTTATTAATAAATATTTAAAATATACTGTTATTATTCCACGCTTTCCTCTTTTTTTAGTCATAATCTATTATCTTTTTATGTATTACATTATAGTCAAACAAAAATATATGCATACAATCATTATTTTGTTTTTAATATACCTTTATTCTTATATTGGGTATGTTAATCCATTTTTTGAAGTTAATGTATTTGATGTTGGACAAGGCGATTCTATTTTGCTTAAATTTCCTTATAATAAAGGAAATATTTTAATTGATACTGGTGGTATTATGACTCATTCTTCTAAAGGAAAATATTATATAACAAAGAATATTTTACTTCCTTATTTTAAAAGTATTGGGATTACTAAAATTGATTTTTTGATTTTAACACATGGAGATAATGATCATATGGGTGAGGCAATAAATTTAGTAGATAATTTTAAGGTTGAGAATGTAATATTTAATTGTGGTGAGTTTAATAATTTAGAAACTGAGTTAATTAAAGTTCTTGAAAAGAAAAACATTAAATACTATTCATGTATTAAAGAATTAAATATTGATAATAACAAATTATATTTTTTACAAACTAAAGAATATGATAATGAAAATGATAATAGTAATGTTATTTATACAGAACTAAATGGATATAAATTTATGTTTATGGGAGATGCAGGAGTAGATAAAGAAAAGAATATATTAGATAAATATAATTTGTCTGATATTGATGTATTAAAAGTAGGACATCATGGTTCAAAAACAAGTAGTAGTAAAAACTTTATTGATGAAATAAAACCTAAATATTCCATAATTAGTGTTGGCAAGAATAATAGATATGGGCATCCGAATAAAGAAGTATTAAATAATCTAGAAAACTCTAAAATATATAGAACAGATCAAGATGGAAGTATTATGTTTAAGATAAAAAATGATAAATTAGAAATAGAAAAATGCAGTCCGTAAAAAGTTTCGACATTGTCGAAAAATTTAGAAAGGAGTAAAATATGAATTATTATGATGAGATAAAAAAAGAATTAGTAAATAATGAGATAAATCGAAAAGTTAAAAGGTACTCAATTAATAAAAGCGATTTAAATGCTTATTACAATGTTGGAAAAATGTTAAGTGAAGCAGTAAATCATTATGGAGATAATATTATAGGATATTATGCAACAAAATAAAAAAAAAGACTTAAATAAAAAATATAATGAAAGAACACTTAGAAGATATAGACAATTTTATAATTTTGCTACTAATTTAAAATGGTCGGCGATGCCGACCAAATTAAGTTGGAGTCATATAACAGAGTTAAGGGTGTTATCTGATGAAGATGAAATTAATTATTATATTAACATAGTTAATAATAGAAATATTAGTTATAGAAAGTTAAGTGAATTAATAAAAGATGATGAATATAGTCGTATAGACGATACTACTAAAAAGAAATTAAAAGAAAAAAACATGTTAGATGTTAATGATTTCGTAAAAAATCCTATTCTAATAAAAAATAATAGTAACCATGAAGTATTCTCGGAAAAAGTATTACAAAAATTAATTCTAGAAGATATAGAAAACTTTCTAGAAGAATTAGGAATAGGATTTACTTTCATAAAAAGCGAATATCCAATTAAATTAGACAATACTTATAATTATATTGATTTGCTTTTATACAATATTAAATACAAATGTTATGTTGTTGTTGAATTAAAGGTTACTGAACTCAAAAAAGAACATACTGGTCAAATAATAACTTACATGAATTATATCGATAAAAATATAAAAACGATAGAAGAGAATGATACGGTTGGCATTATTATTTGCAAACAAGATAATAAATATGTGATTAAATATTGCTCTGATGATAGAATAATTTCAAGAGTTTATGAATTAGTATAGCTTCAGAAAAAGAATTAATTAAAGTATTAGATAAAAAGAGAATAAAATATTATTCATATATTAAAGAATTAAATATTGATAATAATAAACTATATTTTCTAAATACAAAAGAATATGATAATGAAAATGATAATAGTAGTGTAATTTATTTTAACTACAATAATTATAAATTCTTATTTATGGGAGATGCAGGAGTAGATAAAGAAAAGGATATATTAGATAAATATAATCTATCTAACGTTGATGTATTAAAAGTAGGGCATCATGGTTCAAAAACAAGTAGTAGTAAAAACTTTATTGATGAAATAAATCCTAAATATGGGGTTATTAGTGTTGGCAAGAATAATAGATATGGGCATCCGAATAAAGAAGTATTAAATAATTTAGATAATTCAAAAATATATAGAACTGATCAAGATGGGGTGTTTTGTTTAAAATTAAAGATAATAAATTAAACATGGAAACGTGTAGACCATAGAAAGATATAACTATAAATTTGTATGATATAATATTTTTAAAGATTTATTAGGTACATTGTGTATTTAAATTTTATAATTGGCATATATTATTAATAGGTAATTACAATTGTATTTAAAATTTATTGTGGTTACAAATAATATAAGAGTTTTATTTAATCACTAAGTAGTATTTTGAAGGTAATAATCTTTGGTTATTATTGGTATCTGTTAGTAAAGTGTAGATATTTGCATCTAGTAAAAACGTAACATTATCTTCATTTATGAAGTGGTAAGTAGTGCATTGATAGGCTTTTAGCCTATAATTTAGTCACGCTCGCCGTTGGTAGCGTTTTATATAGATGGAAAGCTTATACTAGCTTTCTTTTGGTATAGAGCAGAGCAAAATTTGACATAATTCGCAATATATGTTAAACTTATACTGCTTCTTCAAAGAAAATATGATGAGGTGAAAATTTTGAAAGTAGAACTGAAGACAATTGTTATAGTATTAAGCATCGTGTTAGGAGCAATTTGTGCATCATTTGGTGCAAGTAAATTGTTCGGTCAAAAAAATAGCAATGTCGAAGAATATGTATATAGTAGTCGTATGAATTCCTCTACTAGGGAAGATATTATAACTAACTATAAAACAAGCGAAGAACAAGCAAGTACGGTAGTAGAAAATGCAGTAGATAATAAATATGAAGAAAATACAAATGTAGAATCAATTGGAGATAATAATAATTCAAATGAAACTATTAATGAAGAAGTAACAGAAACTACTGTGGAAACGAAAGAAGAAGTAACAGAAGTTGTGTATAATGGGATGACTTTAGATGATGTTTCCTCACAATTAAATCGTTCTTTGAACTCAACTTTATCTGGTCAAGGTAATTTAATTGCGTCGTACTCACTTGAAAAAGGAGTTGATCCTTACTTAGCAACAGCTATTATGTTGCATGAAACAGGATGCAACTGGAATTGTAGTTCACTTGTTACTAGTTGTAATAACGTTGGCGGAATGAAAGGTGGTCCTACTTGTGGGAATACATCTTATAAGGCTTTTGCTACTCTAGAAGATGGTATAAAAGGTTTTATTGATAATTTAGCAGTAAATTATTACGCATACGGACTTACGACGCCTGAGCTTATGAACTCTAGATATGCAGAGAGTACAACTTGGGCAACTAAAGTAAATACATACATAAACAAAATAAAGTCAAACTAATTGTTTGACTTTTTTTCTACGATTTTTCCAGGAATTCCTACAATGGTTTTATTTTCTTCAACATCTTTTAAAACAACAGCGTTAGCACCAATTTTAACATTTTTACCAATTGTAATTGGTCCAAGTACTTTAGCACCAGCTCCAATTATGACATTATCTAGAACGGTTGGGTGTCTTTTCCCAGTATTCTTTCCTGTTCCACCTAAGGTAACACCTTGATAAATTATAATGTTGTTTTTTAATTCGGCTGTTTCCCCAATAACAACACCATTCCCATGGTCAATAAAAATATTTTCTCCTAAGGTAGCTCCAGGATGTATTTCTATACCTGTTTTTCTCTTTGCTCTTTCTGATATATATCTAGCGATAAAATAATGTTTTTTTATAAAAAAATGGTGAGCTATTTTGTAATAAATTATTGCTTTAAAACTTGGGTATAAAATTGCTTCTAAGTTACTTTTTATTGCAGGATCGTTTTTTCTTATGTTTTCTATTTCTTTTTTTATGTAATTTAATATCATAAAAAATCACCCCATAATATTTTATGAGGGCAGTTTTTCTTTGTAAGTTTTAAAACCTACATGTTATATATATTTATACCGTATTTTTCATTCTTAGTATCGAAAAATAAATCAGTTGTAGGAGGATTATAAGTTAAATAACCAAAAATGATATACGTTATAATAATTAGGACAACTCCAAATATGTTAGAAAGTGGAATAGCTTTTTTCTTTGTTATTTTGTGGTGAATATATGCTGCAAATATTAATATAATAAATAAAAGACCGATTGATATAATCATATTTTCTCCAATATTATAGTATATTGGAAGAAAAATTATTAAATAAAGACCGATTGATAAAATAGGTGTAAGGAATGTTGCGAGAAAGTAATTATGTGGTATTTCGTTTCTTTTTATATTTATGTATATATAATTTAGAATATAATATAAACTTGAGCTTGTTAAAATTAGTTTCATATGTTCCCATATACTTTCATTTACAGGAGTAAATATTGCGGTGATAGAGCAGGGGATTAGATCATATACAAAATGAAGTGGAAAGCAAATTATAAACATGATAATTGTTGCAATAATGATTCTTTTTTTATAATTCATAAGACACCTCCTTTACTTATTTTAAGAAATTTTGTATAATAATATGCAGTTTTTGTATAAAAAAGTAAGAAATCTGTATATAAAAAAAGGATTTTACAAAATTATAGCGTATATTAACTATGTAGGGACTGATATCATGGAGAACACATTATTAAATGATGAAATTAATCAAATTAGAAGTAGTGTAAATATAGTAGATATAATATCTGGATATATTCCACTTACGCCTAGGGGGAAAAATTTTTTTGGAGTATGTCCCTTTCATGATGATCATTCTCCTTCGATGAGTGTTTCTAAAGAAAAACAAATATATACGTGTTTTACTTGTGGTGCTACTGGGAATGTCTTTAAATTTGTAATGAACTATGAAAATGTAAGTTTCCTAGAAGCTGTAAATATAGTTGCTAATAAAGCAGGTATTAAAACTGATATAAGAGTATCTTCTAAAATTAAACGTGATGATAAATATAAGGAATTATATGAAATATATGATATAAGTCAAAAACTATATCGTAATAATTTAAGTGCTTCTGTTGGACTTCATGCTCGTGAATATTTATCAAAACGAGGAATAGATGCAGATGTTATAAAAGAATTTGGAATTGGTTTATCACTAAAAAAAAATACAATGTTATCTGATTTTTTAATAAAAAAGAACTTTAAAATGCAGGCTATTTTGAAGTCTGGTTTGGTAAATCAAAATGTAAATGGCTATTATGATATGTATTATAATCGAATTATGTTTCCTCTTTGGAATTTGAATGGACAAGTTGTTGGATTCAGCGGAAGAATTTATGATACTAATGATTCATCAAAATATATCAATACTAAGGAAACTGATATTTTTAAAAAAGGAGAACTTTTGTATAATTTCCATAGGGCCAAAGATGAGGCTAGAAGAGTTGATACCATAATTATTATGGAAGGATTCATGGATGTTATTAGAGCATATACTGTTGGAATTAAAAATGTTGTTGCAACTATGGGAACAGCAGTTACTAAAAATCAAGCATTACTTATTAAACGAATGGCAAAAAATGTTGTACTTTGTTTCGATGGTGATAGTGCTGGTGGCAAGGCAACAATGTCATGTAGTGAAGTTTTAGCAACTATTGGTGTAATTCCAAAGGTAGTTAGATTAGAGGAAAATCTTGATCCTGATGAATATATCATTAAATATGGTAAGGATGCATTTTTAAATAAACTTGATAATCCTATAAATATTATGGATTTTAAGCTTAATTATTTAAAAGAAAAGAAAGATTTGTCTAATCAAGTTGAGTATTCAAATTATATTAAAGAAATGCTTTTGGAGTTAGTGAAAACAGATGATGATATTTTAATTAGTTTAACACTTAATAAAATAAGTGAGGAGTCTAAGCTTAGTGTAGAATTTTTAGAAAAACAATTAAATTCTTTAAAAGGTGAGAAAAAAATTGAAGAAAAGCCAATAATAAATAAAGCACCTATTCATAAAAAGAATAAATATGAAATTGCTTGTCAAAATTTGCTATACTATATGATGACTGATAGTAAAGTTATAAATAAGTATATTAGTAATAATGTTTATATGCCTATTTTAAAGTATCAAATTTTAGCGCGTGAAATATGTCATTTTTATAATAATAACAATTATATTTCACAAGCAGACATGTTTACAGTACTCCAAAATAATGATTTGATTCATACATTAGAAGAAATTACATCGCTTTCGTTAAAAGATAATTTTAGTGATGAGGAGATAGATGATTATATTCATGTTATATATCAATATAATGTGGAAGAACAAACTAAAAAGTTAAAATTGGAATTAAAAAAAGAAATGAATGCTAGTAAAAAAGCACTTATAGCACAAAAAATAATGGACCTTCGTTTATTGAAGGAGAGGGAAATGGAGAAATAATATGATAAATGAGATAAAAACATTTGATGAAAGAAAAAATGAACTTGTAAAAAAAGGAAAAGAAAAAGGTTTTATTACATATGAAGAACTTGCATCATCTTTAAAGGGCCTTGATTTAGATGCAGATGCTCTTGATGAACTATATAATTTATTTAATGAAAATAGTATTGCTATAGTATCTGAAGAAGATGAAGAACAAGGTGGAGAGGCTAAAGAGACTCCTGTTATAATGGATGATAATATTTTAACTAAAGATTTGACAATTAATGATCCTGTCCGTATGTATTTGAAAGAAATTGGTCAAATAAAATTACTTTCAATGGAGGAAGAGTTAGAACTTGCAGATCGTATTTTAGCTGGTGATGAGCAAGCAAAGACGATTTTAGCGGAAGCTAATCTTCGTTTAGTTGTTAGTATTGCTAAACGTTATGTTGGTCGTGGAATGTTATTTTTAGATTTAATTCAAGAAGGTAACATTGGTCTTATGAAGGCTGTCGATAAATTTGATGTTACTAAAGGATATAAATTTTCAACATATGCGACATGGTGGATTCGTCAAGCAATAACTCGTGCCATTGCTGATCAAGCAAGAACAATTCGTGTTCCAGTTCATATGGTTGAAACAATTAATAAGTTGGCTCGTATTCAAAGACAGTTAACACTTGAATTAAATCGTGAACCAAGCGAAGAGGAACTTGCCGCTAAGATGAATATGTCTGTAGATAAAATAAGAGATATATATAAAATTAGTCAGGAACCAGTTAGTTTAGAAACTCCAATTGGTGAAGAGGATGATTCTCACTTAGGTGATTTTATTAAAGATGAAAGCAATGCCAGTCCAGAAGAATATGCAACAAATGAAATGTTAAAAGATGAAATAGATGAAGTATTACTTACTTTAACAGAAAGAGAAGAAAAAGTTATTCGTTTAAGATTTGGATTAGATGATGGCAAATCTAAAACATTAGAGGAAGTTGGACAATTATTTGGTGTAACTCGTGAACGTATTCGTCAAATTGAAGCCAAAGCTCTTCGTAAGCTAAGACACCCATCACGTTCTCGCAAACTTAAAGATTATATGATTGATTAATGCAAATACGTAAAAGATTAAAAGCAATAGCTTCTTTAGTTCCTAAGGGGGCTAAAGTTATTGATATTGGGTGTGATCATGCACTGTTAGATGTTTATTTAACTTTATATAATCAAAATAAATGTATTGCCAGTGATGTAAATAAAAATGCATATGAAATAGCTAAATCTAATATAAAAAAATATAATCTTGAAGATGAAATATTAACAGTAAACTGTAGTGGTTTTGATAAAATTGAAATGTCAGGTTTATATACTGCCGTTATTTGTGGAATGGGGACCACAACTATTTTATCAATTCTTAATAGTGAAAAATTAAAATATGTAGATACACTTATTTTACAAAGTAATAATGATTTATATCATTTACGAAAAGAAATTGTTAAAAAAGGCTTTTTAATAAATGAAGAATATGTTGTTATAGAAAGAGATATCTTTTATGTTTTAATTAGATGTAAAAGGGGACATAAACATTATTCGTTAATTGATTTATGGCTTGGACCTGTTATAAGAAAAAGAAAAAATAGTCTTGACATAGATTATTTATCTCATTTGATGAATACTTATGGTATTATTTTACAAAAATTACCAAATAAATATTTAATAAAAAAATTATTACTCAAAATTAAAATAATGTTACTAAAAAAAGAACTGTAGGGAAGTTCTTTTTTATATAAAAAATTTAGGACCATTATTTTGCTCTTGGTAACTATTATTTGTTATAGTTTCATAATTTTCTTCATTTACTTTTTCTTTAGATACTGCTGCAGTTGTTACAGTAGGAGTATCTACTTTTTTAAATTCGTTCATAATATTAAACATTGTTTTAGCATTTTTCATAACCGGTGAGATTTGTTTTACAAGTGGGATTGCTTGATTAGCGATATTTAGTGTTTTTTGTGTACCTGATAATATAGAGCTCCAATTAATTCCACCTTTAAATAAATTACTTAGGAATCCTCCAGTCTGCGCTGCAGGTTGACTCATCATATAAGGATAGCTGAAATATGGGTTATAATAATTCATATTAATACTCCTTTCTAAAATATTATATGTAAATCAAAAAAATGTTTTACATTTAATGTTTTTATGATATAATTTAATGTAGAATAATACGGGATTGGACGGTGTTGGTATGCACAACAAGTTTTTTTCAGGTGTTTTAACAGTTTTGTCTTTTATTGTTAAAATACCATTATTTGGAATAAGATATTTTTGCGTTGGGTTGTTTTTTACAATGTATTATATATTATCTTTTCTAATAGAAATAGTTTCTTATTTTGGAAAAGGAGTTTTAGTTGTTAGTTTAATATTGAAACAAATTTTCTTTTATTTGTTGTATGGACTTAGTACGCCGCTTTTATTACTTATATATGGTGGACGTAAATTATTTATTGCGTTAGAACCATCTCTTGCAAAACAAAGAGAAAAAACAGCAAAAAAACGTTTAGAGAGAAAAAGAATAAAAGCCGAAATAAAGAAAAAAAGACTTGAAGAAATAAAACTTAAACGTATGGCTGCTAGTAAAACTGAAGCTGATAAACGTTCAGAAGAAGAACGTAAACGTATACGTGAGATGGAAATTAAAAAAGCACAAGAGTTTATTGCTGAAGAAAATGCACGTAAACGTAAGGAACATCAAAATGCTAGAAAAGCAGAAAGTGAAACACCATATGTTAATAAAAAAGCTAAAAGAGAAAGAAATAAAATTGACTTTAGCAGTTGGTTTAAATCTTTAACTAATCAATTTAAAGGCCTTTTTGTTTCGAAAAATAAGCAAAAAGAAATTGAACGTCAAGTATTACCGCTTGATTTTGAAGGTGAAGCAGCTAAAAAAAGTGATCAAAAGATTTTATTTATATATGAAGCAAAAGCACCTAATGGTAAAGTTGTAAAAGATTTTTCAGAAGCTTTTTCAAAAGTAGAGGTTCACTCATATTTATTAAGTGAGGGCTACGAGGTATATAGTATTAAAAAAGCAAGTTGGCTTGATACAATAATGCATAAACAGGCTCTTGGAAATACTACTAAATTTAAAACAAAAGACTTGATATTTTTAATAACTCAATTATCAACGTATTTGAAAGCTGGTATTACACTTGTTGAAGCTCTTAGAATCTTGTCAAGACAGTATAAAAAGAAAGGATATAAAAAGGTTTTGGAGTCACTTGTTTATAACCTTACAATGGGTGATAATTTAAGTGATGCAATGGATAAACAAGGAGAAGCGTTTCCAAGACTTTTAATTAACATGGTAAAAACAGCCGAGATGACAGGAGAACTTCCTGAGGTATTAGATGATATGGCTGAGTATTATTCAGAAATGGAACAAACGCGTAAACAAATGATAAGTGCCTTAACTTATCCTAGTATTGTATTTGTTTTTGCTATTGCAGTTATTACATTTATGCTTGTGTATGTAATACCTCAATTTACAGATATCTATGCTAGTATGGAAGGTGTTAAGATTCCTGGATTTACATTGTTTATAATGGCTGTTAGTGCTTTCCTTAGAAGTTATAGTTTTGGAATTTTACTTGCTATAATTGTAATTTGTGTTGTTGTTATTGTACTTTATAAAAATATACGTGGTTTTAGAGCATTTCTTCAATACATAATGATGCATATTCCAGTTATTGGTAATACAATCATTTATAATGAAGTTACAAATTTTACGAAAACATTTGCATCTTTACTTGCTCATAGTGTATTTATTACAGACAGTATGGATATTTTGTTAAAAGTTACAAATAATGAAATTTATAAGGATTTAATTGCAAACACAGTTAATAACTTATCAAAGGGTGAAAAAATATCTGAAGCATTTAAAGATCATTGGGCATTCCCACTTCCTGCATATGAAATGTTAGTAACTGGTGAGACAACTGGTGAATTACCAGAAATGATGAAGAAAGTATCAACTTATTACCAAATGCTTCATAAAGATTCAGTAAACAGAATTAAAACATTTATTGAACCAATTTTAACAGTCTTTTTAACAGTTATTGTTGGAGCAATTATTTTAGCAATTATTATACCAATGTTTGGTATGTATCAATCTATTCAACAGTATTAAGAGGTGGTTTTTATGGAATTATATTATACGATTGTAAGTTTCTTTTTTGGAATTGTTCTTGGCTCTTTCTATAATGTTGTTGGATATAGACTTCCAAGAGGTGAATCTTTAATATATCCATCATCTCATTGTACAAACTGTAATCATAAACTGGGAATATTGGATTTGTTTCCAATATTCTCTTATTTATTTTTAGGTGGTAAATGTCGTTATTGTAAAGAAAAAATATCACTATTTTATCCTATATTTGAATTTACAACAGGAGTTTTATTTGCTATTTCATATAAAGTATTTGGAGCATCAATTGATTTCTTTATAGCCATAATACTTATATCAACTTTATTAATAATCATAATAAGTGATTACCAAACAATGATTATTCCTGATGAATTACTAATTTTTTCTTTTATATTACTTGCTATATGTATTTATATAAAAAGTGGTTTAAAAGGTTTAATTATATCTATTGGGGCTGGAGTTTTATCATTTTTATTTATGTTTGCATTAAAAAAAATAGGTGATTTTCTTTTCAAAAAAGAATCGATGGGTGGGGGAGACATTAAACTTATGTTTATTTTAGGTTTAACTTTAGGTTTCCCTGAGGCTATTCTTACGGTCTTTTTAGCATCATTTATTGGACTTCCGGTATCTCTTTGGATTTTATATAAAAAAAAGAATCATGAGATTCCTTTTGGACCATTTCTTGCTGTTGGAGCAATTATAATTCTTCTTTTTAGAATAGATATGAATTTTATAATTAACTTACTTACGTGGTATTAAACGAGTTATCTCGTTTTTTTATTAAATAATGGATATTTTCGTCTAGCATTTACTAAAACGATTCCAAGCCCATATGTAATAAATAGTAGGAAATAGCTTAATAAATTATTTGATGTTAGTAGAGATATACTAGATGCGAATATTCCAATACCAATACCAATACATATAAGTGTCATATAGACAATTTTATTAAGATTTAACATAAAAATACCCCCTTTTTTTATGTAGGTGTTATTATACTCAAAAATATATATTTGTCAAATTTAACCATTATATTATATTAAATTTATTAATAAAAATGAAAAAGCACTTATTTTTGTGCTTCTTTTTTTAATCTTTCAATAGAATCATATACACTTTTTAAAGCTTTTTCATATTTACTTGTTGTATTTGGGTGGTAATATTTTTTATTAATTAAATTATCAGGCATGTATTGTTGATATACCCAATGATTAGGGTAGTCATGAGGATATTTATAATCAGGTGATGTTGTTTTAATATTGCTAGGAACATTACCAGTATTTCCTTTTCTTATATCATTAAGAGCCTCATCAAGGGCTAAATGCCCACTATTAGATTTAGGAGAAAGGGCTAATTCAATTACGATATCACCTAGGGGAATTCTGCCTTCTGGAAGTCCAAGCCTTTCACAAGCTGCAATAGCAGCTTCAACTTTAGGTCCTATAGATGGATTAGCAAGACCAATATCTTCATATGCAATTACGGTCATTCTTCTATATAAAATATCTAAATCTTCGGCTTCAATTAATCTAGCTAGATAGTGTAGTGCAGCGTCAACATCACTTCCACGAATTGATTTTTGAAAAGCACTTATAACATCATAATGTCCGTCTTCATTTTTGTCATGAAACATGACGGGTTTACTATTGATTGATTTAATAATATCAATTGTAATTTTTTTATCTTTGACTGACGAGTAAGCAACATCTAATAGGTTATACGCAAATCTTAAGTCACCGCTTGATAGATTAGCAATATATTTAATACTTTCATCAGTTATTTCAATACCTTTTAAATATTCTGTTTTGATAGCTTTATTTAATGCTTCTATAATATCTTCTTCAGTTAATTCTTTTAATTCAAATATTTGACATCTACTTCTTATGGCTGGATTTATTTTATGATATGGATTTGATGTTGTCATACCAATTAAAACAATTAAACCACTTTCTAAGTAGGGAAGTAATAAGTCTTGTTTGTCCTTGTTTAAACGATGTATTTCATCCATTATAATGACAAGCCCTTTATACATTTTAGCTTCTTCGATAGCAATATCAAAATCTTTTTTATTATTAATAACAGCATTTAAAGTACGGCATTTTAAGCCAAGTTGTTTTACAATAGCTAGTGCTATTGTAGTTTTCCCAATACCTGGTTTACCATATAAAATCATTGAAAATATTTTGCCGTTTTCAGTTATATTTCTAAGAATTTTATTTTCTCCCAATAAGTGTTTTTGTCCGATAACTTCATCAATGTTATTAGGTCTAAGTTTAACAGCTAGCGGTTCAAACATAACATCACCTCAAGTATTCATATTATATCACAATACTAATGTTTATAGTATGAATTAGATAAAGAAAAAAATAAAGAAATATTAGTTAGATAAAATAATAATGATGTATATTAAAACTTGATTTTATGATATAATAATTAAGGATGGTAGATTTAATTATGAAGGCATTAAAGACAGATATATTTAGGCAATATATAGATTATTTAAAAATTGATAAAAGAGCATCAAAAAATACTATTCTTTCATATCAATCTGATTTATTGATGCTTGAAGAATATTTAAATGGTAAGGATCCTATTTCTCTTTCTAGGGATGATATTGTATCATTTTTGAAAGTTAGAAGTGATAATGGCATATCGACCAGAACAAATGCTCATACAATAACTATTTTAAGAGATTTTTATAAGTTTTTAATTAAACAATCATATATTAAATCAAATCCCATGGATATGATTGATTCTCCTAAAATGTATAAAAAATTACCTAAAGCTTTATCAGTAGAAGAGGTTGATAAACTTTTAAATATAAAACTTCAAACACCATATGATTACAGAAATAAAGCTATGCTTGAACTTATGTATGCAACCGGAATGAGAATTAGTGAATTAATTAACCTTAAACTTACTGATATCGATTTTGAGAATGAAACAATAAGGGTTTTAGGAAAAGGTTCAAAAGTAAGACAAGTCCCAATTGGTGAATATGCAATGAAATATTTAAATATATATATTAAATATTATCGAAGCTATTTTGTAAAAGAAACTTCTGATTATGTATTTTTATCAGTTAGGGGAGATAAGATGACAAGACAAGCTTTCTTTAAAATACTAAAACAAATTGCTAGAAAGCAAGGCATTGATACAGACTTTTCACCTCACACTATTAGACATTCTTTTGCAACGCATATGCTTGAGGCAGGAGCTGATTTAAGGAGTATTCAAGAGTTGCTTGGTCATGAAAGTATATCAACAACACAAATATATACAAATATTACAGATAAGTTTAGGGATGATAATTATCACATGTATCATCCTCATGGATAGAAAGGAAAAAATATGAAAATAACAAAAGAAATAAAAAAGGAAATATTTAGAGAATATGATATTAGAGGGGTATATCCTACTGATTTAAATGAAGATGTAGCATATACTTTTGGTAAGAGTTATGGTTCTTATATTAGAAAATATGATGCTAAAAGAGTATTAGTTGGTCATGATAACCGTATATCATCTCCTGTGCTTCATGATGCCTTAATTAAAGGAATAATGGATAGTGGAATGGATGTTGTTGATCTTGGATTAGTCACAACACCTATGTACTATTTTGCCCGTAAATTTTTAAATATACCAACAGGAATAATGATTACAGCTAGTCATAATCCTAAAGATGATAATGGTTTTAAAATTTCATTTGAAGACTATGGTAATGCATACGGTAAATATATTTATGATTTTAGAGATTATACTTTAGAAGGAAATTATCTAGATGGTACTGGATATAAAATAGATTATGATATTAGAGAAAAGTACATTCATCTTATAACAACATCAGTAAATATTAAACCTGGTATGAAAATTGTAATTGATTGTGGAAATGGTACAGGCTCAATTATCGTAAAGGATATTTTAGATAGATTACCTATTACATATTATCCTTTGTATTGTGAAAGTGATGGTAATTTTCCAAATCATCAACCAGATCCTGCTGTTTCTAAAAATATGGAAGCATTATCTAAGAAAGTGGTAGAACTAGGATATGACCTTGGAATTGGTATAGATGGTGATGCTGATAGAGTTGGAATTTGTGATGAAAAAGGAAATATTCTTGCTGCAGATATGTATATGCTTATAATGTATCGTTATTTAAATCCAAATTTAAAGGTGAGAAAGGCTTTGTTTGATGTAAAATGTTCAAAAACTTTAATTGATGCGCTTAAAGATTTGGATATTGAACCGGTTATGTATCGTACAGGAAATTCATATTCCAATATGAAGATGCAAGAGGGAAATTTTGATTTTGGTGGTGAATATTCTGGACATGTGTTTTTTAGAGACAAGTTCCCAGGATTTGATGATGGAATATATGCCGGACTTCGTATGGTAGAAGTTGTATCAACTACTGGTAAAAGTGTTAGTTCTTGGTTAGATAATATTAATCATTATTTTTCAACTGAGGAATTAAAATTTAAAACAACTGATCAAAAGAAATTTAAAGTTGTGAACAAGGTAAAAGAATACGCCAAAAAGAAGGATTATTCATTCGTCGATATAGACGGTATTAGAGTGGAATTTGAAGATGGATGGGCACTTGTTAGAGCATCTAATACAGGTCCTAATATAACTGTTCGTTTTGAAGCTAAAACTGAAGCTAGACTTGATGAAATTCAAAAAGAGTTTACAGCTGTTTTAAAAGAAAATTTATAAACATTTCTAGACACTTCTCATAAAATGATGTGAGAGGTGTTTTTATGAATAAAAATTCTAATATTGATATATTAAATGAATATATGGCAAATCTAAAAGTTTTAAATAATAATTTGTATAATCTGCATTTTAATATTGTTGGAGAAAGTTTCTTTGGCTTACATAAAAAACTTCAAGATTATTATGAAAAGTTAGCACTTATGTATGATAGTACTGCTGAGAGAATTAAAATGTTAAATGGTATGCCTTTTACATCGTTACGTGAAATAGAAGATATCTCAACAATTAAATCAATGAAAAGTATGAATTTTAATGGAAAACAGGTATTAGAAGTTTTAGATAATGATTTTACTTTTATGAAAGACTATACAAAAGACTTAATCTCGTATTACGGAAAAGAAAATGACTATTACACTGTATCAATGCTAGAAAATAATTTGTGCTTTTTTGAAAAAGAACTTTGGATGATTAAAACTAGTTTAATATAAGACTAGTTTTTTATCTTTATTTGCGATAAAATATTACTGGAAGTGATATTATGCTACTGATAGATCAATATAAAATATTAGTGGGTGCATATTTTGGAATACGTGAGCTTGATGAAGATACAATAAAATATTATGTTATGCATGAACTTGAAGAATATATTAAAAATTTTGTTAAACAAAATTATCTAGATGATTATAATTTGAAAGAAATAGCTGATAGTATTGAAGACAATACATTACTCAAAGGAAAGTTACAGGATGCTTTAATTGTTCTTCCAAAGTTAAAAAATATACCTATGGAATTGATACTTTTGATTAAAGCAAAATTAAAAGATATAAATGAAAAAAATATATAAGTTTATATTATTTTTAAATTCGTTTAAGCATATAATTCATTGGTGATTATATGCCTTTTTTATTAACAACACTTGCAGGACTATCAACTATGATAGGAACTATACTTATTTTTATTTTTAAACGTAAAAATAAGTTTGTTATACTTGCATCACTTAGTTTTGCAGCAGGAGTAATGCTTGTAGCATCTATTTTTGATTTAATACCGGAATCGTTTTCTTTATTATCAGGTACTTTTAAAATATTTCCTGCAATTTTAATTTTATTAATATTTTTAAATATAGGAATTATTATTTCTTTTACAATAAATAAATATTTACCTGATACTAGTAATGATGAATTATATAGGGTAGGGGTAGTTTCAATGCTTGCAATTATTATACATAATATCCCGGAAGGTATAGCAACTTTTATGGCTGGTTGTTCTGATAGTAAGCTTGGAATTACACTTACACTTGCAATAGCACTTCATAATATTCCAGAAGGTATAAGCATATCTGTTCCAATTTATTATGCTACAAAAAGCAAAAAAAAGGCTCTTTTGTATACTTTTATTTCAGGTTTATCTGAACTTTTTGGTGCAGTTATAACAAGTTTATTTTTAAAACCATTTATTAATGATGTAACAATGGGATGCCTTTTTTCAGTTATAGCTGGTATTATGATAAATATATCTATATATGAGTTACTTCCTAGTTCATTCAAATACAATAAATTAAAAAGTTCAATATTATTTTTAATGATTGGTATGTGTTTTATGTTGATAAGCATTATTTTAATATAAATAAAAGAGCAAAGTTAATTTTGCTCTTTGGGTATGAAATTATCTAAGTTCAAATGAATGATCATCATTTTCGTCTAATTCAAATGAATGAGACTCATTTTCAAAACCTATGCTACTATCAGATTTTTTGTCAGAAACATTATTGCGTTTACAATTATCGCTTACTCTGTTTGATGACTTGTTAGTAACATTTGATCTTTGCATCTTATTGTTAGACTTCATATTTTTATTATTTTTCATTTCTATCACCCAATTATAGTATGAGCACTATCGTATGCTATATACATAGATTAAGATAAATTTTTAGAAATAGTAGTAGGGTAGGAGAGGAGATTAAATTTTAAATACGGAGTATAAGTATTTTATGTTATTACTGTTACATATATATTTTCCTATTATCATTTATTTCTTATATATTAAAATATGAATACAGGATTAACAAAACAAGTAAGTTTATTAGAAACAAAGATATGTTATTTTTTATTTAATTATTAAAAATATAAGTACTTCCCCTATTTCATTTTATTTGATTTTAATAGGGGAACAATAAAATAATTTTTCTATGTTATATATTTATATATTATATATAGTATAAATAATTAAAATTTCGCAATAATAATAACAATATATGGTTTCATATTTTAAATCGAATTATTTAAAGTTGAATACTTGTTCATCTCAATTTAAAATATAAATTCTTATTATACATGATTTATTATCATATTTAACTTAAAACTAATTTAAAATATGATGATGACTAAATTATTCTTAAGGATATTAATAATATGATAATAAGTTATAAATTAATCAGTTTATTGATAAATTTTTTTAATTATATTAATAATATATATAAAATAATATATATAAAATAATATATATAAAATAATATATATAAAATAATCATATATATTATAGGCAATTAAACAAATATAATGTATGTAATTATAAATATTAATATATTTTTATCTAGAAAAATTTATAAGTGTTTAACTTCCGATAATATATATTATGTTAACTTCCAACAAAATAATAAAAAAGACTACTATTATAAATTATTCTTTTCTAATCATTCAGTATAAATACATCAAGTAAATATTCATCCACAATATCTTTAGATCCAAAATCTTTAGGATATATTTTTTTGTCAATGTATTGTTTTAAATTATCAATTTTTTCTTTAATTTTATTATCTTCAAAATGATAGTAGTTAAAAAAGCTTAAAAATTCATATAACAAATAAGTGTTTTTATCGATTTTAAATTTTTTTTCCATATTGTACCACCTCCTTTTTATTGATGATTATTAATATTATTACCTAATTAATTAAAATTATTATGTATATTTATATTTAGTATTCACTCCCCTACTTTAAATGACATTCTTTGCAATAAAAAAACGTTATTAATCTTAACGCTTTTTAATTTACTATTCTTGATTCAATTTCTGCCATTTTTTCCAATACAACAGCAGCATTTTCTTCATTTATTTCAGTAAATCCTAATTCTTTTAATGCTTGGACTTTAACTGTATTTAGTTGTAATGTTCTACTTATTTTTTCTTCCATTTTATGTTCAATTTGATTTACAAATCTCTTGTGTGCTTCTGCTATTTTAGCTTTAGATACACCATTACTATTATTATATAATGTCATAGCAGAAAACATTAAACTTTCAAATAAAAATTGTTCATCTTCATTAAAAATATATTCTAGTGGTTCAACAAAACCAGCCGTTTTAACTATATATCCTAGCATATATTTTGTTTCCTTTGAAGATTCCATAGTTTGTAAGAAGTGATATAGATATTCATACATCTTCAAATTTTCATCACTACTATCATCTTCCATATTTTCTTTTATTATATTTATAATATTATTTAATACTTCTTTTTGTTTATCATTTAAGTTCTCTGTATCAGTAGTGTAACTTGCTTCGTTGTTTTGTTTTATAGAAGCTTCAAATAAACTATTAATTCTTGATTCAACTTCTATAATGTAATCTGTATCTACTTTAATTGTATTTATTTCTTCTGGAGTCTTAATTCCAAGTAAATTCATTAAAAGTACTTTTTTATCTTTTGGCCATTTACTTAAATCATCTAATTCTAAATAATTATAAATCATTTGACGTGAAACGCCTAAAAATTTTGCAAGTTTTACTTTTGATATTCCAAGTTCATGTAATATTTCATTTAATTTATCCATATAACTTAAACCCTCCTACTATTATAATTTTAATCTTTAGTTTATTTATTGTCAAGTACAAGAAAATTATCTATTAAAGATACCATAGTTTTTTATTATCTTTTTGTACTTCTTTTATTATTCCACCACCTAGGCATTCATCATCCAAATAAAAAACGCATGCTTGACCAGGTGTTACAGATTTTACACCTTCAGTATATGTTACTAATAATTCATTGTTATTAAGCCATGTAAGTGTGACATCATTATCTGGTTGACGATATCTAAATTTAGCACTACATTTTGTTAATTTTTCTTTTCCTAGCCAATTTAGAGTATCAACAATACATGATGTACTATACAGATATTTCTCATCTTCATCATCTGATACATATAAAATATTTTTTTCTAAATTCTTTCCGACAACGTATAAACGATTAGTTGTACCACCTACATGTAGTCCTCTTCTCTGCCCTATTGTATAATACATAAGACCAATATGTTTACCCATAACTTCCTTTGTTTCAATATTGATGATATCTCCTGGAATATTAGGCAAATAATTAGTTAAAAATTTAGAAAAATTTCTTTCTCCAATAAAGCAAATTCCTGTAGAATCTTTTTTTGATGCTGTAATAAGATTATTTTTCTTAGCAATTTCTCTAACAGTAGGTTTATCAAGATGACCGATTGGAAATAAGACATTCTCAAGTTGTTTATGGCTTAATTGTGATAAGAAATAAGTTTGATCTTTATTTCTATCAACAGCTCTAAGTAAAATGCCATCTTTTATTTGTGCATAGTGACCTGTTGCTATATAGTCAGCTCCAAGTTTTTTGGCTTCTTTAATAAACATATCAAATTTAATATATTTGTTACACATAATATCAGGGTTTGGTGTTCTTCCTTTTTTTAGTTCATCTAAAAAATATGTAAATACATAGTCCCAGTATTCTTTTACAAAATCAACACGATGTAGAGGGATAGAAAGTGAATTACAGATATTAAGTGCATCATTGTAGTCTTGTTCTTGCGGACATATATTTTCATTTAATGTTGGATTACCGGCAATGTCATTATTAATACTGGCATCCCAGTTTCTCATAAATAATCCTATAACATTGTATCCTTGTTCTTTTAGTAGTAATGCAGCAACGCTGCTATCTACTCCACCACTTATACCAACTACTACTGTTTTCATATTATCACCACTTATTTATTATATCAAAAAAAAAGGAAAGATTAAAGGCTATTCCATTTTTATTTTAAAATAAATATTATCTTTTTAATAATGAAAGGTGTTACAAATACTTCAGTTAAGGTTGTAAGTAATGTAACTATTAATGTAAAAACTAAAATTACTATATATCTATTAAAGGTTAATCTTAATGACATTTGCTTTTTACTTTTTAGTGATTTTAATATTTTTAGGGAAAAGTTTAGGGAAAACATTAGTAATAATATATATATTGCTATATTAATAATATGGTGTGGAAATATATATATAAGCCCTAATAAACATCCTTTAACATTGTATGTCAAAATAAAAGCTGATAATGAAAAACCAATTACAAATGTTTTAACAAAATATATAAATATGTTTACTGGAATTCCTATAATAGAAATGCCTAGTATCCAAATTGTAAGTATTAAGATTACATTTGACATAAATGCTGATTTAAAACTATCTAAATAATTTAGTTTATTATTATTTATGTTTGTTATAAAATCTTTAATATATGTTTGAGCTAAGACTTTATCATTTTGTGATAACATTGTTGTAAAAATTGAACCCATAGTGATTCCGATTAATGCTAGAACAATTAAAAATATAATTTTTTTTCTCTCTTTTTTTGCAGCATCTATTAGCTTGTCTATTATTTGTTTCATAAGTCACCTCTACCAAATACTATGTAAACTAAATAAAATTATTCCTATTTTATTCAAAATATATTATAATGGTATATATGAGGTGATTTAAGTGAAAAACCAAAAGAAGAATAAAAAGAAGAAAATAAATGTTCAAAAGATTGCTGCAATAATTATGCTTATTTTAATGGTTGGAGTATTCATATCTTCTTTATTTATGTATATGTAAAAAGCCTATTATTATAGGCTTTTATATTTTTTATGAAGTGCTTTATTTATCCCAGACGATAAAATATTACTTAATTTTTCTATGATAAAATCGATTTCTTTTGTTGTTACCATTAAATTATAGCCTACTGGCGATAATACTTCAAAAAGAAGCTCTCTTACCTCGTCTTCTTCAAATGTTCCGATTAATCCAAGTAAATTTTCTTTATCCTCTTTTTTTACTTCAATGTCTCTATTTAAATAATTAATGCTACTTGCAAGAGTGAGATTGCTTATTGGGTTTTTACTATAATCTTTGTGAAATGCATAGTATTTGTACATATAGTTTATTGTATCACTTACAATTGTTATTGCATCAACTACAGTTGGAATTCCAATTGCGATAACAGGAATACCCATTGTTTCTTTACTTATTTCTTTTCTTTCATTTCCAATTCCACTACCAGGTGAGATCCCAGTGTTACTTATTTGAATTGTTTTATTAATACGATGTAGTGATTTACTTGCAAGTGCATCTATTACTATTATGAAGTCTGGTTTTATGGTATTTATAGTGCTTTTAATGAAATCACTTGTTTCTATCCCAGTAGTTCCTGTAACACCTGGTTTAATAGCACTAACGCACCTATAATCTTCAGCTAATTCCCCTAAGGCATAAATATGTCTAGTTACTAAAATGTCATCTATCACATATGGACCAAGTGAGTCTGGCGTAGAAAGCGGATTTCCAAGACCAATTATAAGAGCTGTATCTTTTTCTTTGATATTAGAAATATTTAAAATGTTTTTTATTTCACGTGTAAAGACTTCTTCTACTTCTTCTTTATTTTTAGTATCAGTTACGTCTTCAAATTCAATTGTTACATAATATCCTTCTTTTTTATTAATTTCTTTTGCTATATGTTTATTTATTATAGTTCTAGTTGTTTTAATTTTGTTATCAGTAATAATTTCACTTTCTATTTTATTTGAATCCACTAAATCTATAGCTAAGTCTGTTCTAATTTGATATTTTGATAAATCTACAGTATGTTTCATATAATATCACCATCTATATTTTGAACATTTTATGTAAAAGTATTATAAATTTTGACAATTTTTAGGATATCATTTGCAATTTATTATTAAATTTGTTAAAATATAGGAGGTTAATGACTTGGAGGTGAGATTCTATGCCAAATATGAAGAATGCAAAAAAAGCAGTAAAAACTATTGCAAAGAAAAAAGTAGAAAATAATGATTATAGAGCAAGTATGAGAACTGCTATTAAAAATGTAGAGAAAGCTGTTATTGCAAAAGATAAAAAGGAAGCTACTGATGCTTTAGCTGTTGCAATTAAAAGAATTGATAAAGCTTTTGCACATGGTGTTGTTACTAGTAACTTTGTAGCACGTAATAAGTCAAGATTAACAAAAAAAGTAAATGAAATGGAGTAATTTTTACTTCTTTTTTTATACTTTTTTGTTATAATAAATATGGTGATAATATGAAGAAATTTTTATGCTGGCTTGTAACTGTATGTATCTTACTTTGCCTATTATTTTATAAGGAAGAAATTGTTACTTACATACTTGTTAATGTTATATATCCTAGAGAATTTATAGTTGAAGGAAAAAATGATTATGCATTAGAAAACTCTTATAAATATGTTCAATTAACTGAAGATTTCTCGCCCAAAAATAGACAAGATTTGCTTAATATTTTTTATACTATTTTGAATAACGGCTGGGATAAGTTTTCATTTGTGTGTGATTTATCTTATAAAGATTGTACCAGCGATGTTCAAGCTATTTTAGATAGCCCTACAATATTATCAGATATTAATAATTTTGTTCATCCCTATAATACTTATAATGAAATGCATATCAATATGAATAATTTTGGAAGAATTGATGTTACTGTTGATAAAGTTTATTCAGATTTTGATATTGCTTTGATTGAAGCAAAAAAGGATGAGATTGAAAATAATGTTTTAAATGATTCTATGAGTCTTTTAGAAAAAATAAAAGCAATTCATGATTATATTATTGATACAACAGTTTATGATAGTAATGCTTCTTTTGATAGCACAAGTAAAAGCAATACAGCTTATGGTGCTCTTATAAATCATACTGCAATATGTGGTGGATATACCGATGCAATGGCATTATTTTTATATGACTTTGGAGTTTTGAATTATCGTGTATCTAGTAGTGAACACATATGGAATTTACTATATATTAATGGCCAGTGGAAGCATTTAGATTTAACTTGGGATGATCCTGTCACTAATACTGGTGAGAATATGCTATTATCAAAATTCTTTTTAATTAGTACAAGTGAACTTGAAAATTTAAATGTTGCCGATCATGCTTTTGACAAATCGGTATTTATAGAGGCAAATTAAAAAACAGGTAATCCTGTTTTTTTATTGTTCCAATATATTAAGTGCTTCATCAAATGTTGAAACAGAATATATTTTTATTTTATAGTTATTTTCTTTAGCTAGTTTAATAGCCTCATCATAATTTTTCCCAGCTGGAGCTAGAAATATATCTGCATGTGCTTTTACAGCACCTTTTAATTTAAATGAGATACCATCTATTTCTCCTACGTTGCCTTCACTATCAATTGTTCCTGTTCCAACTATTTTTCTAGCATGTGTTATATCTTTATTGGTTAGCGCATTATATATGGCTAAACTCATCATTAATCCTCCAGATGGACCAGACTCATTTTTATTAAAATGAAATGTTATATTAGAAGTAGTTTTTATCTTCCCTACTTCACTTAAGGTAAATCCAATAACTTCTTTATTATCATACATTATCCACTTTGCTTTACAAGTTATTTCTTTATTATCTCTTAATACATTAAAGATAACAGTATCACTATTTGAATTATTTAATAGTTCTTTTAATTCATTTTTTGAAGTAATATTCTGATTATTTATTTTAGTAATAATATCTCCCACTTTTAAATCAGTTTTAGCTTCACTTAAAATGTAAGTTACATAAAGTTTTTGCTCTTTGATTTCATAATTTATGTTTGCTTTATCAAGAGCAACTTTTGTAGCGTTGAAATTTGCTTCATCAAGCATAATATGGTTTCTTAGATACATATTTTCATCAGTATTGTTATTATCACTAGTATCGCTTTTATTTATGACCCAATCTTTATTAAATTTAGCAGCAATAAGTGTTGGAATTGTTGCTTTATACTCTGTTACGTAAGCAAGATTTAATGAGCCTGTATTTTTATAATTTGTAGATATATCTATTTTATCTGATATATCTATTATCCCACCCGGAGACTCTATATAATATGGAAATTCTATTGTTGAGATTAATATGGTTGAAATCATTATAATTATAAAAATTTTATTTTTTATAATGAAATTTTTTATTTTTTCATATAATTTATTAAGCATGTTTATCTTATCCCCTTCTTTTTAATTGTATCATATGTGAGGTCGTTTTATGAGAAAAATTTGTGAAAGTATAATTGTAATGGCGGTTTTATTATTTTTTACTATAATGATTTTATCTAATTCTAATGTTGTTTTAGATGCTGTTTCCTTTGCAATAGAAATATGGAAAACAAGTGTTTTTCCATCACTGTTTCCTTTTTTTGTTGTGAGTACATTTCTTATTAATTATGGTTTTGTTGAATTATCTAGTGAAGTTTTTAAAAATGTAATGTGGTATTTATTTCATATGAATGGAAATGCGGCTTTCGCCTTCATTATGAGTATTATATCTGGTTTTCCAAGTAGTGCTAAATATACAAGAGAACTATATCTCGATGGCAAAATAAATAAAAAAGAAGCTACAAAGTTATTGATGTTTTCACATTTTTCTAATCCTTTATTTATTCTAGGAACGGTATCAGTTTTGTTTTTAAATAATAAAGAAGTTGGTATTTTAATTTTAAGCAGTCACTATATTTGTAATATAATTATTGGAATATTACTTAGAAATTATGCACCAAGTGTGAAAGATTTAGAAAAAATATCTTTAAAAAATGCGATTTTAAAGATGCATGAAAAAAGAATTAATTCTAATAAAACATTTGGTCAAATTATGAGTAAAGCCATAAGTGATAGTATAGAGACTCTTTTACTTGTTCTTGGTACGATAACTGTCTTTTTGACTATAACTTCAATTATTAATAATATTTTGCATGAACCACCTTATTATCAAGCAATCATTAATGGAATTATTGAAATGACTCAAGGATTAAAATATGTAGGAATGCTTGCAATTCCACTTAAACTTAAAACTATTTTAGCAACAATGATTTTATCTTTTGGAGGATTAAGCGTACATATACAAATAATCAGTATCTTGAGTGATACTGATCTTCCGTATTTGCCTTTCTTTTTAGCACGTATTTTTCATGCGATTTTATCAGGTATTTTAGTATATTTTTCATTTGACATATTTACACTCTTGCTTTAAATGTGTATTTATCCATATATTCATTTAGTTTTATATAAACTGTATTTGTATTTAGAGATGTTTCAATTGTTTTTGCAAAGTTATCCTTATCAAGTGCTCCAACATTATATCCTGAAACATATTGATAATTAGCTACTTTTTGTGAATAAAAATTTGTATCTTGACACCATCTAGAAGTGTCAGTTTTAAATTCATATATTTTGTTTGAAAAAGTAGAATTATTATTAGAACATTCATTTATTTTTAAATTTTTCATATATTTTTCAAAGTAATCTTGAAGCCATGTTGCCGATTTTTCATAGATTACCATCCATGTATCATCATTATCATTTTTTATTGGAATAGTACCATTTACAGTAGGAACGCTTAAATCTCCAAGTACTCCTAAATTATATATGGTACTAGCTTGTTTTGTAATATAAATACCATAATCTTTTTCTTTAGAATTCATTTTACTTATGATTGGTATTTTAATAGAAAAATAGTCATTTGAAGAATTAAATGTTAAATCTCCAAAAGCAACTGTATTATCAATATCATAGTAATCAATTAAATAATCATCATATAGAATCTTTTTTTCTATTGGGTTAACCATTAATTCTTTTGTTGTTCCATCACTAAACGTAAACATTAAGCAGGAATTACTAAGGTGATCTTTACAATATGTAATACTATTTGGCAAACTATTTAGTAAATCATCTTGAATTTTTTTAATCATAATTGCTTGCTTTGTTAGAAGAGTTGTTTGGATGTCGTCTTTTGTATAGATACTCTTTACGCTTGAAACTAGTTGAAATAAAAGAAAAGAGACGACCGTTACTAAGCAAATAGAAACTCCGAGTTCGATAATTGTAAATCCCTTATTATTCTTCATAAATGCCTCCTTTATATATTTGTGAGCCCAATTGTTGCAAATGTATTATCTTTGTATTTTATAATCCAGTGATAACCATTATCATTCCATGAAATCTTTTTTGCAAATTGATATAAATCATAATCATTTTGAAAAAGAGAATAATTTGTATTAACTTTTGATTTAAAAATACTGTCTTTTACAAATAACACCTTTTCGATGTTTAGGTCGCTTATTAAGTTAGTACAATTGAAACTAGCAGAGGTATTACTACAAATTGTGTCTATATATCCGCTTGTCCCATTTGCACTACCCTTTAAAGTATTATATAGTGAGTATTTTTTGGCATATTCATCTAATGCTTGAATGCCATAAAGTCCTACAACCGTATTATATTTAAATGAATTATCGTAGCTTCTCTTTAGAGCACTAAACTGCATTATAATGTATGTCATTGCCCCAAGAACGAATGTTGATACAAGCAATGTTTCAATAAGCATAAACCCCTTATTCCTGTTTTTTTTCATAAACTTATCCCCTTTATGTTGTTTTTATTCTTAATATATTATATAATACATTTAGGATAAATGCTAGTCCTAATTGAATAAAAAGGGTGATGAATAAAATGTTAAAAAAATTTGATTTCGATAAAATGCCAGTTGTAGAAATCGTTAATGAAATATTAATTGATTCAAGTAAAAGAGGTGCCAGTGATATTCACTTTGACCCTATGGAAGAATATATGAAGATTAGAATTCGTATTGATGGAGCTTTAGTTGATTATGCTGAAGTTCCTAATTCTGTAAAGAAGAATTTAATTACACGTATTAAGATTATTTCTGGTATGAATATTACAGAAAGCAGACTCCCTCAAGATGGTGCAATTAAGGCTACCCTTCAAGGAGTTGATTTAGACCTTCGTGTTTCTGTTCTTCCTATTATGCTTTCAACTGAACAGGCAGAAAAAATCGTTATTCGTATTTTGGATTATAAAATGAGTTCTCAAGGACTTGAGGCTTTAGGATTTAATCAAAGTAATTATGAAAAAGTTATTAAGATGATTAGTTCTCCTAATGGAATTATCTTAGTAACTGGAGCTACTGGTAGTGGTAAATCTACAACTGTATACTCTATTTTACAAAGACTAAATAAAGAAGATGTTAATATAATTACAGTAGAAGATCCAGTCGAAATGAATATTGAAGGTGTAAACCAAATTCAAACAAATAGTGAAATAGGACTTACATTTGCAACAGCACTTCGTTCTATTTTACGTCAAGACCCTAATATTATTATGGTTGGAGAAATTCGTGATACTGAAACTGCTAAGATAGCTGTTAGAGCATCTATAACTGGGCACTTGGTTTTATCTACTATCCATACAAACAATTCACTAAATACAATTGAACGTTTACTTGATATGGATGTTGAAAGATATTTACTTTCTAGTGCACTTACTGGTATAATTTCACAAAAATTAGCTCGTAAATTATGTCCACATTGCCGTACAAAAAGAAAAACAAATGATTATGAAAAAGAGTTATTTAAAAAAGTTCTTCATCGTGAAGTAGATGAAATATATACAGCTGAGGGGTGTGAAGAATGTTCAAATGGATATAGTGGTCGTATTGCTATACATGAAGTTTTGGTTGTTAATCAAGATATTAAAGATGCGATTAGTAGTAATGTTCCAAAAGACAAGTTACGTCATTTAGTTTATACTTCTGATGTTATTACTCTACTTGAAGATGGTCTTGAAAAGGTAGCTGAAGGTTATACTACTTTTGAAGAATTACTTAAAATTATTGAACTTGATGATACTGTTGAAAGTAAAGTTAAAGAAGATAACCGTTATGATTTAAAAGAAGCTTTAAGTTCAACTTCCCTAGCCCAACAAGCTCCAGATGGTGAAGAAATGATTTCAGAAAGAAAAATTCATGTAATGCCTATTAAAGATAGTGATAGTAATGATTCGAATGATGTAAAAGATGAAGAAAAAGAAAAAGAAAATAAAAAAGAAATTGAAGAAGAAACAACTGTAAATGTTGAAAAAGAACTTGATGATTTTTTAAATCAACAAAGTAAGTCTAATTCTTCATTCTTAGAACGTGAACATAATAATAATGACGATGATGATGAAGATGATTTAATGAAAATGGAATTTTAAGGCACAAAAAAAGTGTCTTTTTTTATATCTTTAAGATAAATAATTCTAGACACATTTCTTTTGAAATTTTACCTGTTTTAATATTAATATCTAAATCTGCTAACATTTCTAGATATTTAAGAATTACGTCATCACTAAATTTACTACTTTTATTTAGTGCTAGTTTAATTCTATATGGATGAACTTTAAGCAGTGTTGCAATGTCTTTTTCTGAATAACCTTTTTTATATAAATTACGTGCTTGATACATGATTCTAAATTGATTGGCAAGCATTATTATAATTTTAATAGGTTCTTCTCCATCTTTTAGCATTTCATTGTAACTTTCAAGAGCTAAATCTTTTCTTTTAGATATAATGTTATCAATAAGATTAAATATATCAACATCAACGTTTTTAACAGTAACATTTATAATGTCATCTTTCGTAATAGTTTTATCAGCATCCTTATATTGCTTTAATTTTTCTATTTCTTGATGTAATTCATAAAGATTATTGCCTACTCTATCTACTAATAATTTCTGATTTTCTAAAGACATATTATAATCATTAAGCTCTTCTTTTATAAAACTTGTTATATTTGTTAATTTATTAAATTCTATAATTTGTTTTTTTTCTTTTAAGAGTTTAACGATTTTTTTTCGTTCATCTAATTTATCTTTATTAATGGTAAAGATAAGAATTGTATTTTCGTTTTCATGTTCAATATATTTTTCTAGTAATTTAGTATCTTGTTCAGGTAATTTTTTATTTGTAGTACCAGTAAATATATAGGCATTTTCACATATAATCATTTTATTTTCAGCAAATAAAGATATGGTACTAGCATCATCAATTATATCGTTAATTTTACTTTCTTCTAGATTATATATGCTTATATTTACATCTTCTATTTTATATTTATTTTGAATTTTATTGATTTCTTTTTTTATTAAAAATTCTTCTGTACCATATAATAAATACATAAATACCACCTATTTAATTATATCATGTTATTATAAAATAAAAAAGGCTTAGTTAGCCTCATTTATTTTATCCATTGCTTCTTTAAAGTTCCAATTCTCTACTTCATCTAAGTCTTTTCCATATTCATGAATGTATTCTTTATGCTCAACTAGTTTATCTTTACATTTTTGAATTAATGCTCCACTTTTATTACCAAGTTGTGGTAAATATTTTAAGGCATCTAAAACAAGATGATAACGATCTAATTCATTTTGAACTCGCATATCAAATGGAGTTGTTATGGTTCCCTCTTCTTTATAACCGTGGACATGCATATTTTGATTTCTACGATTATAAGTTAATTGGTGAATTAGAGATGGGTATCCATGGAATGCAAATATAATAGGTTTATCTTGCGTAAATATAGCATCGTAATCTTCGTCTGTAAGGCCATGTGGATGAGCTTTATTAGATTCAAGACGCATTAAATCAACTACATTTACAACTCTAATTTTTAAGTCGTTAAAATTTTGCCTTAAAATTGTCGTTGCGGCAAGTGTTTCAAGGGTTGGCGTATCACCACAACAAGCCATGATAATATCTGGTTCACTTCCTTGGTCGTTACTTGCAAAATCCCATATACCTATTCCTTGTGTACAGTGTTTAATTGCTTGTTCCATTGTTAACCATTGCATTCTAGGGTGTTTACTTGCAACAATTACATTAATATAATTTTTACTTTGAATACAGTGATTGAAGCATGATATTAAACAGTTTGCATCTGGTGGCAAGTACATACGGATAATATCGGATTTTTTAGTTACAAGATGATTTAAGAACCCTGGATCTTGATGTGTATATCCATTGTGGTCTTGTTGCCATATGTGTGATGTTAAAACATAATTAAGTGATGCGATTGGTCTTCGCCATGGTAATTCTTTTGTAACTTTTAACCATTTAGCATGTTGACTAGCCATTGAATCAACAATTCTTACGAATGCTTCATAACTATGCATAAATCCGTGTCTACCAGTTAATAAGTAACCTTCAAGCCATCCTTCACACAAATGTTCTGATAGCATTGAATCCATTACACGTCCATCGTGAGATAAAAATTCATCTGAATCTTCTATTTCGGCACAGAACTGTCTGTTTGTTTTTTCAAAAATAGGGCTTAATCTATTTGAAAGTGCTTCATCAGGCCCAAAAATACGGAAATTACGATTATCTTCATTTTTAACAATAATATCTCTTATGAAAACGCCTAGTTCTTTCATGTCTTGAGCTATTTGTTCTCCTGGACTAATTACATTTACGCCATAATTTCTAAAGTCTGGAAGACGTAATTCTTCAAGAAGTATTCCTCCATTTGCATGTGGATTTGCACCCATACGTTTATTCCCTGTAGGGGCTATTTCTTTTAAAGCAGGAATTAAGGCCCCATTTTCGTCAAATAATTCTTCTGGTTTGTAGCTTTTCATCCAACTTTCTAGTAAAGGAAGATTATGTTCAATATCATCACTTATTACAATAGGAACTTGATGAGCTCTAAATGAACCCTCAATTTTTAGGGTATTAACTTCCTTAGGACCTGTCCATCCTTTTGGCGTTTTTAAAATAATCATGGGCCAAATTGGTCTATCAGTATTATCAAGTGTTCTAGCTTGATTCCAGATTGTTTTAATTTTTTCTATAACCTTATCTAATGTACTAGCCATTAGTTCATGCATTTCTAAAGGATTATTGCCTTCAACAACATATGGTTCATAACCACATCCTTTGAAGAAATCTATACGTTCTTCATCCGAAATACGTGCAAAAACAGTTGGATTTGATATTTTATAGCCATTTAAATTTAAAATAGGTATAACGGCTCCATCTGTTTTAGGATTTAAAAATTTATTGGAATGCCATGATGTTGCAAGAGGGCCAGTTTCGGCTTCACCATCACCTACAACACAAGCAGCAATCAAATTAGGATTATCTAACACAGCTCCATAAGCATGAGATAAACTGTATCCTAACTCTCCTCCTTCATTAATAGAACCTGGTGTTTCAGGAGCAACATGACTAGATATCCCTCCAGGGAAACTAAATTGCTTAAATAATTTTTTTAATCCTTCCTCATCCTCAGTAATATTAGGGTAAACTTCACTATATGTACCTTCTAGATAAGTCTCTGCTACAATTGCGTTTCCACCATGACCTGGTCCTGAAATATAAATCATATCTAAATCATATTTTTTAATAATACGATTTAAATGTGTATATACAAATGTTTGTGCAGGAACTGTTCCCCAGTGCCCTACAATTTTATGCTTGATATCACTTGGCTTTAGAGGACGCCTTAATAATGGATTATCAAGTAAGTATAATTGCCCTACTGCAAGATAATTAGCAGCTCTAAAATAGGCATCTATTTTGTTTAATTCTTCATCTGTTAGTGTTTTCACATTTATCCTCCTACTCTCTTATATAGTATACCATATATTAAAATTCTTATCTAGACAAAATCAAAATAAGTTAGATTCATTATTCCTAAATTAGATTATATATATTATTTTAAATAACTTTGTTAAGTTAAAAAGAGCCTAAGCTCTTTTTTTAGTATCTAAATATTTTTTTATTTCAAAATAGAAAGTAGATCCACTACTTGATGTTTTAACCCCATAGTTTAGTCCTTGTTTATCTAGAATGTTTTTAACAATAGAAAGCCCAATTCCCGAACCTATTTGAACACGGGAATAAGTTTTATTGATTTTGTAATATTTATCCCATATATGATTTAAATCATCTTTACTGATACCTGTTCCTGTATCCTTTATTTCTATTAAAACAGTTTTTTCTTGTTCTGTTACTATAATTTCAACTAATTTATCATCGCCAGTATAATTTAGAGCATTATTAAGTAAATTATACATTACCTGTTCAATTCGAAATTTATCAGCTATAACATTAATTTTCTTTTGATTTTTATATTTTATATTAAATCCATCTTTTGTAACATATATATCATATTTTTTAATGATATTTTTAATATAACTATTTAGTTCAAATTTTTCTTCTTTTAAAATTACTTCTTGATTTTTAAGTTTAGATAATTCTAAAATATCATTTACAAGAATATTTAATCTGTCAGTTTCTTCGATGATTGTATTTAGATTAGCATTTCTTTTTTTCTCATCTTTATAAGTTAAATCTCGTATCATTTCAGCATACGCTTTTATCATTGTAAGAGGCGTTTTTAAATCATGACTTACATTAGCTAGCAATTCTTGCCTTGCTATATCTAATTCTTCTAGCTTTTTTTTAGTATCATTTAGTGTATCTGCTAATTCTTTAATTTCTTCAATAGAACTATCACTATCAAATGTTACATTAAAGTTTCCAGTAGCAAGCATATGTGCTTGTGAATTTATTTTCTCAATTGGTTTTGAAATCCTTTTGGAAATAAAGTAAGCAATTATAAGCGATAATAATAATACAGCAATTAAAATATATATAAATTGATGTTTAATAATTTGAACGGTTGAATCAATAGGATCAAGTGATGTATTTATAAAAATATAATTATTACCTAATTTTAGAGCACTCATTAGTATTTTATTATCATGTCTTGGATTGATAAATTCATAATTTTGAATAGTTAAATTTCTTTTGATAAAATCTTTTTTATATACATTTAATTCAAAGGGATTCCCATCTGACATACATCCTCTTTTATAATCATTTGAAATGTATGTAGGACTAAAAGTATTATCATATACTTCGATGCAAAAATCATTACTATAAGTTAGATTATCTAAAGTATCTTCTAGCGTATCTTCGTCGTATTCTTGGGTGATTTCTTTAACAGCACTAAGAAGTTGTTTTTTCTTTGAGTTTTCATAAAAACTACCTAAAGAAGAAATGTTTAAAATCCAAATAAGTAGTAAAATTAAAGATGAAAATAAAATTAAATATTTCCATATTTTAGTTTTTAAATTATTTTGTAGTTTCAAACTTATAACCTACTGATCTAACTGTTGTAATAAGATTTCTGTATGTTCCTAAATTATTTCTAAGCATTTTTATATGAGTATCTACGGTTCTGTCATCACCAAAAAAATCATATCCCCATACTTTCGCTAGTAGTTGTTCTCTTGAAAGAGCGACATGAGGGTTACTTATAAAATAACATAATAGTTCGTATTCTTTTGGCGTAACTTTAACTTCTTTTTCATCTACTTTAACTGTATGTGCTCTAAAATCAACAGTTAATCCATCATATACAAATGCATCTGTTATATTATAGCTTCTTTTTAAAACTGCTTTTACACGAGCTACCATTTCTTTTGGACTAAATGGTTTAGTTATATAATCATCTATTCCAAGATCAAACCCCAAAAGTTTATCATATTCTTCACTTCGAGCAGAAAGCATTATGACAGGAATTTTCTTATCTTTTAAGATTTCTTTAGCAGCTGAAAACCCATCAAGAACAGGCATCATAATATCCATAATTATCAAATCAATATTATTATCCAAAGCAATATTAATAGCTTCTTCACCATTAGAGCTCTCTATTACGTCATAATTTTCACTTTCTAAATATTCACGTATAACGGAACGAATTCCTGCTTCATCATCAACAACTAATATTTTCATAAACTCACTTCCTCTTTTAATTTATAAAATAAATGTGAAATATTTGTGATATTAATACTTAATTATTTGAAAATCACTATAATTATTAATATTTGTATCTCCGCTAGCATATATTTTATATGCTAAAATTTTAGTTTCTATAGCCTCACTTCCAACCAGACTAAAAGAAGAACTTGTATCTAGTGGTTTTATGGCATTACCTGGTATAAACCAATATAGCGATTTATCTTGATACTTATTTATTTTACTATTAGAGCCTATACTTACAAGAGATTTATTTTCAAGAGATACAACACTTACAATTTTAGTTTTATCAAGAGGATCTTCAATCCCAATTTGATATGGATTATCACTGTACTTCTTTCCTACTTTAATAACATCTCCTAGATGAATTGTAAAGGATTCAATCTTATATTTTTTTATTAAAGCACCTAGTTCTTCTACAATATAAGCATCAGCTATAGAGTCTAGATTTATGTTAGGATGATTGTTTTTAATTTTGTTTGATCCTAATAAAATAATGTCTGCTTCACTATTTTTAGCTAATTTTAATTCTAGAGTAGATGGTAAAACGGAACTTTGATTTTGATAAGACTTCCATAAATCATATAAATTTCCATTAGAAGCACTATAAAATCCATCTGATTCTTGCTCTAATTTTTTTGCTTTTTCTAACATTTTATAAAGTAACTCATCTATTTCTAAATAGGATATATTATCTTTATTTGTTTTGATAGTATATAAATTAATGATGTTATCATAAGCATTATATCTATCAAGTAATTTTTCATATTTTGTTAATAAATCATTAATTTCATTTTTAATTAACTTAATATTAGAACTACTAGTATTATATATGCTGATATAGCCAATATCATTATTAAAGGTAATTTCAAATATTTCATCTTTACTTTTATTTTTTTCACTAAAAATAACTGCTATAAGGAATAAAAAGAATAAAGGTATAATTAAGATAATTCTTTTTTTCATAAGCTATAAATTTATTAATATTTTCTTGATATAGTTATTTTTCATTCTTTTTAATATATAGGTTATTTGAAGATTATTTAATTTTATAAAAGTAGTCATATTATCACCTATTTCATTATAACATGCTTATTTTTAGTTGTAAATTATCGAATATTTACAAAAGTAATCCGCAAGCATTGATTTCACTAATGTAAATATAATTATTAAAAAATATATAAAAAAATACTATCATAGTATTTTTTATTGAGCTGTAAATCCTCCATCAATTGGAATAATTGCTCCAGTTATAAATGATGCTTCATTACTTAATAAATAACAAATTAAATTAGCAATTTCAAAATCTTTACCAAGTCTTCCAATAGGAAGTGCACTAGCCATCAAGTCTTTCATATCTTTAGGAACTTCTGCAAGAATAGGCGTATCAACATATCCAGGAGCAACAGCATTTACTCTGATATTATTTTTGGCGTATGTAAGTGCCAGTGAACGTGTCATTTGATTAATAGCTCCTTTAGTTGCTGAATATGCAAAGCTAGAAGTTGTTCCAACCAGTCCATACATAGATGATGTATTTACAATTGCTCCTCCATTATTTTTTAACATTTCTGCAATTACATATTTATTAATCAAAAATATTCCTGTTTGATTGACAGATACAACTTTATTCCATTCATCTAAACTTACTTCATGGGCAATTGTAGCACTACCTCCTATTCCTGCATTTGCAACTAAATAATCAATGTGTCCATATGTATTTATAGCATATGCAACGCATTTTTTTATATCATCCTCACTTGCTACATTGCATTTTATACCGTGACAATTACTTCCGATAGATGAAGCAATCTCTTCTACTAAATCACTTAAATCAGCTATTATAACAATAGCTCCATTTTCTACTAATTTTTTTGCTGTTGCAAGACCAATACCGCTTGCACCACCTGTAACAATAGCTACTTTATTATTCATATTACCATATCCTTTCTTAATATCTTCTTATAAATTATATCACAGTTTATGAAACTTAAAAATAAAAAGGTAGTTATCTACCTCATTATTTCATTAATACTTCCTCATATGTTGCTATTAATTTCTTACCAACTGTTTTAATTTCTTTATCTAGGACTTTTTGATATCCATTTTCTACCAATGAAGGTAATCTTTTATCAATAATTCCTCTTATTTTATCTTCATATTCATCTAGATTTTTAGCCTTATATACGTCTTTACCATCTATTAAAAAGTTGAATATAGGAATATCGTGAATTACTGTATTTGTTTTTTCAGTTAAAGCTTCTAGTATTGGTATTCCTTCTGTTTCTTCAAGTGTTGGAAAAACATATACATCACATCCACTATATGCTTGTTTTATAATATCTGGTTCTTGATATCCTGCAAAATATAAATTATCAAGTTTAGTTCTTACCGCTTTCTTTATTTTTCTAGGTGAAAATGTAAGAGGTGAATATCCAAACCAAATAAATTTATATTCAGGCATTCTGCGTGCCATTGAAACAAAATCAAGTATTCCCTTTCTCTCTAAATAAAGGCCTAGTCCCATAACTACTTTATCGGTTTCTTTATATCCGAATTTTTTTCTAAATTCACGTCCACCTTTTTCATCTCTTTCAAAAAAACGCATATCTATTCCGTTAGAAATAGCGGTAATTGGCCGGTTCAAATTATATGATTCAAGTAAACTTTTAGAATATTCTGTTGGTGTTATAATATGGTCTCCAAGCCTATAACACTTGGAAATCCACCATTTGAATAAAGGCGCTAATTGATTAGAAAAAATAAAAGAATTTCTAAAATCTTCCTCTGTTGAATGAGCATGATAAATTACTTTTTTACCCATTTTCTTTGCTTTCTTAGCGAGTAAGTATGATTTTGGTCCATAAAAATTGATATGAACAATATCATAATCTGTACACTTAGGATCTAATGTATATTCAATATCGTTATCTTCAAGTGCCTTAATTTGATGACTCACGGCTTTACCTAATCCTGATTTTCCAATATGCTTTAATCCTTCTGTATATAAAAGTATTTTCATAACATCACCATGGCTATTATATCAATAATTTTTTATATTGACAAGAATAACATCAGTGCCTATTTTATTAACTTCATTCCACTTTATTTCTACCTCGTCTGACCGTGCAAATATATTTAAGAAAAAATGTTTTTTTTGAACAATTAAAGATGTTATGTTCCCATCTTTATCGACAGCTGCATCTATAATGCTCCCTATTTTTTTGCCGTCTTCTAGAGCAACAACATCTTTATTTTGCAGTTCAGATATCATCATAATACCACCTAATTAATTATATTCATATAAAAGAAAAAAGACTCATAAAATCATCTTTTTTATGTGATCTATACCGCTTTTTTCTAGTCTTGATATTTGAGCTTGTGAAATACCTATTTCACTTGCTAATTCTAATTGTGTTTTTCCATAAATATATCTTTCAAGTAAGATATATTTTTCTTTTTCTTTTAATTTAGAAAGAGCATCTTTAAGTGCTATTTTCTGATCTAATGAGTAGTTTTTATTTTTAGTATCTTCAAGTTGATCTTCAACATAAATAGTATCTCCTCCGTCACTATAAATTGGTTCAAAAATACTAACAGTCTCTTTCATTGAATCCATTGCATTTGCAACATCATATTCCTTCATATCTAATACTTTAGCTATCATACTAACACTTGGTTCTCTACCGAGTTTATTTGTTAATTCTTCTTTAACACGAAGGGCTTTATATGCTGTATCTTTAATGCTTCTTGCTACTCTAAGACTACTTGTATCTCTTAAGTATCTTCTAACTTCTCCTAAAATCATAGGAACAGCATAGGTCGAAAACTTTACTTCATGCGATAAATCAAAATTATCTATTGCTTTTATTAAACCAATACATCCCACCTGAAATAAGTCATCCATATTATCACATCTATTATTATATTTCTTTAAGATTGATAATACTAATTTTAAATTACCATTTACAAGATCATCTTTAGCAAGCATATCACCCTCTTTGTATCTTTTGAATAAATCTGTCATCTCCTCTGTTGTTAAAACTTTAATATTCGCAGTATTCACGCCACAAATCTCTACTTTATGACGTGCCATAAATTATCTCCTTTCATGAATATTATGGTAGCAAGAATATATTTTATACAAATAAATTACGACTTTAATGTAGTCTAAAGATAATATTTACTTGTTTTTTATCATAAAATAAGTTAATCTATCTATGAGGGATAAATATGAATGAAGAAAAATTAATAGAATATTATAACAAATTTAACGAAGAAAAACGTCTTTTAAGAAGACACGGTAATGTTGAATACATAACATCAATGAAGTATATCCATGAATATTTAAAAGAATTTAATAATCCAAAGATAATTGATATTGGCGCAGGCTGTGGGATATATAGTATTGCTCTAAGTTGCGAAGGATATGATGTTACAGCTATTGAACTTGTGAAACACAATTTAAGAGTGATTGAGAAAAAATCAAATAGAGTTAAAGCATATCAAGGTAATGCTCTTGATTTATCAAGGTTTTCATCTAATTCATTTGAATTTACGCTTCTTTTTGGACCAATGTACCATTTATGTACAAAAGAAGAAAAACTAAAAGCATTAAATGAAGCTAAAAGAGTTACTAAGATAGGTGGAATCATTATGGTTGCATATTGTATGAATGATTACTGTATTATTAAACATGGCTTTAGAGATAATTTTATAAAAGATGCTTTAAAAAACGGAAATGTTGACGCTAACTATCATGTTGTATCAAAAGAAGATGACTTATATAGTGTTGTAAGACTTGAAGAAATAGATGAATTAAATAATCTATCACATCTTGAACGTATTAAGATTATAGCCCCAGATGGCGCAGCAAATTATATGCGTGATATATTAAACAAAATGGATGCAGAAACATATCAAAAATTTATTGAATATAATTTAAGTATATGTGAGAGAAAAGATATGATTGGTGCTAGTGCTCATACTGTTGATATACTTAGAAAATTAAATTAAAAAAGAACTTGATAGTTCTTTTATTTTCCTGTTTTTTTAAAATAATCTATAGTATATTTATATGTCTTTATTTTTTCACTTACTAAATCAGTTAATGGTTTGTTCATTAATTCTTCTCTATCAAAATCGAATAATTCTTGAGTCGTAGTATAAAACCAAGCATTATCATATTTTTGTTTAACGATTGTACTTTGAATGATTCTTTTAAATAATACTAGAACTTCCATTTTGTTGATTCTTTTTGTTTCTTCTTTAGAACTTTTTATATTTTTCCATGAATCCATATCAATTAATACTATTTTACTATCTGTTAGTATAACATTGTTATATGTCATATCATCGAGTAAAATATTATGTTCATTTAATTTTTGTGATAAATCTTCCACTTCTTTAATATTTTCAAGTAAATAATCTGTTTCTTTTAACATAACATCAACATTATCACTTTTAATATATTCTCCTATATACGCTTCTATTATATCTGCTTCTTTATTTTTATAAAGAATATCATATATTTTCATAATATGACTATTATTTAAAGCTTTTATTGTTTCAAACATTTCATTATTAATACGATAATATGAAACGGTTTCATCGTTATATGTTTTTAAAATTTTATCTGTACCATCTATTTTATATACGGAACCACAGTAACCTTTATTTATGTATTTTAAACTATCTTCGCACAAATTATACTCATCTAAATTATTATTATAAAATACCATAAAATCACACCCTTTAAATATTCTTTAACACTTTTTTCTTTGTATCATATAAATTAGGAGTTAATAATAAATCACGTATCTGTTTCACATAATTAAAGTCTTTAGTATTAATGATTTTTATTAAATCGGTTACATATATTTCTTTTAGCAAATTAATTAATCTTGAAGTATTTATATCTAAAATATCTTCATAATCATAATCACAGTAAAACCATGTATCCGGGTCAATTAAACTAAGACCATCTTTATTTATAATTGTGTTATCATATTTTAAATCTTCTAATAAAATTCCTTTTTTAGCAAAGTATACTCCTATTTTTAAAAGTGATACAGTACAGTCTTTAATATAATCTTTAGACATAAGTGCTAAATTAGTTCCATCTGCTTCTATATAAGATCTTGTATACGCTGAAACAACTGAATCATCATCTATTCTTTTATAATCATAGTCAAATAGTAATTTATCTATTTTAACTAAATTTTTACCATTATATGCATTAATAATATCAGCAACACCAGGAACAATACGTCCACTATAATCGCAATCTTTATTATATATTTTTAAGATACTTTCACTGTCATATGAATAAACCTTGCCACACTTACCTATATTTTTACCAATTTCAGTATTGCTTGAAATAGTGTAATTGTTGATATTACCATAAGTATCATAAAATGTATATAAATTAGTACTTTTCATAATCAAAAACGCCCCTTTTTTCTTGTTAAGCAGGTATTCTAACATAAATCGATAAAAATTGCAACCTAGCACTTACTATTGACAAGTGCTAGTCAAAGTGATATAACAATTATGTACTAAAAGAGAGGATGATTTTATGAAAAAGAAAGAATTTAAAGCTGAATCTAAAAGACTTTTAGATTTAATGATTCATTCAATTTATACAAATAAAGATATTTTTTTAAGAGAACTTATTTCAAATGCTAGTGATGCAATGGATAAACTTTACTATAAGTCTCTTACTGATTCTAAGATAAAAATTAATAAAGAGGATTTAAAAATTAGGATTACACTTGATAAAAATAATAGAACAATTACTATAGCTGATAATGGTTGTGGTATGAGTCATGAAGAACTTGAAAATAATTTAGGTACAATTGCTAAAAGTGGTTCTTATGCTTTTAAGCAAGAAAATGAAGACCAAGATGATGTAAATATTATTGGACAATTTGGTGTTGGTTTTTATTCAGCGTTTATGATTGCTAATAACGTTGAGGTTGTATCAAAAGAGTTAGCAAGTGATACGGCTCATAAATGGGAATCTAATGGTACAGATGGATATACTATTTCAGCAGCACCAAAAGAAAATGTTGGAACAACTATTACTCTTCATATAAAGGATGATACTGATGATATAAAATATAGTGACTACTTAGAAGAATATAAAATACGTAATATAGTTAAGCGTTATTCTGATTACATTCACTACCCTATTATCATGAAATGTGAGAATAGAAAATTAAAAGAAGGATCTAGTGATGAATATGAAACTATTTATGAGGATGAAACACTAAACAGTATGACTCCTATTTGGAAGAAAAATAAAAAAGATATAACAGATGATGAATATAATAATTTTTATACAGGTAAATTTTTCGACTATGAAGCTCCACTTAAACATATTCATTTTCAAGTAGAAGGACAATGTTCATATACAGCTTTACTTTATATTCCAAGCCATGCCCCATATGATTTTTATTCAAAAGAATATGAAAAAGGATTACAATTATATTCAAATAATGTCTTAATAATGGATAAATGTAAGGAACTTGTTCCTGATTACTTTAATTTTGTAAAAGGTATCGTAGATAGTCCTGATCTATCTCTTAATATTTCAAGAGAGATATTGCAACAAGATAAAACCGTTAATTTAATTGCTAAAAATATAGAAAAGAAAATCAAAAATGAACTTACAAATATGTTAGAAAAAGACCGTGAAACATATAAAAAATTCTTCAAAGACTTTGGTCTTCAATTAAAATTTGGAATATATAATGACTATGGATTACATAAAGATACGCTACAGGATTTAATTCTATTCTATTCATCTAAAGAAAAAGACCTAGTAACCCTTAAAGAATTTACAGACGGGTTGGATAAAGATACTGATACAATTTATTATGCTAGTGGTGAAAGTATAGATAAAATTGATATGTTGCCACAAGTTGAAGCAATTAAGGATAAAGGGTTCCCTATTTTATATTTAACTGAATATGTTGATGAATTTGTTATTAAAACATTAGGAGAATATAATAAGAAAAAATTTGTTAATGTCTCATCTAAAGATGTTGATTTAAACTCTGAAGAAGAAAAGAAAGAACTTGATAAAGAAAACACTAAATATAAAGATATGTTTAGTGCTATGAAAGAAGTATTAAAAGAAAACATATTTGATGTTAGATTTACAAATCGTCTAAAAAACCACCCTGTATGTTTAACAACAGAAGGTGAAATTTCACTTGAAATGGAAAAAATCATGAATGCTATGCCAAATGAAAATGAAGTTAAAGCTCAAACAATTTTGGAAATTAACCACAACCACCCAATAGCAAAGAAAATAGAAAAATTATTTAAAGATAATAAAGAAGAATTTAATAAATATACAAAAGTTTTATACGCTCAAGCTAAATTAATTGAAGGAATGAGTATAGATAACCCAACTGAAATAAGTAATTTAGTATGTGAAATCTTAGCAAAATAAAAGGCACTTCAATGTGTCTTTTTTCTTGCTATTTCATTGTTAATCCAAGCCATAATAATAGATGCAACATAATCAACCTCCTCTTTTGTGAGTTCTCTATTCATATCTATTCTATGCCATTTATATAAACAACTTCTACAACATGTTGCTGTTGCGTGTTCTGCAATAAAAACAGGGTGCCCCTTAAAAGGTGTTTGCTTTCCATCATTTTTAATAATATTTGGTGCAAGTCTTTTATTTATAAAATCATAAGCGTGCTTTTTTATTTCATCTAAGCCTTTATTTTCAATATAAACAAAATCTTTATCTTTTAAGTGAAAACTACCTCTAAATTTAGATTTAGAAAGCTTATTTAATATATTGTAATTATCATTCATACCATTACCTCTATCAAGATTATAGCACGAAAGTACCGATTTTTAAATCGGTACAACTTTTTTATTCAGCAAAGTTTTCATAACTGTTATAACTATTCAAACTATATAATGATCATTTTACAAAATTTAGTATAAAATCATTTTTAATTAGTAAGAGCAAGGCGGAAGCTACCCCACTTGTATAAATTATCTCTTCTGGATATATATTAAGGAGTTTTGCTATTTTGCTTGTATATTCATCTATTTTTTCTTTTGCTTCATGTCCTAATTTATGATTTGAATTAGGGTTTGCATAATATTTTTTAGTTGTTTCACAAAATAAATTTAAAACGCTATCATCTACTTTAGTTGATGCTGCTGAATCTAAGTATATCATAAATCACCTACTTTGTTTTCCCATTCCAATTCATAAATTTATCTTTAAAACTATCAGCGTAATCTTTTGCTATAATTATTTTGTTATTTTCTTCTTTTATCTCTAATACAGGAGTGGGATTACAGCCACCTTGTTCAACGCCTAGTTTATTTATATGGAATTTCGTTTTACAGTTTTGACATTCTAGGTATTCTCCTTTTTGAATAAAATATGAATTTTCTGCAGGTGTACATACTTGGCATGTATTTAGAGCGATTCTAACAACACCATCTGTTCCTCTTACAACAATAAATTGAATAGTAATGCCATCTACTTCATAATTTACAAATGTGGCTGTATTAGTTACATTTGTAGTATCAATTACAATATTATCTTCACTATCTGCTTTTACCGTTATAAATGAGTTTTTATTCTTATTGCATCCTGTTATAAAAAACATTGATAAAAGAATTATTACTGCTAATATTTTTTTCACTTAATTTACCTCAATATTTAAAACAGTAAAACCTAGACTATCTATTGTTTCTTTTATTTCGTCTAAATTAATTTTACCTTTACTTATAACCATAGCTTCCATTTTATCTAAATTAACACTTACTGTTTTAATACCTTCTATTTTTTCTAGTGCAATTTTAACTCTACCGGCACAATTGGCACAACTCATGCCATCTATTTTAATTGTTGTTTTTATATTTTTTCCCATTTTAATCTCTCCATTCATTTATTCTTTTTAATCTTAGGGCATTTATAGTTACTGATATACTACTAAATGTCATAGCAAGAGCTGCTATCATAGGATTCATATTAATGCCTAATTTGGAAAATAATCCTATACTAATTGGAATCATACAAGCATTATAGAAGAATGCCCAAAATAAATTTTGTTTTATATTTTTTATTGTTTTTTTACTGATTTTTATTAATCTAACTAAATCCATTATGTCATTATGCATTAATAATACATCTGCTGAATTACTTGCGATATCTGTTCCACTTGCTAGTGAAACACCTATATTAGCAGTTGCAAGGCTTGGAGCATCATTTATTCCGTCTCCAATCATACATACAACGTTGTCTTTCATAAGTTCCTTTATTTTATTTGTTTTATCACTTGGCATCACATTAGCATATACTTCGTTTATGCCTATATTATTAGCAACTAGCTTAGCTGTTTTAGCATTATCTCCTGTAAGCATAACTGTTCTAATATTCATATGTTTTAATTTTTTTATTACATCTTTAATATTACTTCTTATTGTATCACTAACACCTATTAGTCCAATCAAATTATTTTCTTCAATAATATAGACAACACTCATCATTTTATCTTTTAATACTTCTTCATCGCTTTCATGGTTATTTTGAATATTAAAAAGAGAAAATAGCTTACTACTGCCCAGATAATATTTTTTATTATTTATAAATCCTGATAAGCCAATACCTTCTATATTTTTATAATTGTCTACTTCATATAGATCTTTATAATCAGCAAAAGCACTTTTAATAGAATGTGTTGATTTAGCTTCCAAGCTAGACACTATTTTAATTAAATCATCATTTGTATAAGTACTATAATTGTATATTTTACCAATGTTAAGTTTTCCGTAAGTTAGTGTACCTGTTTTATCAAATGCAACAACATTTATTTTACTAGCACATTCAAGTACAGAACTTTTTTTTACTAATATTCCACGTTTGGCACATACACCTTCACTTATAACAACTGCAAGGGGTGTTGCAAGACCTAGAGCACAAGGACAAGCTACAACTAGAACAGTTACAAAATGATTTAAACTTGTATTTATATCTTTAGTAAAGATCAAGTATAAAAAGAAAGTTATAAAAGCAATAACGATAATACAGGGAACAAATATTCCGCTAACAGAGTCAGCTAAAGCTGCAATAGGTGCTTTGGTATTAGTTGCTTCTACTACTAATCTAACTATTTCAGAAATAGTTGAATCACGTCCTATTTTAGTAGCTTCATATTCGATGTATCCATCTATATTTAAACTTCCGGCATTAACAACATTGCCTTTGCTCTTTCTTACAGGAATTGACTCTCCCGTAATAAAAGACTCATCAAAATGAGCACTTCCATTTACGATAATGCCATCACTTGCTACTTTCATTCCAGCTTTACAAATTAAGATATCTTTCTTTTTTATCTCATCTATTGTTATTTCTTTTTCACCATCTTTTGTTTTAATTAAAGCAGAAGATGGTGTAATTGTAACTAAATCGTGAATAGACTCTTTTGTTTTCTCTTTACTTCTAGAATCAATGTATCTACCAAATTTAATAAAATATATAATAATACATACTGATTCAAAATATAATGAATGAATATACTCAGAATTATTATTTATAATCATAACAGTTCCATACAAACTATACAAAAAACTAGTTAAGACACCAATTGATACTAATGTATCCATATTTGGAGTTTTATGAATAAAATTTTTATAACCATTTTTGATAATATCAAATCCATAAATCAAATATAAGCATGAAAATATTAATAAAACAAGTGCATAATTAATAGAATTTATCTCCATATTTAGATATGGTAATTGTGGCAGGTTGAACATGCTAGCCATAGATATATATATAACAAAAATAGCTAAAACACCAAATATAATTAAAGTGTTTTTTTTGTTATCTTTCTTTTTTGCTTTAGTTCCATCATATACACCCAAACTTTTAAAGCCTGCACTTTCAACCATTTTATTTAAATCACTTACGGTAATATTATCTTGAGCTTCTATTAATGCTTGTGCAAGAACTAAATTAACAGAAGCACTTATGATGCCTTCTTGTTTATTTAAGTACTTTTCTAGTCCGACAGAACAAGCACTACAACTCATTCCTTCGATACTAAGTATTATTTTTTTCATAATTCACCTCAACTTTGTACAATTATTTTATTTTTCCAAATAATTCAACGATATCATCAATAACTTCCATTTTACCATCATTAATATCTTGAACCATACATGTCTTCATATGACTTTTCAAAATTTCATTTCCAAGACTTTTTAAAGCATTAGTTGTAGATGCAACTTGCATCAAAACATCATCACAATATCTGTCATTCTCAATCATTTGCTTTATACCGTTAACCTGTCCTGCTATAATGTTAAGTCTTCTAGTTAAATCTTTCTTTTCTTCTTCTGTTCTATGTTTAAGACGAGTACAATTACACTCTTTTTTCATATTATCACCACCTCTATCATTATAGGTGGTGGGGGTATACCTGTCAAGACTTTTCTAAAATAAAAACAACAAAAGTTGTTTTTATAATTTTATATCTTCATTTTCAAATTCTTTATTTATTAATTCTTCATGCATTAATTCTTCCATATTTTCTATATAAACATCTTCAATACGGTCAACACGGCACTTTATTGCCGTTAAAATAGCATTAAGTTTTAAGGCTGCTCTATCTACTTCATCATTTACAATAACATAATTATATTTATTTACTTCGTTAATTTCATTATATGCTGCTTTAAATCGTGCATTAGCCTTTTCGATTGTTTCCGTCTTTCTAGCAATGAGTCTTCTTCTGAGTTCCTTCATACTAGGTGGCATAATAAAGACAAATATAGCATCTTTAATTTTATTTTTTATAATAAGTGCTCCCTGAACCTCTATTTCTAAAATAACATCTATTCCTTTATCTAATTGTTCTTTTATTTTATCCTTAGGCGTTCCATATAAATGATTATTGTATTCAGCATATTCTAAAAATTCGTCACGTGCAATTTTATCTCTGAATTCTTGTTCTGACAAGAAGAAATAATCAACGCCGTCTTGTTCTCTACCTCTTTTATCTCTTGATGTACAAGAGATAGATACCCATACATTATTATTCATTTCCTTTAATTTATTAATAATACTATCCTTTCCAGCTCCACTTGGACCTGATACAACAATTAAACTTCCTCTTCCATTTGTTTTTATCATAAATACCCTCCATTATTAGAAATATTTTAACATATGAAAAAATTATAAGCAATAATCATTTTACAAAAGTATAACTTGTTTTTTAAATAAAAAGTAGTTTTAAACTACTCTTTAAAATATAATGTTCTAATGGCATTTAAAATTGCAATAATAGATACTCCTACATCAGCAAAAACAGCCATCATCATAGAAGCAAGACCAAGTGCTCCTAAAGTTAAAAATAAGATTTTAATTAAAAGAGCGAAGAAAATATTTTCTTTAACAATTTTCATTGTTTTTAATGATATATTAATAGCACTTTTAATACTATTTAAATTATCATTCATAATAACAACATCACTAGCTTCAATAGCAGCATCACTTCCTGCTAGCCCCATTGAAATACCAACATCAGCTCTAACAAGAACTGGGGCATCATTTATTCCATCCCCAACAAACGCTAAAGTTTTACTCGTCTTTAATAATTCTTCTGTTTTATCAACTTTATCTTTTGGTAGAAGTGAAGAATAATATTCATCTAAATCAAGCTTTTTAGAAACTTTTAAAGCAACTTCTTCAGTATCTCCTGTAAGCATAACAAGTTTTTTAATATTATGGTTTTTTCTGATATTTGAAATGGCCTCTAAAGCTTCTTTCTTTATGGTATCACTAACAACAATGTTTCCACTATACTTATTATCAACCATAACATATAAAATAGTTCCAGTAGAAGTGGTATTATCTATAGTAATACCAAATGAAGATATAAAATCAATATTACCAACAGATACCTTTTTGCCATTGATATTAGCCGTAACACCTTTGCCAGGTATTTCTTTTATATCTTTTATTTTAGTCTGATCTATAGTATCACGATATGCTTCTTTTATAGAAAGAGCTAATGGATGATTTGAATGATATTCAGCATATGCTGTTAATTTAAGAAGCTCTTCTTTACTGATACCAATATTATTTATTTCATTAACACTAAACTTTCCTTCTGTAAGTGTTCCTGTCTTATCAAAAACAATAGTATCTACTTTAGATAAAATTTCTATATAATTACTACCTTTTATTAATATTCCCTTTTTTGATGCTCCACCTATTCCACCAAAGAAACTAAGAGGAACCGATATCACAAGTGCACAAGGACACGAAATAACAAGAAAAGTAAGAGCTCTTTTAGCACATATGGCAAATGTCATACTTGGAATAATAAGTGGTGGTAATATAGCTAGTGCTAAAGCTAAAAAGACAACAATAGGTGTATAATATTTAGCAAATTTTGTAATAAATTTTTCTGATTTAGCTTTCTTATCGCTAGCACTACTTACTAGTTCTAAAATTTTTGATACGGTTGAATTTGAATAAAGTTTTGTAACTTTTATTTTAAGCATTCCAGACATATTAATTGATCCATTTAAGATATTAGATGAAGCATCTACACTTCGTGGCATGGATTCTCCTGTTAAAGCTTTCGTATCAAGCATTGAAGACCCTTCTATAACAATGCCATCTAAAGGTACCTTCTCACCTGGTCTAACAACTATAATGTCATCAATTTTGACATCATTAGGGTTTTTAGTAACAATTTTATCATCAATTAAAACATTCGCAAACTCAGGTTTTATATCCATTAAACTAGCAATTGATTTTCTTGATTTATTAACTGCATAACTTTGAAATAATTCTCCTATTTGATATAAAAGCATTACAAGTACACCTTCTAAATATTCTTTTGTTATAAAAGCTCCAATAGTTGCAACTGACATTAAAAAGTTTTCATCAAATAATCTTCCGTGAATTATATTCTTAAATGATTTTTTTAATATATCAAACCCTATTATCAAATAAGCTACTAAGTAAATTAAGAATCCTAAAATAAGAGAATAATTTGATACAATCAATCCTACTAATGTTATAACAGCTGAGATAATTATTTTTTTTAAATTACGTTTTTCTCGTTTATTCATAATATTTACCCCTTTATTACACAATCAGGTTCTATTTTTTTAGTGCACTTTTTAATTTGCTCAAATACATCTTTTTCACTAGCATAAGCAGAATATGAAACAGTCATACTCTGCATTATAAAATTAACAGAAACATCTTCTACACCATCAATATTTTTGATAGCTTCTTCTATTTTAGCGGCACATGCAGCACAATCTAAATCTTCTAATTCGTAAATTTTTTTCATAAAAGCATCCCTTTCACTTGAACAATCATTCAACTATTCTTCTATATTATATTTGAATTATCGCTCAAATGTCAATACATTTCTATTATATTTGATTATTTTTAAAATATCCCTTATAATATCTAATTAGAAAGAAGGACTTTTATGAACAACAAAAATACTAATTTGCACGATGAAAATATGGTAAACCATATTAAAGAAAATATTACCTCATATAATACAATAACTGATTTATCAGACTTTTTTAAAATTCTTGGTGATAGTACTCGCCTTCAAATTTTAATGGCTCTAGTTCACGGAGAACTTTGCGTAAGTGATCTATCTTCACTTCTAAATATGACTATATCAGCTATATCACATCAATTAAAATCATTACGAACAGCTAAATTAGTAAAAGTTAGAAAAGAAGGTAAAATTGTATATTATTCATTAGATGATGATCATATTAATACTATTCTTGATATATCACTAGAACATATTATAGAAAAATAAAAACCGTTTAATTTAATTAAACGGTTTTATAAATATTATATATTATACATAGTATTCGGAAAAGCTCATACATCTTATGAGTACAAAGTTATCTATGAATCAATCTAATTAAATTATTATCAAATTTAAATTTTCAAAAAAGATATATTTCTATATCTTAATCATATTCTAAAAATTATAACCATAAATTGCGAGTCAAACTTTTTTTCAATTTTAATGTTCTTTCTATTTGCTCGTTTTTTATTTTTTCATTTAATTCACTTTGTTCTATATTATATAATTTTTCTTTGGCATAAAATAGAATATATGCATCATATATACTTAATTCAGCATAATCATTTTCTTTAGACTCTATATATTTTTTTAAATCTCCTGTTGTTCCAAAATTAGATAAAATTGAAACTGCTTTTGCCATTTCTTCTTCTGAAACTCTACTATTTACTAAATTTCTTAAAGATGTATTATGCATATAATCTGCGACTTTATCATGTTCTTCTTGTGTGCAATCTTTATTTTTATATTTAATTAATAGTTTAGATAATTCCATTCTTTCTCTTATTTTTAAATATTTTTGTATCTTATCAACATTTATTAAATAAATGGGAAATTGATTAAGTTCATTTATATAATCAATTTCTTCTTTTGAAAAATAACCAGTAAATTTTATCCATATTTCTAATGCATTACTAGTATTCGCATAAGAGTCACATGGTATACAATATGATAAGGTTGTAGTTTTTGGTAATATAATTCTACTCATTTTTAAAGCCTCCCAATTTCTTAATTATTATACACCAAATTATGATAAAAATAAATAAGAGATTCTATCATTGAAACATTATCTAATGGCAGTTTCTGTTTATTAAATTAATTATATCTTTTCTTCAAAATTGTATTATCAAATTCCATATAATATTCAGTTATTAACAAATAGTAATCTTTTGCATAAGAATACTTACCATAGATAAATTCTTTCTATAATCTTTTTGAAACACAAAAAAACTAACAAAATTGTTAGTTCATTTATTGTTCTCGGAATATATTTGTCCGAGTTTCCTATCATAATGGTGTCCAGGACGGGAATTGAACCCATAATTAAGCTTTAGGAGAGCTTTGTTATATCCGTTTAACTACCCAGACAAGAAAATAGCTTACGCTATTTTATAATATTAATCAAAAACAAAATATAAATATTAAATGCATAAGCGAATTTATGACGAAAATGCAGACAAAATTCATATGTTCCTACTATTTTATCAACCATACTTACGATCCAGCTTTCAGCGTACTTCGGAATAGCTGTATATATAGGAAACATATGTGATTTGATTATATCTACTTCTTTATCAGATAATTCATAATATTTTGTAGCATTCATAACAGCATATTTAGGATGAACAAATGTAGATACAATTTTATCTTTAAATGTTCTTTCCATATCGCTTAAAAAGAAATCATGAAGAAGTCCAGCACGTGCTACTTCTATATCTGATAAATGCATCATTTTCGCTAATTTATACGAATAATAGGAAACACGCATTGAATGATCAAATCTAGTTGTTCCATGATGTTCTATATATTTTAATTTATTGAATTCTTCATTTGTTAATATATTTTCTATAATTTGTTTATAGCATATATCATCAATTTGTTCCGACATTTCAACACCTCATAAATAAACTTAATACATTATATCATATTTTTTATAATATAAACATTATTTTCGCATACTTTCTTTAAATTAACCGCCAATTGTTACACTTCCGCCTTCTGGGAATAATTGAATATATGTATTACCATCATTAACTTTAATGGTCTCTCCATCCATATATTTAAAGATTGTTTTATCTTTTCTAGAAGCTTTTTCCCATGTAATTGGAACGGCATAGCCGTTAGTTATATAGTATCCAGTACCAGAACCAATATTTTCTATCTCTTGTCTTCCGTATGAATCAATACTATAATTATTCATTACTGCAACAATTATATTTTTCACTTCTATTTGTGTTTTAGTTTTATCGCTATTTAAATTCATATGTGCTTCACCATTAACGTAACGTAAATATACTTTATTTTGTTCATCATATGTATATGACGTTTCAACATAACTAGAATATGGTAAACTTACATTATTAGCGATAATATTATCTTCTCTACTGCTTAAATCGATATTATCGACACTGTAATCCAAAACTGATTTACTAGTTGTTGTAAGGCTATATCCTTTTTTTTCTGCTACATTTTTTAAATCTTCGATACTTGTAAACGCTGTATGTTCAAGTGCAACCCCTAATGAATAATCTCTAGTAAAAGCGTTATCATAAAGTCCATTTATATTATTAATACCAAACTTCTTAATATCGCTTTCAGCTTGTGGACTCCATCCAAAATGTACATATATAGCATCATTTTCCATCGCATAATCTAGGAAATCATGTCTTGAGCTTCGAACTGATCCTATACGAGGCGTTGCTTTATCTTTGTATATTGCCATAAGCCTTGTAAGTCCACCTTCAACAATACCTTCATATACAATATATGCATCATCCAATCCAGCATGATTTTTTCTAGCTATAGCGTGATTGTTTATCATAATAGCGTAATTTCTTGATTTTGAAGATGTATCAATTATTTTTAGTTTCTTCTCTTCTTTTACAGTATTACCGCCTATTATTGGTTTTATATTATCTTTGTTTTCAAAAGTATAATAGATTACTAATCCCATTACCAATATAAGCAAAAATATAGCTAATTTACTTCCACTCTTTTTCTTCTTTTTCATACCTCACCATCCTATTTTGATTATAGCACACTTTTACATATTCTCAAAATTGAAAAAATATGAGAAAAATCTCATATTATTTATTTGTTTCATTATAATATTTATACTCCGAAAGTTCATCTAAAATAAATTCTAACTCATCACTTTCAATGTTTTCTAGAATATCTTCTATTTCATATATAAGTTCACTGACACTACTACAGTTTTCATAATTTATTTTATAATTTGATAGTATATTCATCTCTTCTTTTGTAAGATATATACCATTTCCAACATTTTCATGTAATAAAGATTTATAATCAATATTATTTATAATGTTTTTATATTCATCATTCATGATTTACAAGCTTATAAGTGTCACGTGCTATCATGAGTTCTTCATCTGTTGCAATAACATAACATGGTATCTTAGATTCGGGAGTTGTTATAATACCTTGAATGCCTTTTCTAACAACAGTAATATTATTTTTTTCTTCATCTAAATATACATTAATGGGACTAAGTTTTTTTACAACTTCTCCTCTAATAATAGCATCGTTTTCACCACCACCAGCAGTAAAACAGATTGCATCAACACGCCCAAGTTTCATGTGATATTTAGCAATATAATCAACTATTCTACTTGTATACATATCAACAGCTAAAATAGCTTTTTGTTCTTTCGATTCATATGCTCTATCAATATCTCTTAAGTCACTCATTCCGGCTATTCCATATAGTCCACTTTCATAATTTAATTTTTTATCTATCTCATCTATTGTTAAATCAGCAGACTTCATAACATGTGAAATAATACTATAATCAATATTTCCTGAACGTGTACCCATCATAAGACCAGCATTAGGAGTAAATCCCATAGATGTATCAATACATTTTCCATCTTTTACAGCTGTTATACTAGCGCCACTTCCGATATGACAGATAATCAAATTAACATCATCCGTATTAAGTTTTTCTTTCATAACATCGGTTATATATTTATGGCTTAAACCATGAAATCCATATTTTCTAACATTATATTTTGTATACCATTCATATGGTACAGAATATAAATACACATCTTCCTTCATCGTTTGATGAAAAGCAGTATCAAAACAAGCTACTTCTAAAATATTTGCATCTTCTTTCATAAAAGCCTTAATACCACTTACACTAGCAGGGTTATGAAGAGGTGCTAGATTACGTAAAGCGTCTATTTCCATAAGAACTCGTGGATTAATCAAAACAGAATGTGAGTAAAAATTTCCCCCATGAACTACTCTATGTCCAACACCACTAATTTCACTTATATTTTTGATTATTTTTCTATCAAGTAATTCTTGAATCAGAATCTTAACAGCATCATCATGATTTCTAATTTCAGTATGGATTGATATTTTATCTTCTCCAAGACGTAAGTTATAAGAACTATCTTCTGAGCCAATTCTTTCAAACATTCCTTTTACTAATAACTTTTCCTCTGGCATTTCATACAGTCTAAATTTTAAAGATGAACTTCCAGCATTTACAGACAATATCTTCATAAAATCTCTCCTTTAGTTTATTATACTGATTTTATATCAAAACTACAACAATTAATAAAAAAATCAAAGTTTTAATCTTTGATTTTACTACTATCTTAATATTAAGAAAACAAGAAATATCACTAAAATAGCAAGAACTATCCAACTGTTTATTTTGTCAAATTTAGTTGATTTATATTTAACACCTAGGGCTGATGTAATCAATACTCCACCAATAAGTCCACCAATATGAGCAGCATTGTCAATTCCAGGACTTATAAATCCAACAAATAAGTTTAATAAAATTAATGGTATTATCTGAGATTTAATTACCGTTCCAAGATAAAGCCTATAGTGATATCCAAAGTATAATAATGCACTAAAAAGTCCAAATATAGCACCACTAGCTCCAGCACTTATTCCATTTGTAAATAATACTGAGAATAAATTACCAATAACACCACTTACAATATAAATAATTAAATATTTAGTCCTTCCAAAAAAACTTTCAAGTTGTGAACCAATGATATATAGTGAATACATATTACATATCAAATGAATTATTCCAATATGAATAAAAACACTTGTGAATAAACGATACCATTCAAAAGAAGTAGCAATATCAGGATATATAGCACCAAATTTATACAATGTTATAGCATCCGTACTTCCATTTCCAAATATATACATAAGAATAAAATAAATAATATTAAGAGCTATCAAAATATATGTTATAATCGGTTTTTTAGTTCTAAATACTTCCTCTGCCTTAACTGATTCTTCAGCGTTTTTCTTTGTTATATCTTGCGTTATTTTCATAAATAATTCCGCACCTTTTTCTTTAAATCTAGTGTTTTTAGTAATTGATGGAAATTCAGTTGTTACAAACTCATATTTTTTTAAATCTTTAATATTCTTTATATCAATTGAATGAATGTTAGAAATATGCATATATTTATCCGCATCTACAGTTTCTCCTAGATTAATAAATATATTTAAAACATCCATATGCATAGATAATGTCTTAGCTTGAATTTGTTTAGTTATATGTTTTGCCCTAAAAACATCATATTCTAGTTGTTCATTATTGTGAATATAATTAGAAACAATACGAACTATTTTATAATTTTCATCTAAATTTTCAAGCCAAATTTCATCTTTGGCTCCACGTAATACAATAGGACTATATCCTTCTTCTGTTATAAAAAAGTGCAACAATTTCATAACAAGTTCATCATTTTTATTAATTATTATTTCATTCATAATAACCTCCTGTTGTAATAATATTTTAATATATTCCATATAGTTAGTAAAGAGGTGTCTATATGAAAAATATTATAAGATTTTTAATTTGCTTAATTCCATGGTTTTTAAGCGGACTATTGTTTTCTAAATATACAAGTTTTTTTGATAAATTAGCGCTTCCTTTTTTTGCCCTTCCTAAAAATTTATATGGCATAGTCTGGACTATTATTTATTTTTTTATTGCTATAAGTATTTGTATTATATACAACAAAAATAATTATAAATATTTAAAAAATTATAATGAAGCCTTAATAAGCAATTATATTTTTAATCAACTTTATTTATTTTTTATGTTTCGTCTACAAAACACTTTTCTTGGTTTTGCTGATGCACTTGCAATATTAATTACATCACTAATGCTTTACTACGAAACTAAAGAAATAGATGAGAAATCTTCAAAATTTCTTCTTATCTATGTTTATTTTAGCTTATACGCAACAATTTTATCACTTGGAATTTATTTTTTAAATGTCTAGATTTCATCTTCTCTAAACATATCTTCAATTTTTTTGAAGCATTCTGGAGCTTGACACGTAAACTTCATATATTCATTTGTTTTAGGATGAACAAATCCTAGTTCATAAGCATGCAAACACTGTCCTGTTTCATCAATTATCTTACGGTGACCATATACAGGATCATTTACAACAGGATATCCAATATAATCCATATGAACTCTAATTTGGTGAGTACGGCCAGTCTCTAATTTCACTTCTATTAAAGTTGCTTTCTTAAATCTTTCAATAACTTTAAAATGTGTTACAGCATCACGAGCGTTTTTATCAGTAACAGCCATTTTCTTTCTATCTTTAGAGTCACGTCCAATTGGAGCATCAATAGTACCAGTTTCTGATGGTAAAACTCCCCATACTAAAGCAAGATATTTTCTATATGTTGTTTTATCTTCTAGTTGTTTTGCTAATAATTCATGTGCCTTATTATTTTTAGCAACAACAAGTAATCCAGTTGTATAAGCATCTATTCTGTGCACAATACCAGGCCTAAATTCTCCATTTATATCAGACAAATTTTTAGAATGAAATAAAAGAGCATTCACAAGTGTTCCAGATTCATTTCCAATAGCTGGATGGACAACCATACCATTTTGTTTATTTACAACAATTACATCATCATCTTCATAAATAATATCAAGAGGAATATTCATAGGTTCTGCACTCATTTCTTTTTCTTGATATTCTTCATACTCTATATTATCATTTTCCTTAACACGGTAACTTGGTTTAACGCAAATACCATTTGCTTTTACTTTTTTATCTTTTATTAATGACTGAACCTTTGTACGACTATAATCTGTCTTTTCCATTAAGAAAACATCTATACGTTTTGTATTGTCAACATCATTTGCTTTTAGTATCATTTTTATCACCTCTATATACATCTATAATACATAAAATAGACCCAATAACAATAGCTATATCAGCTATATTAAATATTGGAAAAGCATATGTACCAATATATACTCCTATAAAATCAATTACATATCCATGTATAATACGATCAACTAAATTTCCAAGTATTCCTCCAAATAAAAGACCATAGTATACTTTTTTTGACTTAGATATTTTTTTATTTTTAATGAAGAAATAATAAATAACAAATAAAGCAATTAAAGCGCACGTAACTAAAAAAAATCTAGAGCCTGAAAACATACTCCAAGCCGCACCTCTATTTTCTAAATTTGTTATATAAAATATATTAGGTATTACATTTATAGTATCACCTAAAGCAATAGATGTTGATACTATATATTTTACTATTTGATCCAAAAATAAAAGAACACCACCAATGGAAATTACTTGTATCATAAAATCACCTTCATAATTATATCATACTTAAAAGAAAAGAAAAAGAGGATAACCTCTAGTTATTAATGCCATGATGAGATGGAAACGTTGATGTATTTATAGCACTAAATGTATATCCATTTTGTTTTCCATATTTAATAATATCACGTAAAGCATTAAGTGTTTTATAATTACCCTCAAAGTCATGCATCAAAACAACATTATTTTGATATTTTAAAGAAGATGTTACATTTCTATAAACATCATCACTTGATCTTGCTTCTCCTGCATCTCCACTTGAAACATTCCAATCAAAATAAGTAAAACCTTTATTAGTAACTTCATTAGTTAAAATAGTCATAATACCAAGGCTATATCTTCTGCTTACAGTATTAGAACTTCCGCCTGGGAAACGAATGATGGTACTTTTTTTACCAATTATACCTTCTACTTTATTTTGAATAGCGTACAAATCATCAAAATAATTAGAAACAGAACTATATACATAACTATAATTATGTGAAAAGCTATGTAAAGCAACAGTATGACCTTCATCGTTTTCTTCTTTAATTAAATAGTTAAGTGAATCATCATGATTAATAACAAAGAAAGTGGCTGGTACATTTTCTTCTCTTAGTATTTTTAAAACCTCTGGCGTAATTGTCCTACTTGGTCCATCATCAAATGTTAAATAAATAGTTTTACCGCTTCCATTAAGTACTTTTTTTACAACTTTTACAGTACGAATTACATCTGATACATTACCAAAACTATCTTCTACTTTATAATTAAGTTTATACTCTCCTACCATATCTTTATTAACTTCGCCAGATACAACAACCTTAGATGTAATATCTCCTTCACATTTATCAATGGCTTTGTATCCCAATTCTTCATAATTGGAACCAACCGTAATCGTTACATCTCCTCCATTAAGAGTAAGTAACGGTGCTTCTTTATCTTCATATACTATTTTTCTTTCAATAAATCCTTCATTTTTACTCTTGTCACTAACTTTATAAGAAATTTTATCTTTACTAATATTGATTTTTACTTTTTCAGTAACATCTCCATCATAATTATCAGTAGCAGTATATCCTTCTTCTTCATATTTTTGATCTGGACATACACTTACTTTTCTCTCGCCTTTAAGTTCTATTTTGGGTGCTTCTTTATCAACAACCGAAACTTTTCTGATTTTTAAAGCATAATAATTTTTTTCTTTTAATTCATACTTAACTTCATAATTGCCTATTTTATTAACATCAATATTTGAACTTACTTTAACATGACTGCTTACATCTTTAAACATAAAAGATGCATGATATCCTTTCTCTTTATAAGTATCTCCTACATTAAGTTCTAACTTGTCTTTTCCTACAAGATAAATGCTAGGTCTCATCCATACTATTAAAAGTGCTACTAAAGCAAGTATTATAAGCAATATAACAATTGTCATATTTTTCATTTTTTCACTCATACAAACACACTCCAATATCTACTTATAGTATATCACATTTTTAAATAATCTTCCAAAACAAAAGATAATAAAAAACAACCGCAGTTGTTTTTATAATTCAAATTGTGAATTGTAAAGTTCAGCATAAAAGCCACTTTGACTCATTAATTCATCATGATTTCCTTGTTCTATTATATTACCATCTTTCATTACTAATATTAAATCAGCATTTTTGATAGTAGATAATCTATGAGCAATAATGAATGAAGTTTTGCCCTCTGTTAATTTATCCATAGCTTTACTTACTAATTCCTCTGTTCTAGTATCAACATTACTTGTTGCTTCATCTAAAATCAAGAATGGTGCATTGTCAAGCATCCCTCTTGCAATAGTTAATAATTGTTTTTGTCCTGCGGAAATACCATCACCATCAGTAATTTTAGAATTATAACCATTTGGTAATGTTCTGATAAAGTGATCTAAACCAACTGTTTTACATACGTTATAAACATCTTCTTCACTAATATCACTACGATTATAGATTATATTTTCCATAATTGTTCCTTCAAACATCCAAGTATCTTGAAGAACCATTGTAAACAGTTGATGAATATTGTTTCTAGTTAATTTGCTTGTATCAACACCATCAATTTTAATACTTCCAGAATTAATATCATAAAATTTCATTAATAAATTTACCATAGTTGTTTTACCAGCACCAGTAGGACCTACAATAGCTACTTTAGCCCCTTTTTTAGCTGTTGCTGTAAAATTATAAATAGTAGGTTTATCATTGCCATCATAAGTAAATGATACATGATTAAATTCAATCTCACCTTTTACTTTTGATTTATCTAAATAAATTTTAATATCACTTTCATCTGACATTTCCTTTTCATCAAGAAATTCAAATACTCTTTCACTTGCTGCAGCTGTTGATTGCATAGAAGTCATTGCTTGTGCTATTTGTGAAAGTGGTGATGTAAATAATCTTACATATGAAATAAAAGCAACAATAACCCCAAAACTAATATTACCATTTATTGTAAGAAGTGCTCCAACAATACAAACTGCAACATATCCAAAATTACCAATAAAATTCATCATAGGCATCATTAATCCAGACAAAAATTGACTCTTCATATTAGCGTTATATAATTTGTTATTTAATTCATCAAATTTAGCATTAGAACTTTTTTTGCCATTATATGCTTTAACAACATTAAGTCCAGAGTATATTTCTTCAATATGACCATTTAAATTACCAAGTTCATTTTGACGAGCAACGAAGTATTTTTGTGATTTGCCTAAAACACCAAACATAAAGATAAATCCAAATAAACTTGCTAAAATAGCAGTTAAAGCCATAATCCAGTTTGTATAAAACATCATGAATAATGTTCCTAAAAATAAAGTAATCGCACTTACAAGTGTCGCAAGTGATTGATTCATAGACTGCGCTATTGTATCAACATCATTTGTTACACGTGATAATATATCACCCGTAGTATTTTTATCAAAATAAGATAAAGGAAGTCTATTTATTTTTTTTGAAATTCTACCACGCAATGAACGTGCAAACTTATTTGAAACGTTAGTCATAGCTATTGATTCAATATACGTAAATAAAGCACTACATACATATAAAATAACTAAAAAGAGGCAAATACGTTTTATACTATTCATATTCATAGTAGGTTCAACTATAGTTTTAATACTATTAGGCATTTCATCGATTTTTTCATACATTTCATTTGCACTAGCATCCTTAGATAGTGTACTCATAACGTTCAAAAATTGAGCTTGATCAAGAGCAGTAATCACATTCCCGTCTATTTCAAAATCAGTTAATAACAAAGATGCTACACTACTTGGAATAGATACATTTCCACTAGTTGATTTCAAAAGTTGTTTTTTATCTTCTTTTGTAATTTTAACATCATTATAAACTGAATCTGTTAAAATAATATCTAAAACAGAATCAGGAAGATTAGAAACTTTATCAAATGATGGATTTTTAATCCATTCGTTAAATTTTTCTTTATCAGTACTTGAAATATCACTTAAATTAATTGCTAACACTTTTTCTTCGTTTAACTCAATATTTAAAATGTTAGGCATTTTTTCTTTTAATGATTCTTCATTAATACTTTTTTCAATATTAGAACTAATTGTTTTTAAATTATCAGAATTTATTACTAATCCTTCTGTTATTTTATCTGTTAAAGACGATAACTTATTAGGAGCTAGAATAGATAAAATAGAACCTAACATAGCTAAAATAAGTGCAATAGAAATTAAAATATGAAATGGTTTTAACTCTTTTAAAAGACGCATTATAGAGCCTTTAAAATCTTTAGCTTTTTCTTGTACTGGTCCCATACCTGGACCATGGTGTCTATTATTTGCCATTTTCTAGTTCCTCCTTTGTAAGTTGTGATAATGCTATTTGTTTATAAACTTCACAGTTTTTAAGCAATTCTTTATGTGTTCCCATTCCAACACATTTACCATTATCTAGAACAATTATTTTATCAGCATTCATAATTGTTCCAATTCGCTGTGCTACTATCAAAGTTGTAGCATCTTTTGTATACTTCTTTAATTCATGACGAAGAACAGAATCAGTTTTATAGTCTAGCGCAGAGAAAGAATCATCAAAAATATAAATTTCTGGATCTCTTGCAATTGCACGTGCGATTGCAAGTCTTTGCTTTTGCCCACCAGACACATTAGTACCACCACTAGCAATATGTGTATCATATGTATTATCCATTTTACTTACAAATTCTTCTGCTTGAGCAACTTTAATAGCTTCTTTTACTTTTTCTTTTGTTATTTCTTTTTTACTTTCTCCATATGCAACGTTAGATGAAACAGTACCATTAAACATTACTGCTTTTTGTGGCACATACCCAAGTTTATTATAAAGATATTCAAGTTTATATGAACGCACATCAACACCATCAACTAAAACAGCTCCATCTGTAGCATCATAAAACCTTGGTACTAAATTAATAAGCGTACTCTTACCAGAACCAGTAGAACCTATAAACGCTACTGTCTCTCCCCTATTTGCTTTAAATGATATATCTTTAAGTAAGTACTCTTGTGCATCAGGATACTTAAATGATACATTTTTAAATTCAACTGTTCCTATTTCTGTTGGTAAGATATCACTAACACCATCTTCAATGCTAAGTTTAGTATCCAAAACCTCATTTATACGTTTTGCTGAAACTTGTGCACGTGGAAGCATCATAAAAATCATAGCAAGCATTAAGAATGACATTATAACTTGCATTGCATATGATGAAAAAACAATCATGTCTCCAAAAAGACCAATCTTAAGTGGAAGAATAGCATCACTAATTAAATAAGCTCCAACAAAATAAATTGAAAGTGTTAAAAAATACATTACTAAATACATTATTGGAGACATAATAGCAAAAGCTTTTTGATTAAATAATTGTTGACTTGTCAAGCGCTCATTAGCATCTTTAAATTTACGTTCTTGATACTCTTCTGCATTAAAAGCTCGAACAACTCTAATTCCTGTTAAATTTTCTCTTGTAACACTATTTAATTTATCAATTAATTTTTGAACAATTTTAAATCTAGGAAGTACAATTACCATTAAAGTAGCTATAACAGATAACAGAATTACAACACTAACAGCCGTAATAGCACTCCACTGCCAACTTTTATTTAAAATCTTCCCAATTGCCCAAATAGCTGTAATTGGTGCTTTAATCATAAGCTGAAGTCCTATTCCAATAAGCATTTCAATTTGTGTAATATCATTTGTTGTACGTGTAATTAAACTACTAGTAGAAAAATTTTTAACTTCATGCATAGCTAAATCTTCTACTTTGTTAAATAATTTTTTTCTAACTTTCATTGAAAATAATGATGATATGTTAGCAATCAAATAGCCAACTATAATAGAAGAAACTAAACTTCCAAAGGCACAAAGAATCATATAACCACCATTAATTAAAATGTCTTTCATCTCACTTCCTTCTGTTTGAACAAGTTGTGTTATTTTAGACATATAATCTGGCATTTTAAGTTCTAACCATACTTGACCAAATATAAGAACAAAACTAATAAGTGCAAGTATAGCTTCTTTCTTACTTAGATTTTTAAGCAATTTTATCATTTTATTTTCCTTCCTTTCTGTTTATAAATGAGTTTGAATAATCACTTACATTTTCTCTCATACGACTTAAAACTTTAGAAAATGTACTAAGTTCTGCATCGCTTATTCCAGAAATTAATACATTCTCTAACATCCCCATCTTTTTTTGATGACATAAAAATTTTTCTTCAACCTTTTCATTTAAAATAATTTCTTTAGTTCTAGCATCTTTTTTACTAGCAACACGTTTAATTATTCCGTTTTTTTCCATCGTCATTAATATTCCAGACACAGTTGCTCTTCTTAAATTTAGTACATCCTCAAGTTCACTTTGATATACAGTTTTTTTTGATGTCACTATATATTGTATTATTTGAATTTGACTTGGTGTTGGAAATTTTTTAGTTTCCTTTATATCTAATTTAGACGCCAACATAAATGTTCTAGCAATTAATTTTTCAAGAGACTTAATTTCATATAAAATACTTTTTTCTTTCATATACACCACCATGTCATCCATAACATATTATTACATGATAAAATATTTGTCAATAGCCTTACAATTACTTCCCATAATTTTCCATAATTAATAATTATGCTTAATCAAGTTGGACGGACATTCTATAAATAGACTCAATTCTATCATCAGGATACTTAGCATCCAAAAATGCATCAATATTTCCTAGAGTACTTACATTCATTCTTCTATCATAATAACGAATAGCAGCAACAATTGATATAATAATATCAAGAAGCATTAAAACAAAACAAATACAGGTTATAATTTTACCATAATGCGTTTTAAATATTTCTAATTTCTTATGTAAAAAAGGATATAGATAGCTCATAATAAGCAAAACAAATATCCCCCAGAAGAACATATGAAAAAAACTTGTTCTACCACTAAAATTAATTGGGTAATTACTATAATCCCATGATTTAGAATGAAAAACAATCTCTTGAATATAAGATAGTAAATATTCAAGTATTCCTCCACTTATAAATCCTCCAACAAATAAAACTGTCTTATTTTTTACTTTTTTAAATAGAATAACCATTACTACAAGCCCTATTCCATATACTTGACAAAATGGCCCATATATTAATCCTTTATGAAGATAAATATTACCATTACGGAAAAATTCCAAAATCATTTCATAAAAACATCCAATAATAGATCCTATTACAAAAAGCCAAAAATATTCATTTAAATTACTACATATTTTTTTAATTTTATCCATCAAACATCACACTTCCATATGCTAATATTGTATCAAATGAAAATAAAAATGTCAGCAAAAAAAATAAATCTTACAGTTTTGTAAGATTTATTCATATAAAATATCAATATCAACGTCCCCATTTATCCCATCAATTTTACCATCTTCACACAATTGCCAAAGCATATATTTTCCTTCATAATTTGTTTTATTTGTATAATGTGCAAGCCAAACAGGTGCATCTTCATTCCAAATATTATTTAAATAGTATTTGCTACCATATAAAATATATTTATAACCATGTTTTTCAATTATAGATTTAAAGGTAGATGCTACTGAATTAAGGTCATATAAACTCATACCTAAGCCATTAAAATAACTAAAGCTCTCCCAATCAAAAGCAATAGGCAAATCAAGACTAGTTCCACCTAAAGTTTCAATAACCCATTTAGCTTCGCTTTTAGCCTCATCTTTTGTTGTAGCATAAGAATAATAGTAAACACCAACTTTTAATCCTGCTTTTCTAGCATTTTCAATATTCTGTTTGAAATATTTATCAATAACATATTCTTTTTTAAAGCCAAGTCCTGTACCGATTCTTATAATTACAAACTCAGCCCCTGCATTTTTTACTTTTGTAAAATCGATTTCACCTTGCCACTTTGAAACATCTATTCCAATTTTAGTAGAATCAGTTTTATATAAACTATAAATGTCAGAAAAATCAGTGTGTGATTTTTCATAATTATTAGAACTATTAGATGGTTTTTCTTTAATATATAATGTAAAAGGAACAGATTCTATATTTCCTGAAGAATCAGTTACTTTATATATCAAAGAGTAACTTCCAGGTGTATTTATATCATAATCGCCTATTATTTCACGAAGTGGATTTTTGTCATAATTATCAGCTGATAAAATACTTTGTGTTAGATCTTTATCATCAGAAACATATAAAGAATATGCATTGCTAAGTAGAATAATAGGTTTAGTTGTATCAACAACATTATAATTAACAATTCCTCTTCTTTTTTTACCACTACTATTTACATATACAAACTCTAGATTATATTTTCCAATATCACTAGTATCTATTTTTTTATTTTCAAGCACCATTCCGTTTGGAACTTTGATGTTATCACTTAAATATACATCAGAATAAACCTCCAAATCAGTTGATGCAATAGTAAAACCAGTATTATCAAGAGGAATATTCTTTTTACTTATAAAAATAACTAATAAAAAAATACATAATAATAAAACTATACCTATTGTTATTAATATCGTATTTTTTTTCATATTTCCTCCAAATATCTATTAATGATTTGTTTTATTCATTACTTTTTGTTTTTCATTACCATCACTATATGATTTATTTATTGATGCTACTATATCTTCTGTCTCAATACCAGCCAAATTACTTTCCATTATTTTTTTTCTAATTATATAATAATCTTGTAGGGCATCAAACCCACTTTCTTTATTAGTATATACAGTTTCTCTTCTATCTTTAACATGCATGTCATAATCAGATATTCTACCACATGCCAAACAAGCACATTTGTAAATCACTTTATTTTCTGCTCCAGAAGCATACCCATAACTCAAGTCATTTAAAAATAAGAAAGGTCCATGTTCAAAGCGACATTCTATATTTTTAAATAAAGCCATTTGTTTTTCATTATCTGCATTATGTAACACACTTTTGGCTGCTAATTGTTTATCACTAAAAATTGACTTTTTAGGATATTTTGTTAAATCTTCTTCGTATGCACCAAAAAATAACTCTTCACTAGTTTTATCATTATGATATAAAATAGCATTATGTAAAGTCCAAATGCCATTAAAGAATGCATGCCATATTTTATCTTTTTCATAATCACTTACTTTAATAGAAAATTCATTTTCAATATATTCAGTTAACTTTTCTTTAGTTATTTCAAAATCAGTTATGACTTTTTCGATATTTTTATCTATTTCTTCTTTATAAGTTTCATAAAATTTTCCTTCTGTACAAACCAATGGTTTAAATTTATCTTTTTCATTAAGTAAAAGCATTGCAAGTAGCTTTGAAACATTATCAACATTCCCAGTAACCTTATATTCTAATAGTTTTAAGTTATATAATTCATTTAATTTCATAATATCACTCCATTCATTGTTTATATATTATAACACATTTATATCTGCTTAAAACAAATTATTTTTATTTCAATATTTTCATTTTACTAAAATTATCACATTTACTATTCTCATCTTCCATGTAATAATTTATACCATATAAATATAAATATTTTAAGTTATCATCTAAATTATTTTGAGTATTACCATTTCTTTCATTTGCTTTTTTATTTTTGATATCATCATCAATGCCTTCATATAGAATTTTTGGATTAATACTATATAAGTATTCATTATAATCATTATCAAAATTAAAATATAGAAAATTATACCCTAATTTTTTTAATATATTTAATGACTCTAAAATTTTATCTTTATATTTTCTATTAGCTTTTAAATAATTTAATAATTCATTAAACATCTTTTTATCATAATTATTAATACATATTATAAAATATCTAAAATTAACAATACTAGTTATATTTTTAATAATTTCATTATACTTATTATAGAAATGAACAAGCTTTCTTTTCTTTAAAAGACATTTATTTCTCACTATTTCATCTAATTTAAATAAAGTAGCTTCTCTATCTTTATATTCGCCTAAAAAATTATTTAAATCAGAAAATAAGCCATCAAATTCATCAATTATCTTAGATAAAGCAATTACCACATTTATATCAATTTCCCTCTTCATTTTACCACCCCTACATGAATAACCCTACTATATCTTAAGAAAAAAAAGAAATTGGTTACTATCTTTAAATTTTTTCGTTTAAAAGTAGAATATATAATAACATATTTTTAATAATTTGTCATATAAAAAAAGAAAAACATATAGGATAGATATTCCTATATGTTACTTACAAACATAACCATTTTCTTCATATATTGTTTTTATTTCATCAATCGTAGATTCACTAGTAATACCATTAACACCACCTAAAGTTGATATTGCATTAAACATCTTAGGTGCCTTATTCACATCTATTGAATAATTTAATACAATTTCTTTATCCTCACTAAAAGTTGCCTTATAAGATAGACCATCATAGTAATTATATTGATCTTGTTGATTATTTGATACCTTCCATAAGTATTCTGCAACTTCATTATCACATGTACTTGATATCGATATGGCTGAATTAGTTAAAGATGTTATAAAGAAAGAATGACGAAAAATTAAATTATTATTAATTTTAAATGCCTTTCTTATTTATTTTTTATTAAATAATCTTTTTACAAATGACTTTACTTTTTCTTTATTTTCAGTTGATTCTAATTCATGTACAGTTATCTCTCTAAAGTCACAATCAACTGTATTTAATTTTTCATCAATGTTATTTAATAATTCAGCAAAATCATAATGTCTTCTTATTTCATAATCAAAATTAAATTCGCCTAGTGATTGTGCCAGTTTTGCTTCTTCTAAACCAACCGCGTAACAACATAACATAAATGCATAATACTTATTATTTTTATGTTCAATCATCTCTTCAATAATTCTTCTATAATACGTTTTATTTATAACTTCTTCATTAGTCATTATTGGATATAAGTAATTCCCTATATCAGGATTATTAGCAAGTATTTCCATATTTTCTAAATGAAATCTATCTTTCAAAGAAACTCTGTTAATAGCTAAATATCCTATTGAATACTCAGGATAAGTATGCATTGTTTGTAAAACAGCAGATCCATATTTCACTGCAGTTTCTAAATCTTTTTTATGATATTGACTTTTTATTGAATCAACATTGCCAGCAATCGTTGCAATTACTTCACTTACTACAAAATCCAGTTTTTGCTCACTGTTGTCTTTAGCAGTTACTAATAGTTCAAAATCACAATCATGATATGGACTATCAATAAAATCATTTTCTCCAATAATCCATAAAGGATATTGTGCACTTTCTGCTCTTTTTAATGTTTCAATATCTTGATAAAATTTTGGACTATTTAAAAAATATGGATTTAACATTTTATCAAACAAATGATACCACCCATCAGCATTTTCTATACTTAATAGTGCTTGGACTCTTTTTTCATAATCGGTCATATTTAATAAATCAAGATTAATTAATAATTTATGTTCAAATTTTATCGCGTTTGGATCTATATTTAAATTTAATAAATTAGAAATTTGTAATTTATTTAATTTAGAAATCCAAATATTAAGATCACCTGTATCATTAAAACTGTCTATAAGTTCATATTTATTTAACACATCAATTATTTGTTTTTGACATAATAACTCACTTCTGCTTATCATAATAAACCATCCTTAATCATGAATATATTATACATCAATAAAGATATATTCATATCCTTTTTTTATTTTAAATTTATATAATTTATGATAAAATGCTCAATAATTAAAATAAAACTTTATAATAAAAGATGAAACTAAAACAAAATTTAAAAAAAATTTAGAGTTAGCACTAGAACAAGAAAAATAGTTCTGCTTCTTAAGCACAAAAAAACTAATTCACGTGAATTAGTTAAATTTCATATGGTAGCGCCGGGGAGATTCGAACTCTCGACCTATCGGGTATGAACCGATTGCTCTAGCCAGCTGAGCTACAGCGCCAAATCAAGCATATTAATTATATCAAACATTTTTATTTTAAACAATACTTTTTTTATAATTTTATATATTTTTATGTTTTTATTAATAATATGCTTCTAAAATACACTTATATACAAAAAAAGAAATATTTTATTTCAATTTTAAATTTAACATATTTCTTAATTGTTCAACTTTATCAAAGTCTTTATTTCTAACAATTTTCACCATTGATTTATACATCATATAAGCGCGATATGAAACTACAAAAAATGTTCCAAAGATAAATAATATACCTAACCAGTATATATCAATAAACATTAAGAATGCCCCAAATCCCATACCAAGTAAACTTGATAAAAACAGTAGTAATAATAAATTTCTATTCTTCATTTCTAATTCTAGATAAGATACTTTTTGTTTTAAATATTCAACTTGCTCTTCTTTAGTGAGTTTCATATTTTTTATAACATTATTATAAACAATTTCACTTTTACTATTTTCTTCTCCGTTAATTACAATATTTAATTCTTCATTCATGGCTATTCCCCCTATACCACAAACTCATTATATCATATTTTTTTAAAATTCAAGCTATTTATTATAATTTTCCAGCAGTTTTTAATGGAAATAATCTAAATACAACAACACCATCTATATCACTTTTCTTAATTAGCCCTATATATCTACTATCAAGTGAATTTTCCCTATTGTCACCTACAACAAAATAGCTATCACTAGGAATTACATCAACACCAATATCACGCATTGAAAAATTTTCAGTTTTATGAGTCAAAAATGGTTCATCAATCTCTTTTCCATTTATATATAATTTATTATCAATAAAAGCAACTTTTTCACCTGGAAGTCCAATAATTCTTTTAACCAATTTTTCATTATTATAATTCAAAACAACTATATCAAATCTTTGGTAATTATTATTAAACTTTTGTAGTAATAATATATCGCCATTTTCTAAAGTATCTTCCATTGATGGCCCATCAACTCTAACTGGAGTTATAATAAATGTTCTAATTAAAATAACTAAAGAAATAATTAGAATATATGGTATTAATTCTTTTATCTTTTTCATAAATTCATTCCTTTACAAAGAAAAGGCAACTTATGCTGCCTTATTTGTTGAAACTTTATCTCTACGTTCCTTAATTCTAGGTTGACTTACTAAAGTTCTTAAGTAATTTAATTTAGCACGTCTTACTTTACCTTTGCGAATTACTGTAACACTATCAATTTTTGGTGTATTGTATGGAAAAATTCTTTCAACTCCAACACCAGCAGAAATTTTTCTAACTGTAAATGTCTTAGAAACTCCGCCACCTTTAATTGCTGTTACAATACCTTCAAATGATTGAATTCTTTCTCTTTTACCTTCAATAATTTTTACGTCAACTCTTACAGTATCACCAACACGAAATTCAGGAATGTCTGTTCTAATTTGACTCTTTGTAATTTTTTCAACTAAATTCATTCGTCTCTCCCTTTCTTTTATTAATATGATCATAGGAAAATAGACCCAGCGGATCACATAGAACATTTTAACACACTAATCTATTTTTGTAAAGAGTTATCTTGTTTTTCCTTTTTTCTCTTCCTCTATTACTTCATGATTCATATAATCATAATACATTATTCTAGCATTCAACTGTTTTTCTAAAACATTTATCTTTCGAAGTAATAATTCAATATATTTATCATCAAGATATTTTGAATATTTATATTTAATTATATCTCTATATCTTTTTAAATCATTAAGAGCTTCGCTTAAACCTGTTGGGTCTGCATCATCTGAATCTAATAATTCAATTATATAATTTAAATAATACTCTACTTTTCTTTTGTTTTTCTTTTTCAATACTTTTTCAACAAAAGCTGGTTTTACCATCAAGAGTGAATTTACTTTAATTCCATCATAAGGAATTTGATTTTTAGGTTTTAATTCAAAACCTGACATTTTGGTTTTAGGAATTGTAAAATCTTCTTCGCTAAATTTTGATTTTTCGATGATATATTTTTTAGCTTTATTCATATTTATTCATCTCTTTCTAATAAATCAGGCCTACGAGCTTTTGTTTTTTTTATGCTTTCATTCTTTCGCCACTCCGCTATTTTTTTGTGGTGTCCAGATAAAAGAATTTCAGGAACTTTCATTCCCATAAAATCAATTGGTTTAGTATATACAGGATAATCAAGAAGATTATTGTTAAACGAATCATTTTGATGTGATGAAGCTTCAATAACACCATCAAGTAAACGAACTACACTATCAATAACTATCATGCTTGGAATTTCTCCACCTGTAACTACATAGTCACCAACACTAAGTTCCATATCAACCATTGATCTAATACGTTCATCAAATCCTTCATAATGTCCACAAAGTAATATAATATGCTTATATTTTGTTAAACTATATGCTTTTTTTTGATTATAGGTTTCTCCTTGAGGCGTCATCATAATAACAACTGAATCATCTTTTCTAAGATGTTCAAGTGCTAAATAGATAGGTTCTGGCATAAGTACCATACCTTCTCCACCACCAATTGGATAATCATCTACACGATTATGCTTATCTTTTGTGTAATCACGTATATTATGAACTTTAATTTCAACTTTTTCTTTGGCTATAGCACGTGCTACAATCGATTCATTTAACATACCATCAAACATTTTTGGGAATAATGTCAAAACATCAATTTTCATATAACAAACCTTCTATACTCTCTATTTCAACTATATGTTTATCCAAATCTATATTTTTTACAAAAACATCAATATTAGGAACAAGAAATGTTTTAGTTTCATTCTTTATTTCTAATATATCATATGCTTTTCCCTGTAAAATAGAAGAAACACTTCCAACGAAAGAACCTCTATCATATACATCAAGACCAATTATATCTTCATTCAAAATTCCTGAGATTAAAACCTCATTTCTATCAAAATAAACACTCTGTCCTTTATATGGTAAAACATCATTAATATCGTTAATATCAGTAAAACAAACCATATCAAATTCTTTGTGTTTACGATAACTTTTTATTTCTTTTTTTATATGTTTATCTCCAAGATACAAAAAGTTTCCTGGCATAAATACATCACTTTTATACTTAAATGAAGATAAAATTCTAACTTCACCTTTAATACCATGAGTATTAACTAATTTTCCTATATATATGTACTGCATAAATCACCTACTTATCTAATTCATACAAAATAATGCTTGTTGCAACTCCAACATTCAAACTTTCACAGGCGCCATTCATATCTATATATATATTACTATCACATAGTGACTCTAATTTATCACTCATTCCAGCACCTTCATTGCCCATTATTATAGCAAATTTTTGCATTTTTTCAATACCTTTTAAACTTTTTCCATGCGTTACTTTTGTACCTAAGATTTTATAACCACTGTCTTTTAGACTTACAAGTTCATCTTCTAGTTCACAGCGCTTTATATTGATATGAAAAAGCATCCCTTGACTAGCTCTAATTGCCTTAGAGTTATATATATCAACAGTTTTATTGCTAATTAAAATAGTATCAATATGAAAAGCTACAGCACTACGAATAATAGTTCCGAGATTACCTGGATCTTGAATATCATCTAAAACTAAAATATGATTTCCATATATAGGTGATGGTTCTTTTTTCTTGCATACACCTATCATTAATGGAGCGCTTTCAAGTTCACTAATATAAGAGAGAACATTATTACTAACATATGAAATATTTGTATCAAGCGGAAAAACCTCATTTTCTTCTAGTAATAATTCAGACAAATATCCTGTTTTATAAGCTTCCAATACCAAATGTTCTCCCTCAACTAAAAACATATTTTCTCTATCTCTATATTTCTTGCTATTTAATTTTTTTATATTTTTTATTTTTTCATTTAGAATTGATGTATATACCATAAAATCACCATATTTATTATATCAAAAAAAGAAAAGCTTTTAAAGAAAAAAGACCGATATTATCAGTCTTATTATCTACAAGCTTTTGAATCAAGAAGTAAAGTATTAATACCATAATCATTATCTTCAATTTTGTAAGTATAACCTTTACTTGTTTTTTTAATTGTAACCAATGCTTTGTTACAGAAAAGTTGACTTGTTTTAGGATTTTTAATTTCTTTATTTATAAATCCTTCATTTGCTAAATCTTCAACAGCTATATAAAGAGTACTATACTTAGAATCAGTATCAATATCAGGGTATGTCATCTCTTCACTACTATCTTTATCATTTGGAAGCATACCAATATTTTCAGCACCCCAGTTTCTAGCTGCTTGTTCTATATTAGCAATTGCATCATCATATAATGATGCTTTATATTTTTTTAAACTACTTGTAACAGTTGGAATTGCTATTAAACTTATAAGTCCTAATATAACAACAACACCTATTAATTCTACTAATGTAAATCCTTTTTTCATAGAAACACATCTCCTACTATACAATAATAACAAATTTTTATATTTTAATCAATATTTTTTGGCTCTATTATTACAGTTGCATAATTTTTGAAATCTGCGCTATTTATAATATCATTTTCAATATCATATGACAAAGACATTATTTTATCATAACTATCATAGTCAACTTCACCAAGCAAGATATTATTATTTACAATCATGGAATTAATTCTATAAATATTATCACTCATAAAAATCAAAGACGCTACCATCGTTTTTTTCTTACGTTCAAAGTCTTCTTTTGTAATAACCCTTTTATTTAATTCATCTAGGGCTTCTTTTATAAATTTATCAGGATCACTTACCTCTGCTATAAGCATAATATCAATATGTGTTTTAGCATTAATAAAATCAAAATCGATTGGATCAGTAACAATATGTTCATCTAACATTCTTTCATAAAATATAGATGTTGCACCAAAAGTAGATTCTATATATATACCATAATAATCCATTAAATCTGATACATTTAAATCATAATCATTAGTTGCATTAACCTTAATATTAATAAATACTTTAGGCATTGTCACATTCATTTTTAGTATTTCCTTTTTTTTAAATACTTGATCTGGCTCATCATATTTTTTTGTTATAATTTCTTTTTCAGCATTAAATTTCTTATGTTCTTGATTATTTTTTACTATTTCAAGTGTTTTTTCTGGATTAACAGAACCAGTTATAACCAAAATCATGTTTGAAGGATGATAAAATGTATTGTAACAAGTATATAAATCCTCTTTTGTAATCGCACTTACACTACTAACGCTTCCCCCAACTGGCACTCGAATGGGACTTGTTTTGAAAGTGTTTTTTAAGCTTTTTTCATACCCCATTCTAAAAGGATTATCCTGATACATTTTAAGTTCCTGAATAATAATACCTTTTTCCTCTTCGACATTTTCATCGGTAAAATAAGGCTCTTGTACAAAATCAAGTAAATAATTTAAATTACGTTCAAAATCATTCATACCTTCAAATAAATAAGTTGTTTTATATGTTGATGTTGAAGCATTAGAACTAGCACCACTTTTACCAAAGAATGTAAAAGGATCAGTTCCATCTTCTGTAGCAAATAACTTATGTTCTAAGAAATGAGCAACACCTTCTGGGACTTTTATCATTTCATCATTATCATAAGGAATAAATTCACTTTGATAAGCACCATAATTAGTTGTGAATGTTACGTAGACGTTATTACTATCACTTTTAGGAACAATGTATACTTTAAGACCATTATCTAGTTTTTCACTAAAAACTTCTAAATCAGTTTTAACAATTTCTCTACTCTGCATCATTACTTTCTCCTTCCAACAAATAAATAGTATCTATTCTCATTTTATTTGCTAAAGCAGCTATTTTTTGAACATTCATTTTTTTCATTTCTTCTATTCTGGTATCAATGTCATCAGTATTTAAATATTCTTTTCCTAAGTAGCTATTAATAATAGCTGAAGGTGAATCATATATAGAAATACAACTATTAATATATGTATTTAGTCCATTTTCTATTTCATCAGCTGTTATATTTCCATCTTTTACTTCATCCAAAACTTCTTTTACTAAAGACACCACTTTATCAAAATCATTCTTGTCTATTCCAGATGTAATAATCATATAACTATTAAGTATCGATGGTGAAGCCTTAATGTAATAACATAGAGAATTATCTCCCCTAACTTTTCTAAATAATTTTGAATCCCCGCTTCCACCTAAAATATAAGCTAAAGCCTGAAGTGTATATTTTTTTTCATAATCAGTCATATCATCTATTTTTAACCCAATAGCTAATTTACTTTGATTAATATCCATTTGTTCTTTATAAATATGTTCCTCTTCTACTTTATCACTAACTAAAAAATGACTTAAATTATATTTTGGTTGTGTACGATTTAATAAAACATATTTATCAATATACGTTTCCATATCATTAAAATCAAAATCACCAAGAACAAAAATATCAAAAACGTCTTCACTCATCATACTTTTATAATATTGATATGCATTTTCTTCTGTAATTAAATTTAAATCTTCAAGATATCCATCAGCTCTAAGTGATACTATACTATTTGGATACATAAGTTCAAGCATTCTTACCTGGCTATAATATCCTGGATTATCTTTAATACTTTCAATTGCGTTTTTAATGCATTCCTTAGTGTGCAAAAAAGCTTTGCTATCAAATTTATTATCTTGCACATTAGGATTAAATAATAAATTCATAAAAAAGGCAATAGAAGCATCAGTCATCCCTTCTTCAGTATATTTTTCATTAAGAAATGTGGCACTCCATGCGGAAATTAAATAATTTCCTGACTTATAACTATTACTTGACGCTCCAAAATTATATAATTCTTCTGTTCTAATAACAACGTCGCGAACACTTGGATAATCCTTACTGCTATTTAATAAAATATCTGTAGCAACATTTCTTATTGTTACTTCTTCTTTTTTTATTGGTCTTTTACAAACGACCCTAATATTTATTTTTTTAAATCTATCTGTTTTTATAAAATGTAAATTAAAACCTTTTTTTTCAATTCTCTTGTATTCCAAATTGTCACCTCTATTCATCCTTATTATTTTGTATAGTTAATTCAAAATTATGAATTAATTTTTTTACTTTATCTTTTGTATCTTCATCAGCAAAAGAAGATTCAATAGCATACTCATTCATTTTGATAAAATCGCTTACTTTATATCCAAATGTTTTACTCAAAACTTCATATTCATGTTCTAGGCTTGTATTCGATACTGTTCTATTATCTGTATTAATAGATACTAAAGCACCTTTTTTGTATAAAAAATCAATAGGATGATTTTTTATATCAGTAGCAGCAAGTGTTTGAATATTGCTTGTTGGACACACTTCAAAACAAATATGTTCATTAATTGCTCTATCAAGCAAAGTCATATCTTCTATAATTCTAATCCCGTGTCCTATTCTCTTAGCATTAAAATTTAGTGCACTTTCTATACTTGATACACCATCTGCTTCACCAGCATGAATTGTAATCATAAGATTATTTTTGTTTGCTATATCAAAAAGATCTTTAAATGAACTTGTTTTATACAGTGCTTCTGCACCAGCTAAATCTATTCCAACTACTCCCTTTTTAGCGTACTTAGAAGCTAAATCAACAACTTCTAAATTTGTTTCAAAAGAAGCATTTCGCATCATACACAAAATTGTATTAACAATAATTCCATCAACAGATTTAAATCCTTCTAAGACAGATTCTACAATATCCTCCTTAGATAAGGATGTACTAACATGTTGCATAGGTGCAAAACGAACCTCAGCATAAACAACATTTTCAAGTTTTAAATCAAGCGCTAATTCACGTGCTGCTCTATATAAATTTTCCCTACTATTTAAAGCTTTAATTGGAAGAGCAAATTTAGTTAAATACTCATTTAAATCATGGCAGTCTTCTGTAACTGTCATTTCTTTTTTTACCTCATCTAAATCCATATTTAAAATACTTGCAACCGTTTCTGGCTTCATGCTTCCATCTAAATGAACATGAAGTTCCACCTTTGGTATATCATAATAATTCATAATCATACCTATAACTTAACTGCACTTGAAAGTGCTAGTTCAATCATACAAGTAAGTGAATTTTGCCTTTCAAGTGGTGTTGTTTCCTCATTAGTTACAAGACTATTAGAAATTGTAAGTAAGCACGCTGCATTCTTTTTTAAAACATTAGCGTTATGAAAAAGAGCAAACGATTCCATCTCACCAGCTACACAGCCATACTTAGCATATAATTCTTTAAAATTATCATTTTCTTTATAGAAAACATCACTACTGTGAATAGTTGCAAGCGAAACTTTTTTGCCACTTTCTAAAGCTTCATTTAAAATACATTCATTTAATGTTTTAGATGGCCTCATAATATCATCCATACAACCATTTTGTGTTTTAGCAAAACTAGACTCAGAGTAACAATCTTTAGCAAGTACTAAATCGTAAAGTTTTAATTCATCACTATATGCTCCAGCTGTTCCTATTCTAATAATATTATCTACATCATAATCTTTATATAATTCATAAGAATATATACCAATACTCGGCATTCCCATTCCTGATGCCATAACAGTTATTAAAGTATTTTTATAATAACCTGTGTATGCATACATTCCTCTAACGCTATTTACAAGCTTAGCATCCACCAAATAATTATCAGCTATAAATTTAGTCCTAAGTGGATCACCTGGCATAATGACAGTTTTAGCTATCATATTTTTTTCTGCTTCTATATGTGGTGTCATATTTATCTACCTCCTAGCTTATTATAACATTATTTTAAAAATTATTCTGCATTTATCCATATATTTTTTATCTCTTCTAAAGGAGAATCAAAATCAGGTTCTATTTTCTTTATTTTACCATAATTTATATAATATATACTTTCCCTATTATTAAGATTATTTTTTATAATGTTTTCAAGTAATATGCTATCTTTATATAAATCATAATTCTTTTTTAATAAAGTATACATTACAATATAACTTGTATTATAAACTAATCCATGCTTTCTATATTTTAAATATAACTTCTTGGACATTTTTAAACTTCTTTTACTAAAAACAATTGTATTTCCATACATCATAGAAAAAATAAGATATAATTCTTTTTCTTTCATTACATCATTTACTATATAACCACCAACATTAAACATCATAATTAAAACATCATAACTAGAAAATAAATCCTCAATAATAGATGTATTCATTTTCTCCACCTCACTTTATTATTCGTTAAAAATATTTAAATTTCCTTTTAAAAACAAAAAAATCTCTAAAAAGAGATTTAATTTAAGTATTTTTGTAAAAATTGTCCTGTATAACTTTCTTTTATTTTAGCAACTTCTTCTGGTGTACCTGTACAAACTACCTTTCCACCTAAATTACCACCTTCTGGTCCTAAATCAATAATATAATCAGCTACTTTTATAACATCTAAATTGTGTTCAATAACAAGTACAGTATCACCATTATCAACAATACGATTTAATATTACAAGCAATTTCTTTATATCATCAGTATGTAAACCAGTTGTTGGTTCATCTAAAATAAATAAACTCTTACCTGTTGGCTTCTTTTGCAACTCTTTTGCTAATTTAACACGAGCTGCCTCACCACCTGATAAAGTTGGAGCTGGTTGACCTAATTTTATATAAGATAATCCAACGTCCATAAGCATTTGCAATTTAGTTTTAATTTTAGGATGATTATCAAAAAATTCAATAGCTTCTTCAACACGCATTTCTAAAACATCATAAATACTTTTACCTTTATATTTAATCTCTAATGTTTCACTATTATAACGTGTTCCGTGACACACTTCACATGGAACATAAACATCTGGTAAAAAATGCATTTCGATTTTTTTGACACCATCACCAAAGCAAGCTTCACATCTTCCACCTTTAACATTAAATGAAAAACGTCCCTTATCATATCCGCGCATTTTTGCTTCTTTTGTTGCTGTAAAAACTTCCCTGATATCATCAAATACACCTGTGTATGTAGCAGGGTTACTTCTTGGAGTTCTTCCAATTGGAGCCTGCGAAATATCTACTACTTTATCAATATTATCAAGACCAGTAACAGTTTTATATGCACCTGGCTTTTCTTTACTCTTGTATAAATTGTTACTTACACATTTGTATATAATTTCATTTACTAATGTACTTTTACCAGAGCCTGATACACCTGTTACACAAGTAAGTGTTCCAAGAGGTAATTTAACTGTGATATTTTTTAAGTTATTCTCACTGGCTCCTTTAACTATTAAATACTTTTTATTCCCCTTGCGGCGACTAGTTGGAACATCTATTTTATATTCACCACTTAAATATTTACCAGTTAAACTATTTTTATTATGCATAACTTCTTCAGGTGTACCTGCTGCAACAACATGTCCACCATGTAATCCAGCACCCGGACCTATATCAACCAAATAATCAGCTTGAAGCATCGTGTCAGTATCATGTTCTACAACAATTAATGTATTTCCTAAATCACGCATTTCAAGCATAGAATTAATTAATCTCTGATTATCTCTTTGATGAAGACCTATACTAGGTTCATCAAGAACATAAAGAACACCAGTAAGTCTAGATCCAATTTGTGTTGCAAGTCGTATACGTTGAGCTTCTCCACCAGATAATGTCCCAGCAGAACGATTAAGTGTTAAATAAGAAAGCCCAACATTAATTAAAAACTCAAGTCTCGAATTTATTTCTTTTAAAATAAGTTTAGAAATCTCTTTTTGCTCCTCCCCTAATTTTAGGCTTAATAAATAATCATGTAATTCAGAAACACTAAATTTTGTAGCTTCATAAATATTTTTATCACCAACAAGAACTGACAAAACAGATGAATCAAGACGGGCTCCATTACAAGTTTTACAAACAGACTCCCTCATATACTGTTCTATCCACGTTCTAATCCATGAACTTTTTGTTTCAACATATCTACGCTCTAAATTAGTAATAATTCCCTCATAATAATTTTTAGCTTTTCTTGTATTTCCATTCTTTGAAACATAATTAAATTCAATTACATCATTTGAACCATATAAAATAATATCAAGATCACTTCTTTTTAAATCCTTAACTGGCACATTCATATCAATATTATAAAACTTACACGTTGTAAATAATTCTGTGTATGTAATATTGCTAGTATCATCAATATTAATTGCTGCAATCGCACCTTCATTTAAACTTAAATTCTTATCAGGAATAAGTAAATCTTCATCCAATGTATATTTTATTCCAAGACCTTTACAATCTGGGCAAGCACCATAAGGAGCATTAAAACTAAACATACGAGGTTCAAGTTCTGGTAAACTAAAGTCACAATCTGGGCAGGCATATTTTTCACTCATGACAAAGTCGTCACCACCGATAACATCAATTTCAACTTTACCATTGCTTAGTTTACAAGTAGTTTCAATAGAATCATATAATCTACTTCTAATACCATCTTTAATGACAATACGATCAACAACAACAGAAATAGTATGCTTCTTATTTTTTTCTAAACTTATTTCTTCTGCTAAATCATATTCAACATCATCAATTTTAACTCTTGCATAACCATCCTTAACAAGAGAATTAAGTAAATCTTTATGAGTTCCTTTTTCTTTATAAACAATAGGTGCTAACACTTTAATCTTAGTACCTTCACTCTGTTTTAAAACCTGATTTACCATTTCTTCAATACTTTGACTTGTAATAGGCTTATGATGAATAGGACAATATGGTATTCCTATTCTTGCATACAAAAGTCTTAAATAATCATATATTTCAGTTACAGTTCCAACAGTACTTCTTGGGTTTTTATTAGTTGTTTTTTGATCAATACTAATAGATGGCGATAATCCTTCAATACTATCAACATCAGGTTTTTCACTTCCTCCAAGAAACTGTCTCGCATATGCACTTAAAGATTCAACATAACGTCTTTCACCTTCAGCATAAATCGTATCAAAAGCAAGTGAACTTTTACCGCTTCCCGATACACCTGTCATAACAATTAATTTGTTCTTGGGAAGTTCAAGTGAAATGTTTTGTAAATTATTTTCACGTGCACCTTTAATAATAATTTTATCCATAATATACCACCTCAAACATAAATAGTATACCACATTAAAATAATTTTTTGCAGTTTATATATTTATATAAAGAAAAAAAGAGAAGTCTCTCTTTTATCCAATTAATGCCATACGGAAGCCATCAAATACTCCAACGTCACCCGCACCTAAATCAAAAGAAAACTGACCTGCAATACCTCCAAGAACATATGTTCCTCCACGTGCAAGCCAAGGACGCGAATCATAAATAAACTCAGTACGATCATCAAACCAAGAATTATGTATTCTAGCACCACCATCCTTATCTTGATAATAATAAAATGGCCCTATCTCTCCTGTTGCGTCTCCTAAAATTCTCTTATTATAACTTGTCCAACCACTATCACTTGGATAAACATCAAAATATTTTGAATCATACTTAGATATTGAGGCTGCATCAAAACCGCTATCTTTATATGTATCTTTTACATATGAAGCCATGTATTCCCATGCGCCTCCACTCATATCATATACTCCACTTATATTTCCAGTTGTACTTGCCTTATATCCTGTTTCTGTATTATATGCAAGTGTCACACTTGTATCAGTTCCATATGTTCCAGGATAACTACTCTGATTTGTTCCTTCTACGGCACTATATCCTGTTATAAAACTACTATTATTATTTATATTTACTTCATCATTTATTCCATATACTGAATATGATAAGTATGTAGCAGCTCCCCACTCAGTATTCTTTAACATATGACTATCTAGATTTCTATTATAATTGTAAGATAACTCAAACATTGTCTTTACATTTATATTTCGAAGTGATGTATTATTTGGTTTTACTGTTATATTACTTGTACTTCCCGTCACTTCAAATTTTCCCATCCAAAATCCATTACTTTCAAAACTTGTAAAGGCTGGATGTGTTAAATATTCTCCTACCTT
>CAKPTA010000002.1 GCA_934190785.1 uncultured Bacilli bacterium
CCACTTCCACAAGTTCATCCTTTTTCAGTATATATGATACTATGAAATATATATAGTATTATATATATTTCAAGGGAAAATGGGTCTGAACGGTATTGGTATTATGTCATACATATAGTATATATAGAACTATACATTTTTTAATTTTTGCACACAAATTGCACACATTGTTATCATGATACCATTCGTTCTCCAAATATATGCCAATAGTGTTGACTACATAATAAATGAGTCAACAAAACTGTTCCACTAAAATTATACTATAAAATTTAAAAATAAGCAACACACCACAAGATAAAGAATGGGTATGTTGCTAATAATTAAAAAACTAAATATTCTGATATTTCATTAATAACTTCCGATTGTATCATTTTGTCAAAATTATCTGTTGCACATTTTCTTGATGTATCTGTACTAGATACATAATAATTTTCAGTCGTTTCTATATTTCTATGACCAAGCATATCAGCAACATCTCTAATTTCTACACCAGAGTTTAAAACCTTAGTTGCATAACTTCCTCTTAAATCGTAGAATCTACATTTTTCAATGCCTAATTCTTTATGAATAATCTCAAATGGATATTTGGTAATATCTGTACCTGTAAATTTACCATCAGATTTAGTAAATACTAAATTCAATGTAATTTGATTTTTTGTTTCATCAGTTTTTTGAACAATTCTTTTTTCTATCACTTTGCCATACTGATTTTTCACATCTTCTAAATAATAGCAAATATATTTATTTCCATATAATTGTTTTAAATAATCTTGTTTGGCTTTATAATTTTTTAATGCACTTAATAAAGTTGGACTAATATAGATTAATCTTTCTCCAGATATTGTTTTAGTGCTTCCTAAATACCATCTTCCTTTTATATCTTTCGCTTTATCATATATACTATGCTTAATAGAAATAATACCTTCATCTAAGTCTATATCATCCCATGTTAACGCAAAAACTTCTCCAGTTCTCATACCAGTATAACATGATGTTAAAAAAGAACAAGTAAAAGTATCATTATATCTAAATCTAAATAATATCTTATCTATTTCTTCTTGTGTATATAAATGTTTAGGATCTTTTTTATCAATATCCATTTTTGGTAATCTCAACGTTAGAGCTGGATTATATTTTATAAATCCATACAAATTACAAGCATCTCTAAAAGTTCCTTTAACAACTTTCAATATATTTTTAAAATAAGATCTTGAAAAAGAGTATTCATCACATATTTCTGTAATAAACATATTTAATCTCACACTTGTAAGTGTAGATAACCTATATAAACCTAATCTAGGTCTTATATATTTATCTATAATAGTTTTATATTTACAAATAGTATTGTATTTTAAATTTGATTTGCAATAATTATCTAACCAATAGTCTAAATAATCGCTATAAGATAATTTACATTCTTTAAAAGGAACACCAGCATTTATATATTCTGTATATGCTATATTACCTGCTTCCTGTGCTTCTGATTTTGTTTTAAATCCTGATTTATTAATAAATTTTCTTTTACCACCTTGTGGTGCTATCTCAAATCTATACTGATAAACATTTCCTCTCTTTTCTATATTTACTTGTGCCATTAACTATTCTCCCATTTTAGAAAAATCTAACGGCTTTATATCTTCTAAATTTGATAAATCTTTTCCTTGATTTTCAATCAAAAATTTTTCTAAGGACTGTTTTAATATCTTTATACTTCCTAATCTCACAACAGGAAGATAACCCTTTCTTATCAGAGTATAGACATAATTTGGACTACTATGCAAAATTGCTGCTACTTCTTTTACTGTATAAACCATTGTTTCATTCATATATCTTTCCCTTTCTTACTCTCAATTTTTTGTACTACATAAATTACTCCAACAAAAAAATAGCTTCGTTAAAAGCCATTATTATACATTCTTTAAATAATTATATATTTTTAACTTAGTTTTCTTAATACTGCATGAATAAAATATCTATCATTTTTCTTTCTATTAGATTCATGAGAACAAGAATAAAGTGTAATTATTTTATCTTTATTCACATCAATTTTTACATCAGTGCTGTAATTACTTTTTTCTTTAACTAAATTAATATAATCATTGAATTCTATTATTGAATTAAATGATTGATTATATGAAGACGAATCTGTACTATCTATATATGCACTGAAAATCTCTGCTGTAAAATTTCCTGTCGGTGTATATAAATAAAATGTTTTATTTTGCTTATAAAAACTAACATCCATATACTTATATAATTCTCCGAACATACTTCCATTCTTTGTATGATGACCATAAATAAAAGTATTATAATCACTAAAATCATTTGACGATTGATAGTCTGCAAATATACTTCCTAATGAATTCCATTTTTTATCATAGGAATGATTTAAATAAAAAGAATTGTTATTTCCTTGAACAATAGGATAATTAATTTCTGTACCTTCTATAACTATCCATCCAATAACGTCAGAATTTATTTTTTTTAACTCTTTAAAATCAACTTGAAAAGATGGTTCATCTGATGGTGTTTCTGGTATTTCAACTAACTCAATCAATTCTTCTTTTATTTCTTGTGAAGAATTTAATTCATTATTTATTTGATTTATTTTATATAAACTAAATCCTAAAACTACTAATAACAAAAACAATAAAACTATTTTTATTTGTTTCATAATATTTATTTTTCTAATTCCTCCTCTTCTTCTTTATCAATAGGATTATATTTATCAAAAAAACTTAATAACTCTTCTTGTTGTTCTTTATCTGCATCTTCAAATTCTTCCATAACAGCTTCCTCTACATTATTTCTAACCTCTCCCATATAATTTTCAACATCTCTTATATTATAATTATCTAAAAGTAATTTCCATTCTTCTTCAGTACATTTATCAATATAATTAGTTAAAGAATCCTTAAATCTGCTTTTATCTATTTCTGTTTTTATACTTCTTATATTGTCACGTAATCCTTCATCATAATAATACTCAAATTCTTCAAGTGCAAGATATACACTATTAATCATATCTTCTGTAAGTTCTTCTTTTTTAGTTCCATTTATTTCATATAAGAAGAAAGCAATCAAAAATTCATCAGTATTAGTTCTCATGGTTTCTCTAATATAATCCAAATTTTTTTCTATTACTTCTTTATTTAATGACATATTAATTTCTCCTTTTCTATAACAAAATAAAAAAGGATTAGTATTTATCATACTAACCCAATATCATTTTTTAATTATTTATTAACTGTTTCTTTTAAATCTTTACCAACTTTAAAAGATACTGCTTTACAAGCATCAACGTTAATTGCTTCACCAGTTCTAGGATTTCTGCAAGTTCTTGCTGCTCTTTCAGATACTTTAAATGTACCAAATCCAGCTACTGCTACATCATTACCTTTACCTAATTCTTCTTTGAACAATTCAAAAGTTCCTTCGTAAACTCTAGCAACATCTGCTTTAGTTAAACCAGTTTTTTCTGCTAATGCTTCAATAATTTCAGCTTTTTTCATTTATATTCACCTCCTGTATTTTCTGTTAAATTAATTATACCACATAATTCAACAAAATTATTATTTTTCAAATGAATCTTGTTCTTTTTCTTTTTGAATATCTTTCTCTTTTTTTGATATATCCTCTTTAATTCTTTCCTCTTTATCATGATCTTCTTTGATTCTTTGAATTTCTTCTTTAACATAATCATCAATTATTTCATCTTGTGAATGAATTAAATCATACACCCTAAATATTTCAGCATCTGATATTCTATTAATATCCTTGTCCATAAATTCATAAATTGCTAATGCTGTTTCAATTTCGTAAACACTTTTATTATTAAACATAATTAATAAACTTTTTATATAATCTGTATTCATTTTTTCTCCTTTTCTTTTATTTATTCTTGTAATAATCATTTATTTTTTGTTTCTCTTCTTGAGAAATACTTTCTATTTCTTCTCCAGTTGCACGTCTTTTTTCTTCATCATACTTGTCATATAAAATATATTCCTTATCATCCACTAAATATAAAATTCCTCGTTTATCAAAACTAATCCATGCAATATTATTTTTTGGAACATAAATATAATTTTCACTATATGGAATTCTTAAACAATAATTTTCTTTTATTGAACGTGATTCATCTATCATACTTTTGCTAACTGATACGCTCTTGATATAACCCTTTTCACTTTCAAGTGATATACCTTTTATCTTTTCTAACTCACTAGCTTTTGTTTTTAAATAAGTTAAATAAGCATAACTTTTATTTGTTTTTACTTTCAATCTGTTTGCTTCTGCTAAAATATCTTGAACTTCATCTAGCGATTGAACACCTAACTGTTCCTTTACATCTAAAAAGGTTTTTACTTCTTTAGATGGTTCTAAGTATGAAGAAGATAATTCTTGCTGTTCTTTATATGACTCATATATATCTAAATATTCTAAATATAAATTACACAAAGGCACTCGTAATTGTAATGTTTCATTTTCAGAAGCGAGTTCTTGATATTCTGTTTTTTTATTAAGAATATCCTGTTTCAATTTTTCAATTTGTTCTTCTAAAGTTTCATAACCAAATATCTTATTATCATTTAAAAAATTAATCGTATCTACTAATTGATGATATCTTCTTATTTCCATGTACCTAGAATTATAGTATTTAAAATACTCATTATTAGCATCTAAATCTTTCATACTATATAAAATAGATTGTTTTGATCTAATTGCAAGTTCATTATATAAAGATAAAATTTCACTATCTTCATCAAGTAGTTTATATTTTTCAAAATCAATTACAGTTTGATTTTTTCTTTTTTGTTTAAAAAATTCTTTTAATTCTGCTTCACTGTATCCTTCACCTAATGTTTTGATACTTACAAATCTTTCTTTTCCATAAGGTCGAATACGAATATTTTTCCCTGCTTTAATTTGATATCCATCAGAAGCTAATCTTTCTAATAATTCATCAAATGAAAAACATATACCTTTTAAGTATTCTATTTTTTCAATTATTTGCTGACGCCAAGTCTTAATAGCTTCACTATATAAATATTTGCTTTTACCAAACCTTCCAATTTTTGGTGCATCTTCAATTATTTTTAATCCATACTCTAGTGCGATCTTATCACTCATATCTCTTAAACCATACAACCCTTCAATAGGATTGGCTAACCTGTCTTCTAATTTTCGACCTTTTTGATTAACAGCATTTATAACGTAATGATTATGCAAGTGTGATCTATCAACATGTGTGGTGACTAAAACTTGGAAGTCAGGATATAATCTCTTCATCAGTTCAACTCCCATCTCATGAACTTTCTCTGGTGTCAACCCTTTTTCTTTTGGATCAAAAGATTGGTATCCGTGATAACACGTTCTACTATCGTTATCTTCTATTATATGAAACTTATCATTATTAACTTTCATTTCATAAGCAGCAAATTGAGAAGAACAATTAATACCTGTTATTAATGTCCCATCTTTTGTTTTTTTGGAATCTTTAATATAATTGATGCAATCTATTCTGCCCTGAACACCATGCACCGACCACCTAGCTGTCGTTGGCATGAGTATCACCTTCTAATGAAAAGAACTGTGAATTAATTTCACTAGCAAACTCTTTAGCTGCTTTTTTATCTTGAAACTCCATAATGATTCCAAAATTCAATATGCTGTCCTCTCTATAAAATGATATTAATAAATCTTTTTGCATAGCAATATCTCTGCATTCATTTACCTTTTTTATAAAGTCTTCTTTATTAATATCTTCTAATGAATAGGTATAAGTATTATTATTTAAATAAACTATATACATAGGTTTTTGATTAGGTCTATTTAAATTAGATGGTCTTACTATAAAATGTTGATATTTGTTATTCATGATTTTTTTATAGAAGTTTTCATTTACTTTATATTTTTCAATCATTCCTAATCTCTGTTGAATTCTCTTTTCTGTATTAACAGACAAAATTGATATTACTAAATTAGATAATTTATTTATCATTTTAATTATAATGTTATTTTGATTACTTATAACATCAATATCTTTTTTATCTAACATATAGTTATTTAATATCTTCTTTTGTTCTTTTAATATTTCTCTTAATGTTTCTATAAACTTACTTACAATTTCACATAATTCTTGCTTCCCTTGAACATCTTCTATATATATATTTTCATAAATACATGCTGCTCTTATATATTCTGCTAGACAATCACCAAATCCATATTTGATTGCTTTTTCGGTTATAATTTTTCTTTCCTCTTCGTTAAGCATTACATTTATTTTTTGTCTTCTTAATTTACTATATCTTTCTTCTGTTGAATTCATCCAGTTTTATCTTTCTTTCTTGCAATTCAAGTTTATATAGTTCTAAATCTTTCAAGTATGCTTTACGAAAATATTTTTCTGCTAACCATTTAACACCATCTTTATTAATCATAACCTTTCCATCTTTTATATATTTATATGAAAACTTATTATGCTTTTGCATTTCATTGACTGCTCTTCCAATTGCATTTTTACTTTTATTAAAATATAAGCGTAAATCTTTCAATGATGTGTCGTTATATTTAAACTGATAAGGAGATATATTTAATTCTGACTCTAATCTCTTAATTTGTTTTTCAAAAAATTCTATTTCAAGATCAAGATAAAACTTTTCTTTATTGAAATAAACTTCTTTTAACCAATAAACAAATTCCAGTTTCAAATATTCAATTACATCACCATTACCTGCCACACGAAGGTAAATCCAATCTTCCATTGGATGTCGTCTTCCTGCTCTCTTTATAATTTCATCTAATTGTACTTCAGTTAAATTTAAATCTCTTTGAACTCGCCACTTCTCTATTGACTTAAATTCCATCTTAGCTCCTTTCTAAATTCAAATTTATAACTGAGGTTATTTAATAGTCTTATTTTTTCTATCAAGCATGGTGTTGACACACCCATCAGCTTGTTAGGACGAACTCCTAAGACCTGCAAATAGTCTCCGACAGTTTAGTATTTCTTTATCATTTTTTGAATAATTCTTATATTCTTTTTTTACAAAAAAATAGAGAGAATCATATCTCTCCAATTTGCAATACATTTCTATTTTTTCTTTCTTCAATTTCTTTATCAAATCTTCCTTTCCATTTAGATTTGCTTACTTTAATTTCTTCTTTTATCTTTTCTATCAATTCTTCAATTGTTAAATTATTAACTAATTCACAGGTTTTTTCAAAATCCTTCTTTGCTTTGGTTTTTGTTCGAGATATTGAAGTAAATGTATTTTCAATATCTCTTGCGTTCACAAAATTTCCTTCTCTTTCCTCACAGTGAACTATAACACTAGTATTATAAACTGTAAATGATTTATAAGAAAATATATTATCTAAATCATCATATTGTTTAGTTTTAAAAGTAAATATTATGAAATCTAACCCACCTTTTTTTATAGTAGTTTCGTTAATAATTAAATTTTTTATTTCTTTTTGTCTTTCTTTTGTTATTTTTCTATTAGGATTATTATATTTTTCTGTTTCTTCTTTTTTTGTATCTTGCACTTTTTGATAATAATCATTGAAATTCTTATATATTCTTTTACCTCTACAATTTACTTGAAAATACTTTTTATGCCAAAACTTTTCAAAACTCTCAACTTCTTTAATCAATTCATTAAAATATTTATTTTTCATAACATTCCCCCACTTATAAAATATTTTAATAAAAAAGTGCCAACAAAAGACCTCTAAAAATCAAATGTCGACACTAGATTATTTTTAATAAGATAATTATTTAATGTAGTTGCTGTTATCAATACATAATATATCAACATAGAATCACCTCTAAATAATTGTCTTATACTTTAACATTTTCATTAAAAAAAGTCAATCGTTTCAAGTCTAAATGATCGAAATTTGTCTGAATTGATTAAGAATGTTCAATTTCATTTCTTTCATTTAACAATGGCAAATAGTTTAAATCATCGTAATAAACAGCTGAAATAATCTCTCCAGAAGCAGCCTTTTCTAATTCTTCTTTATAAATATTACCTTTAAGATAATGTTCTGTTAGATAATGTGCAATAGAAAAAGGATTTACTTTTTCATTTTTAACATTCTTACAAATATCAAAAATAAATTGTGCATCCTCTTCATCAATGTCTGGTGAAACTGTATAAATCCCATCTAAAATATAATAGTTTTTTAAATTTTCTTTGTGCCATTCTGGCATAGTTTTATATCCAAAAATAACATTCATTATTCCATCTCCTGTTCTTTTTCTAATTCATTTCCTACTTCTCTACCATCAATATACCAATCATTAAATCTTTCTGCATCTAATGTTTTTAATTTATCTATTGTAATACTTTTTTCTTCATAGATTAAATTCGCTAATGATTGCCCTACTTCAATTGGATCAGTATATTCTCCACTCAATTCAGAACATTTATTTAATAAAATTTCTAAATCTTTGTCATTAATATCTTCTTTAACATTAGTTAATCCTAAATAATAGCAAAAATCATATATACTAAAATTATATTTATAAAATTCTTTTGCTAATTTCTTTAATTCATTTACCTTACTCATATTCTATCTCCATTTCTTCTAAATTTTTCTTTTCTTCAACCATGTTTTGTTCTTTTTCATTTAGTAATATTTCTGCTTTGTCATAATCAATATAATTTTCTAATTTAGATGCAAAGTTTATAACTTGTTCTTTATTTTCTAAATCTATCATATTAAATTCATCTACTAATTCTTTTGATTCAATTTCAAATATATCAGCAGAAATATAAGTATCTAATTTTGTCGAATATTTTTCGGACGAAAGAGAAATTTTGTTTTTTTGAATCTTCAAAGACTCTAAATGTATATCTGTCATATCTATATTTCTATAATCCCAATCTGCACAAAGATTTGTAAATTTTTTTGCTTTATTATATATATATTTCCTTAATTCTAACTTTTCATAAGATGTTAATAAATTAAAATTTGGTTTATAAATCCCTGCTTTAAATTTTTGCTCAAAGTCTTTTAAATTTAGTGAATAAAATTGTTCACCTAATGGTCTTTGAAAATCATATATATCAAAACAATTATTATTTATTCCTAAAACTAATCCTATACATTTAACATCAATATTAATTTTTTTATCTGTTGATATTTGATGTTTTGATTCAAACATATTTATTTTTTTTCCAATAAAATTATCCAAATTTAATTCTTTTTGTTTTACTACATTATTTACAAACCTCTCTAATCTATCTTTAAATCTACTTTTAAACGTGAAATCATTAAATGCGTATTCGTACCTGTTATATACTTGTTTTCCTTTTCCAAAGTATAGTTGATAATGATAACTTACATCACTTGGTATCTTAACAATTTTCCAGTCTTCTTCTTTCATTATTTCATTAAACTTTTCTATATTTTTCATTCTGCCAAATTCATTTAAAACATCTACTGTTATAAGTTGATCTTCTGGAACATTAATTTTAGACTTAGGTTTTCGTAATGTATCTAACACTTCCAAACCTAACTTATTAACAAAAAAATGTTCAATTCCTTTATTATATACTGTTATATTTGTTGGCTTTGCTTTTACTCTTTTTAAACTACTAGAAGACATAGAGTTAACATCAAGATCTAAATCTTGATATGATTGATTACAATCTAATTTAATTGCTTTTTCTGTTAAAGGATTATAATCATAATAATATACAGTCATAGAACAATCATATTTATTCCAATAATTTTTTAATTGTTCCCATTGTTTTATTTCATCATTATTCATATCAATTCTTAACCAATGTGTATAAGTATAATGTCTACTGTGAATGCTACGCATATTCCATCTCCATTTCTTCTATTTCTTTTGAAATATTTTGTTCTTTAGATAAACTTTTATCTTCTAAATATGAAACAATTTTATTAGCATCTGAGATTGCTAAAAATAATTCTTGAGGTTTGTTTTTTATAATATCCAACCAACCTCTTACATAAGCTTTATGATTATTCAAATGCCTTTCATCATATTCTAATCCTAATTTTTGCATAAGAAAAGAAGAACCAATCTCTGCTCTTAGTTCTTCCTTTGCATACGCTTCCGATCTGAATTCACCACTCATATCTCTATTTAATCTAGTATGATGACCTGTTGAATGGGCAATTTCATGTAATTGTGTTGAATAGTAAGCATAAGTGCTTTTAAAAGTATTAGAAGGAGGTATAACTACTTCATCAGCAAGTATATCATAATATGCTTGTTCTCCTTTTTCTTGATATTTAACGCCAATATTTTTAATAATATTACTGATGTAATCATTACTAATTATTTTTTCTTTAATGACATCATTATTCTTTTCTATACCTTCTATTAGATCAGCATTAAATACTATATAGTTATACCTTCTTATTGAAAATTCATTTTCTTTTTCTGGGAAGTCATTAATTATTTTCTTGTACTCTTCAAAGGAGTAAAGTTTATTATCTTTTTTGTTTTTCATACCTACATATTCAATGCAAACACCTTGTCCTTTTGCATCTTTCAGTTTCCATTTATTCTTTTTAATTTGAATATAGGTACACCATCTTGCATCCTTATAACCTCTTTGAAGTGCTACGTAAGATAAAATTAAATTATTAATTCCTTTATATTTTTTTCCAGTAATTCCATTTTCTGGTATACTTGTTTGCCACATTTTTTCCCAGGGGATTTTTCCTTCTTCTAAACTTTTAACATACATCTTTACTAATTCATCTCTTGCCTTGAAGTAACTACTCATAGTTATTGTTGCTCCTTAATTTTTAAATCTAATTCTTGTTGTCTTTGATAAATTTTTTCTTGCTCTTTTCTCAAATCATATAAAACTTTTAATTGTTTATCATATTCAGCAATAACTTGATTTATTGAGTTAATTTTTTCTTTTTCTTTTTCCTTTAACCCTTCTAATCTTTCTATTTTTTTATCTAATTGTTTATTCATAATCTTCCCCTTTCATTAAAGTTATTTTTCTAATTCTTCTTCATAATTAGCAACTAAATCCTTAATATCTTGAGCATCCTTGTCTTTATCTCGAACTTTGTTTTTTAAATCAATTTGCTTGTTTATTATTTTTTTAATAGATTTTTCTATAATACATTTTTCTTCGTTTTTATCTAAGAAAAGTGAAGGTGAAAATTTCATATTTTCTATTTTTTTAATATCTGAAACTTTAAAATTTTCCTTTAAATAATCAATAATTATATCAATGTTATTTTCTTTTTTGCTAACTTCATTAAACAATATTCTAGAATCAGTATATCCTTCTTTTAATTCATCTGAAAAACTAATATTATTTGAATCTGTAATCCAACAACCGACTTCTTCATTGTTAGGTGCATAATAATCGCCACCTCCTGCACCATTACAACATGACAATACCAAACTTAATGGATGTATTTTTGCACCATCTATTAGATTGATATTTTCATCATATACTACCCATTGTATAGGCTGTTTTTTTAAATCAATATATTCTTTTATAGAATCATTGTAAATATAACGAGAAGGTAATCTATTTGAATAAAAAGATGTATTCTTAAGTTCTTTGTATGGGTAATCATATATATTATGAAGTCCATATCCTTTATTTTCTTCACGTATAGTTTTCAAAAGTTCACTAGAATATTCACCCTCATAAAAATCATCTGCATAATCTCCAATAACTAAAACTCTGTCACCTTTCCAAGAAGTTTTTAATAGATTTTCTATTTGAAGCATATATTCATTTTGCTGATAACTCCATTCCATTAATTTTAAAAGACCAGGAGGATTTAAAATTTCTTTTTTATCAAAATTCATAAATTTATGATATTGTCCCATTATTTAGCTCCTTTCTAATATTCCATTTCAACTTCATTATCTATTTCTTCATTTGACGATTCTTTTTCACTGTCATCTAAATAATAATCCCAAATTTTATCAATTGATTCCATCTCCAAACTATATTTTTCTTCAAATACTTCTCCATCTTTTATTTTTAATATGCCAGAGTTTTCTTGCCTACCTTCATCAGCAAATTTGCATTCAAAAACAGCTTCAGGATATCTACGAGAAAGTTCTAATATAACATTTCCAGCAAAATTCCAAGCTGTTTGAAAAATCATAGTATCTTTATTATAATCTAATTCTGCTAAATCCCACTTTGTTCCCCAGTTATCACAACGCCAATTATACCAATCTGCATAACCATATTTGTTATAATTAGAAATATATTGTTTAGCGAGTTTAACACTTTCCAAATATTCTTTTTCATTTTTGTTTTCATTATATTTTTCTTCAACCATCTTAAATCTTTTTTCTTTATAAATATCAGAAAAGAAAGGATTTAATGAACGAAATACTTGATTAATTTTTTCCTTAGAAATACCATTATCATTTTCTAAAAAAAGATACATAAGTCCATCTTGACCTCTGCTACCTCTTTCTACATCTAATTCCTTAGGCATTGGAATTACTTTTTCAAATGAAAAACCATCTTCATTTGAATATTTTTTTAAAATATCTTTTAATACGTCTGGTTTTGTTTTTACAATAGTTTTTACCCAATTTGGCATAAAATAATTTCTCCTTTCATAAAGATTTTATATTTCTAATTCCTGTTCTTCTTCTAAGTTCTTTATATCATTTTCTTGATTTAAATCATTTTCTTTTGTTGATTCAAGGTATCCATCTTTAATTAAATTATTAACTAAATTTTCATTTAAAATTAATCCTGGAGTTATATAGTATCCATAACGTTCAAAAGACAATGTATTTTGGTGATTTATTATTGCACTAGCTCCCATTAATGATAAACTGACATAAGTCATGCAACAGCATAGATTTGATATATCTGCTTCTTCAAAATATATATTATTTAAATCTACATTGGTTTCTTTTAATAATTTAAGATATGCAAATAACATTCTACCACTACCACAGCATTCATCTGCTATTGTTATATAACCATTTTTTGATATTTCGTTTTGAATTTTCCCTATTAAAATTTTAGTTATAATCAAGATCATAATCATCATCTTTATCAATAGATTCTTCTTGCTCTTGAGTTTCTTCATAATCAGTAGACATTTTTATTGCCTGTGCCTGAATTACAGGATTATCCTTAGTTTCTCTATAAGCATTTATAACTTCTGTATCCAAAAAATGATAATCTTTTTTCATATTTTTTTGTTTTTCATAAATAAAATCATAGGTCATGGACAATGCTAATTGTTCATCAACTCTCATATCTTTTGGATTTATACCTAAGTCCATACATAATAATGCTTGTTGAAAATATTTGTCATCTTCTTTCTTTAACGCAGTTAATTGATTATACATAATAGTTAAAAATTGTTTACTAGTTATTTCTCCCATGTATTGTTCTTTAACTTGATCCAATATTTTTTCATAGTGTGATGCTGGTACTTTAGTAGGTAAATGGGTTTCTGGATCTAAATAAGTATAAGTCATATCACTTATAGATTTGCACATCTCTTTTATCTTCATTTGAGTAAAATCATCATATTGTTTTCTCATAAATTTCTTCTCCTTTTCTTTTTTAGTTTTTTATACTTTTCATTTATCTAGTTCAATATACGAACTATTTTTAACGGAAGATAAAATATCATTTACTTTTAATTGAGTATTTTTATAATCTTCCATTTCTATTAATTCTAATAAACTGTCTGCTCTATCTCCCTCTAAAATCATATAAGGTTGAGAGAAGGCAATTGTATCTTCAAACATTTTTATTATTTCATTTTTAACTTCTTGAGTATTAAATTTTTCTTTTTCACTTTCTAATATTCCTCCATCTATGCTGTGTCCCTTACAATCATAAAAGGTGTAATCGACAGTATAACCTTTATTTGATACATGAAGAATATTACTTTCATTACTTATTATTAATGTGTCCATTTGATTTTCTCCTACTAAAATTATTAATTTCAAAATATATTGTTATATCGCCTAAAAAATCATCTGTGTCTTCATATTCTTCACTTTCAAAGTCATCATCTTCGAAATTGTCCTCAAATTCTTCACCTGAAACAGCAGTAATTTCACAAGGAATTCTATTATATTTTTCTGCTATTTCATATTCGTTTTTTTCTTCTAAATCTTTCAATACTGTTTGCATTTCTTTTTTATCAGGTGTTGCAAATATCAATGTATTATTAATTTTTTCGTCTATTTTAATAATATCGTTTTCTGATAAAAAATCTATTACAATAGGAAGAGCTGATTGTTCACTAGTTGCATGAATTTTAAATACCTTTGTTTCTGCATTCTTAACAATAATATAAAACAATTTTTCCTCTTCTCTTTCATAAAAGTTGGCATCTTCTAAAAGTGTTAAAAAATCTAAATTTAATAACTTACATATTTTTAATAATGTAATAGTATTTAAACATTGCCTATTACCATTTTCAATACGTACAAGTTCTGTATGACTAATACCAACTTCATTTGCTAAATTCCTTAAACTATACCCTAAAGCTATTCTTCTATTTTTTATTATTTCTGCTAATATCATATAATTATTTTTCATTTTTTCTCCTTTTCTTTATCTTTTCGTTTACACCAGTAAACACTCGATATAAAAAAATTTATTTTTCTATATCAAGTTCTTTATTTGATAAGTCTTTATTACTTTCTTTATTTCTATTAAATAATTTATCTGCATTTGGAGATATATTAAAGTCGAATTGCATATTTGAAATTATAATTGCTTCCATATAATCTTCTAAATCTTTTGGAGTTTCTATCTCTAATTCACTATGGATAAAGACTTCTTTTTTCTCTTCAAATAATTCTTTTATATATTCTTTATTCATTTTATATCTCTCTTTTCTAAATTAATTAGTTTCTAATTTCATACCCAAATAGATGCCATTTTCATCTTGAATTGGACTACAAATACCTGTTTTGTTTGTCTTTTTCAATTCAGTTGCACATGCTTCTGAAACATTTTGCATAGTATATCCATCTTTAAACAAAAAATATTTTATTATTTTTTTTGTAGAAGGTGTATCTTCTACTTGATTATTAGATGGTGGCTCAGGTTTTGTAGTTGTATTATTTGACGCACTATTTGATTGCTGTTGTTCTTCTTTTTTTGAAGACTCAACACTACTAGAATTTGATGAAGTATTTTCTTCTATTGGTTCTTCTTTTTTTAGTACATTAACTGTAACAACTTCTTGTGATGTATTACCAGAAAAATCTGAAACAGTATATACTATTTTCTGCTCACCAATTTTTGTTGTATCTATTTCATTATAAGTAATGCTTTCTAAAAGATCTCCATCCTTATCATCTATAACACTTTCAATATATTTTAAATAATCCACATCACCTCCTTCAATAATTTCTATATAATTAGTATTAAGTTTTATAACTGGAGCTATTTCATCTTTTTCTTTTGATACATTAGTAATTTCTTTGCTTTTTGCATCATTTTTAGATGAAGTATTACTGATAGATAAAAATATAAATATAGAGCTAATAATAATTATCAATATTGAAATTATAATTATATTTCTCTTTTTCTTATACTTACGAAACATTGTTAATAACTGTTCATCAGTCATATTTCATCACCTCACTTATATTAAATTAATCCTTAAAATTTGGCTTTTCACGAATAATTACTAATAATCTTGCCTTAATAACATTTGATGCTGAATCACTTACTTCATAATCAACATAAAACTCTCCTGTTTTAGAAGTGTCTATTTTTGTATATTTAACTCTATCAGTTAAATCTCCTTCTAAATTATCAGTAGCTTCTTTTATAAATGATTTATAATTTAATTCATCACCTTGATACATTATTAATTTATCTTGCTTTAAAATTAAAACAGGACTAATTAAATCCTGTTTTAGCATTTCTTCTTTTCTTTCTTTTTCAACTTGTTCTTCCTTAGCAATTTCTATATTCCTTTTTATATTTTTATAATTAAACAATACTGATGTAAGACTACAAACAAATAATACTACAATAAGTAGTATCCATAATTTTTTCTTTTTCATTTTTTCTCCTTTTAATCTAAATATATAAATCCTATAATGGTGTATCCATTATTTTTATTTATTCTTCTATATTCATCAAACGAACTATAAGTTTTTGTTCTTACTAACTCATTTGCATGTTTATTAGCATATTCTACTTGACTACATGAATCATCACTTCTACAAGCATTACCAACATTTCCTTCAGATATAGTTATTGTTTTTCCATCATAAGCTTCTACAAAAGCAACATGTCCAAATCTCTTGGAAGACAATACTACAACAGAATTATACGAAGGTTGAGTACCCGTTTCATATCCCATTGATATTGCAGAAGTAATCCAAGTTTGTGCGTTTCCTGTTGGCATCTTTTTTCCAGATACTTGTAATGCACGACCATAACTAAACCAAGTACATTGTCCCTTAAAACCAGCATTTGTTAAAGCATTTTTTTCATTAAAATGTTCGGTATTAAGATTCAATGGTATATTTGTTTTTCCATAAGTAGGAGTTCGTGTTTTAAAACTACTACCTAAAGCATCTGCAAAAAAATCAGAATTATATAATAAACTTATCATATCTAATTGGTCTTTGGTAAAATAAGTTTCTGTTCCATTAGATACTTTTTTTGCCTTATTAAAGTTAGCAATATTACTATAATTATCACGACACCAATCCATATAATCTTCATACATGCTATTGGTAATTACTAATACTTTTTTTGTAGTTTCTGTTGTATTACCTGCTTCATCTGTATCATATACAACTTGTTCCAATATCTCATGTTTTTCTAATAAACCTTCAGATTTAAATTTTTGTATTAAATCTTTTTCAGTTTGATCAAATTCTAATTCTGCTCCTGTACCTTGCATTATGGATAATGGAATTCTCCAATCAATTCTACCATAACTACCACTAACAGCAAAAACTTCTCCATCTGGATTTACTTCTAAAAATTCATCAACTTTTTTGTCATACTCTTCTTGAATAGAGTTCATATATTGTTGATACGAGCTGAGAGAACTTTCAGTCATAGTAGAACCAAATATAGAACATACTGAAATTATTATTATAAGAATAAGTGCCAATGGAATAATAAATTCTGCCAATGCAGCTAATAATGATATAAGCATCTTTATTAATTTCATAACAATAGCTTTTGCAACTTGAAATAATTTTTTACCAATAGTTTGATTAAATTTTTTTCCTATTTTACTTGCGACTTTTTTTGTTTTCTTTTTAATCTTATTAGATGCCTTAGTTTTGATTTTACGAGTTATTTTTTCATTTATATAATCGACACCACTACCATTTTCACTCATTGCCTTATTTAGTTCTCTTGATGTTTTAACAATACTTCTACCTGCTTTAGATAATTTTTCGCCACCTTTACTAACTGTGGTTGCTACCTTTGATACCTTTCCTTGATTATCATTAAATTTGAATATTTTTTTATTAGTTTTTTCTACAACTGTTTTTAATTTACTTTTCTTAGGAATATTCTTATCAGAATCTTTTGCTTCTACATCTTTTTCTTCCTGAGAGTTAGTTGTTGATGATGTGTCGTTATTAACATTTGTTTTCAACTTACTTGTAGAATCATTATTGCCTTCTGTTGATAAATCCGTTTCAGTATTATTTTCTTGGACATACTCTGATGTTTTTAATCTTGATTCCACTTCCTTCTCTTTTTCTGCTAGAGTTTGCTCTATGGATCTGTTTTCAATAAAATCAGATGCTTTTTTTGCTATTTTATCTACTGATTTAAATGTATGACTTGATGCTTCTGATGATAATGTTGATAATCTATCAATTGACCTCTTAACATCTCTTTCAGTATTATCTTTCATAATTATCTTGCCTGTACTTGACTATCTGTATTATTAACTTGATAGATTAAATAATCTTTTGGTACTTTATTAGTAAAAGGAATAACATCAGAACCAAATACTACTAAACCTTGTCCAGTAGGAGCATCACCTTGAACATACATTGATTCTTCATCACTAATATTAAAAATATTACAAATAGATGGTAAATCTAAAGGTTTTTGTTTTAATATTAGAGCAAATTCAGAATTGGACAAAATATCTTTTCCAGATTCTGATCGTAGTAAATGAGAAATTTGTTGTGAGATTACTGTATTCAAAGCATTTAACTTTCTTCCTGTTTTATAGAAATTTGCTACATATTGTGCAGAATAAGGATTAGCAAGTAAGATGTGAAATTCATCTATAAAAATCCACGTATATTTTCCCAACTCTTTATTCTTTGCCAATCTATTCTGAATGTGATCCAATACCACAAGATATCCAGTAGTTTGTAATGATGCAGACAACTGACTAATATCAAACGATACTAATCTATTTTGAATATCTATATTGGTTTTCTTAGAGAATAAATCCATAGAACCTTTTACATATCTTTCAATAATTAATGCTAAATCTTTTGCTTCTTCTTCAGGTTGTTTCAAAAGCATATCATAAAAAGATGGTAATGTTGGTAATAAACTATCATCAGTAAAATTACTTTTCTCATAATCCTCAAAAATAATTTTAGTACAACGATCAATAATAGTTTTTTGACCACCAGATAAAGCATTTGCTCCCACTATACTTTCCAAAAAAGCAATAATATATTCAACTTTACTTTTTACTGGTTCACTCTTTCCACTATCACTACATCCATAATTTAAAGACAAATCAAACGGATTAATGTGTGTATCAGAATTAGTGGATATAATTATCTTTTGTCCATCAAAAACATCTAATAATCCACCATATTCATTTTGTGGCTCTATAATACATATCTCATCTTCTGGATAACGAATTAAAATTTGTTCTATAATCGTTTTAACATTAAAGGATTTTCCAGCACCAGAAGTAGCAAGTACACATCCATTACCATTGATTAATTTTTTTCTATCACAGAAAATTGCATTTTTACTAACAAGATTAACACCATAAAATAAAGATTTCTCATGATTGAAATCTTTACTATTAAATGGTACATTTACTGCCGTTGCTTCACTAGTCAAAGTTCTTTGAAACTGAAGACTATTATGACCTAAAGGCAGAATGTTCTGTATTCCCTCTAATTGTTGCCATAACAACGGCTTCATTTCAACTAACATTTCAGCAGCAATTTCTTGAACTCTAACTGTTTGATCTTCTAACTCTTCAAAACTATTAGCAGTTATACACACCAAAAAATTATTTTGGAATATCTTTTGATTATTCTTTTGCAAATCATATTGTAATTGTTCTGCGTTAGATATTTTTGTTTCTAGTTTTTTATCTTTCACATACTCATAGTCAAGATTACTTTTTCCTGCCCTTTTAATTTTTTCTAATCTTTCAGTTTCCATAGCAGAAAGACTTTTATCTACTACTTTAATCATCTTAGCAGAATTGGTAGGATTAATATTTAATGTTGTTATTATATTAATATCATCCATTGTAGTAATTCTGTTATAAAATCTTGGAGTTAGACTCTTAGGTAATTTAGAAACATATAAAACTCTGATAAATTTTTTATCATCTATTTCTATAAGATCAGACTCACGCATAAGAACCTTTTTAGGAGCAATTACATCAAATATAGTTAAGTTTTGATTTTTTGCATATTCAATAATATTCTCAATATTATTATCTTCTACTGATAATATATTAAAAAAATTATATATAAATTTTAATCTATCCTTAACTGTAATTAAATTAACCTTTGATTTTAATTCTTTAAACTTCTGTTCCGTTTTTAGAAAAATATTTAAAAATAATGCGTTTGCTTCTATAAAGTTTTTTGCTTTTAAAGATATTACTATAAATCTTTTTGTTTGCAATGTATCTTCATTAGTACCAAGCGAATTAGTTATTAGAGTATTTAATTCATCAGCAATTTGAATTTGCTTTTCACTTTTTAAATGCTCTTTTTCAAATATAAACTTTTCTTTATATTTTTCCGTTTTGATAGGAGTACCTGCATTGATAACTTGTATATGCGTATCCTCTCTAAAAGAATGTAGATATTCTAACCACTTAAAGAAAATATTTTCTGCTTCTTCATCATTAGCTTTTGCAAATGATACATCAGAATATTCAATACAAATAGAATATGTATCTTCATCTATTCTAAATATCCCTGTTCTTTCATCAACTTCCTTAAACATATAAGAAATAATTTCTTGATTAGTTTTAGGAATGAATACTTTATTTGGTAATACGTTATTCTTTTGTTTCTTTTTCAATGTTTTCTTTTTCTGTTTCATATATCACACTATTATCCTTTCCAACAACTTGTTTAGCGAGTTTTAATAGCACTTGTGCCTCTTGCTGACTTAACGAAAAGTTGCTAGTAGTATTTTCTAATGTATTTATTCCAAATTTCTTTTTAGCACGTGCCAATTCTCTTTGCTTATTACGTTCTTTTTTTAGTTCTTTTAATTTTAATTTTTCTTGTTTTTTACTACTCTTTACTTCTTTTTTATTTTTAGGTTTTACTGTCTTCTTTTTATTAGTTTTTTCTTCTAATAATTCTGCTTCAGTTTTATATAAAATAGGTTTAGCAAAATTGATATAATTACGTTTCCAGTAAAAAATTATACGTTCTGCGTTTAATCCTTGAATAGGAATAAACCCAAAAAAACCTATTGGTATAGCAGCAATAATAACTATCCATCCTGTAAGATTACTACCAATTTTAGGTGTTAAGAATAAATATAACGGTACGATAGTTATAATAAGAAGAATTCCGAATAACCATTGTCTTAAAGTAAAATTATAAAATTTTTCTTTATAATCCTTTATTTCATCATGTATTCTTGGTTCTATTCTATCCATTATGCACCTACCCACCTTTCTGCCATTGTACTAGTCATAGAAATCATTGCCATCAAGAAACCATTCAAGAACATTATTGCTACCATTGAACTAATCGAACCAGCATCAGTTAATGTGGATAAAGCCAATGAATATATTGCCGTTGCTACGACAATCATTGATGCTTCAAAACCTAAAGCAATAATAGACATTATGAATCTTTTACAAACATTCTGACCATCTTCCCAAGTTCCGATTGCAATAGGTATAGGAGAAAATGCAAAACTTAATATCAACTTACCTATACGCAAAAATACTTGTACTAAAACACCAATTAATGTACCCATAAAAGGTATATAAAGAATTAAGATAATAATTCCCATAAAACCTCGTTCAACAATATTACCAGCGTTTCTAACTAAATCACCCATTTGTGTAGCCAAATTAGGTATTGCTGATGATGAAGTTAATGAACTTGTGACCTGAGTAAGAATATTATTAGATATGCTCATTATAGACGAAAGTAATTCAAATGAATTTTCAATTAACATTTTAAAGATAAGAAAACGGATGAAAGTAAATACCATCCGTTCCCAACTAAATCTTTCATAATCCATTACTTTTTTAGTCACATCTAATAAAAAGAACAATGTTAATAAACTTAACCCAATTGGTACAATAACAGAATGAATACTAGAAGCTAATGACCATATAGTGGTTTTTGTAATTGAATTCCAATTACATAAATTACGGATTGTTCCAACAAAATCACTAATGTCAATTTTAAAACCTAAGATTTTAAAGGATATTTGAAATATTTTTTCAATTAATCCAGCCATCTATTAATCCTCCTTCTTATAATCCGAATAAACCTTTTGATTGACTAATTGCTATAACCATAAAACCTGCCATCATAGTCATCAATCCTCTACTTTTACCTTCAGCGTCATCACGTTGCCATCCAAGAGCAAACATAACAGCACCAATTAATGCAACTACACCACCAATCTTTAATAACCAATCACAAACAAAGGTAATAAATCCATCAATACTACTTGTATTACTTCCTTGTGCATATACACTATTAATACTTAAAATAAAACCACATAAAACTACATTAAACAAACTAACTACTTTTTTACTTAACTGCTTAATTCTAACTGCCAAATTCTTTTTTTCCATAATTTTTCTCCTTTTCTTTAACTTTCGTTTACACTAGTAAACACTTAATATAAAAAAAATTTAACAACTTAAACAACATAAAAAAGATAATTATAAATTATCCAATAATTCATCCGTTAAACTCTTAGAAGAAAGCAAAATTGCATCTTCATTAAACTTGCGTTCTTCATATTGAGTTAAATCTCTTGCTTTAAATTCTGGTTTTACTTTTACAAACCCTAATCCTAGTTCTCTAAACATCTGTTGTTTTCTTTTTGTTTCTTTATCTTTTCCCCTTTCTATCGAATGATCATATTTATTCTGAATTGTTTCCTTTTCATTCCAACTTTCAAATAGTTCATTATATCTAGGATGCTTAGTTAAATCATATAATTTAGAATAAAAAGGTCGCATACCAGCAACCAATAAAATACCATATCCACTCTCCATTCTTGCAAGTTCATCTACAAATGCTAACTCACGTCCAACTATATCCCAGTTATAAGATGATGAACCTTGTTTTGAATATGTACGACCAGAAGACTTTTTATACCAACTTTTTTTACCCAACATACTACTCATATATTCTAAAGTTTCTTTAGACCTTGAACCTAAAAACAATACATAGTCTGAACAATCCAGAGCTGTTTCCCAATTATCCTTATAAACCTTTTTCAACTGAGATAGACTTTGTAGACACGTCGTAATTCCACAATTTAATCCACGAACGTAAGCCAAATTTTCTAAGTAGCGTGGGATTACCCCAAGTTGTGCCCACTCATCACAGTATATTTGAACAGGAGTAGATAGAGAGCCATTATTTTTACTAGCATTGGCATCTATTATTGAAAATATCTGAGTATATAAAATACTAGCCATAAAATTGAAAGTAGAATCATTAGGACTATTAATGATGAAATAAGCAATTTTTCCCTCATCACCCTTACCACCAATTCTATTTAATTCCATTGTATCGTCAACAGTCATAGACTCTATTTCAGATATATTGAAAGGTGCTAGACGTGCAGATGCAGTCATTATGATTGTACTCATCATTTTTGGTGATGATGCAGATACTTTAAAATGTTTCCATTGCTTAACACCTATATTTTCTGGATCTTTTTCTGCCCAAACATCAAACATTCTACTCAATGTTGAATTTCCTTCTTTATCAGGTTCAGCAAGTCTAATTAACTTTAAAACAGTTTTAAAATTCTTTTCTTTATCTTCATAATTAAAAATTATATAATAAATAATTGCTTGAAGAAAAACCATTTCTGCCTTCTCCCAGAATGGATCACCAGTATTAGATTCAATAGTTTCTGATTTTGTATTTAACATTATAGTATTAATTAATGTCATTACATCATCTTCAGCTATCCATTCTTGAGTTTCCTTACTATTATCAATAGTTTTATTGATTTTTTTTATATACATAAGTGGATTAAAATGATCTGATTTTGATTTATCAACTAGATTTAAAACACGAATATCATATCCGAGATTAATCAAAGACATTCCACAATCTCTGACTAATTCTCCTTTCGGATCTGTGACAACAAATGTTTCTCCATTTGCATTTAATAAATTAACTTTAAAATAATATCTTGATTTACCACTTCCTGGTCTACCAATTAAAATTAAATGTCTATTTCTTTTAGATATTCGCATATTTTTAGCAAACATTTCAGTAGCAGTAAATATTTGATTCTTTTCTAATTCTTTCTCACAGTAAGGTTTTATTACTTTTGGATCTTCCCATTCCGCACTACCATAAGTATTTTCTTGCAAATTCTTTTTATTTTGATTTGCAACAGTTTGAATGATTCCCCATGTAAATATTCCAACAAACAAAGAAGTAGTAATAGTCTTCATATTTAATATAACAGGTGTAGAAATAATATGAAGTTTATCTAACGCTTCAGTTAACTGTGAAAATTCAAACTTACCAGCCATTTCTGTAAGACTACAAACTCTAAGTGTGTAATAAGAGGCAACTAACATTATTAGTAAAACAATTATAATACTACTCTTCTTATTGCGTTTAACGATCAATTTCTTGTTCTTCTTTCTGTTCTAACGCAACATTTTCAACAACTTTATCAGTCTTACTCTTTTCTGCTAATTCATTTGCCTCTTTTACTAAATCCTCTGTTTTTGATTTTTTTTTACTCTCTTCTAAAAGATTCTTTGTGTCTGTTTCTTTTAATAATATAGTAGTTTTACCATTTGGAGCAATTTCTGCTACATAATCTTTAGATGAATAGGTTTCTTTAAATTCTTTATATCTTTTAATATCATTTATTTCTAATTCCATAATATCATGAATATTAGATTCACTTTCTATTGCTCTACCACCAGATGAACCATATTCTTTTATAGGTCTTTCTGGAGCATATTCTCTATACTCATCTAAATCTTCAGAACGAATAGCTATTATCATTTCTTTTTCATTAAGAACACAAGCACCATGACTCGGTAGTTCAAATAACTGTTCTCTAATTTCACAATATTCCTCCTTAGTTATTTTTTGGATACAATAATTTTTACTATAATCTCTAACAGGACATGATCCAAAATCTTCACCTATTTTATTAAGATCATTTACACTTAAATTCATACCTCTTGAAACCATAGATTCTATATTTCTATCATCAATTATTTTTTCATTATTTATACCATCTAAATCACTTTTTGTTTCTTGCTTTAATCTATTAGGTGGTATTTTAGCTAATTGTTCATTAAAAAATGATAATTTGCTTTTATTAAAAATAATTACATATTGTTCCTCTTCATCTTTTGTTTTTTCTTGAATAGCAATATTTTTATAATTATCTGCCTTCATTTTACAATATTTATTTAGGGGTTTTATTTTACGTGTTTTCTCTTGAAATGACAACCATCTGTTAGATAATTTCAAATTATATGCTGAAATATTTTTATATTTATCTGCTTGATACTTACAAATTTTATTTAAAATTTTTATCTTAGATGTTGCCTTACGTCTTTCATCCCATTTCTTATACTTAATTTCATTATGAGCAAGTTTTTCTTGTTGATATAATGATTTATTATTACTTAATTCGCCATCAGGGTGCATTTTTTTAATTCCCATAAGGATATTATTCTCATGGCATGAAGTTATAATCTGTTTAACTTCTGCTCTTGTTAATGGTGGAGATACACATAATTCTTTTGTAGCTCCATCTTTTCTTAAAGCTCTCATAGATGAAGAAAAGTGTTTTTGATAATAACGATTTGCTTTTATTAAAAATCTACCAAATAAAATGGTAGAAATTTTACTAATCTTTGCAGACATTGATACTGATTTTTCAGCAGTATGCTCTAAATCGTGCTTAGCATTACCATCCATTTATGCTGCCTCCTTTTCTGGTACGTCATAAACAACTTCTTTAGATTTAGAAAATTGAATTATTTTATTATCAATCATTTTATTATAACTATCTATTATTTTAGAACTAGTATAATGATTAATATATTCATCATTAATATTATGAAATCCAATTTGTTCATCCTTCAAAAATTCTAATACTACTTTCTCTTTATCAATCTTACTCTTTACTAAATTAACTTCTATATATCCTTCCAAATCATCTATAACCAATGGTACTTTTATAAAATTAGATTTAAAACTACATTTTACTTTTGGAATTTCTAAGGTTAAAATTTCCTTATTTTTCAAATTGCTAGGTGTAAACACCTTAACATATTTACTGATTTCAGAAAAAGATAACTTTCCTTCATAATCTTTTTTATATCCTGTTAATCTATATTTTGACATACCACTATTAAATATACCTTTACGTGGTGCTATGATTAAATAACTTTTATTATCTGTCCAATTACATATTTTCTTTATTGCAAATAGTAGAACATTTGGATCTTCAGTTTTAATATAAAATCCTTTTTCTGTTTCTAAGTATATTTTAGAATGGTATATTTTACATATAGGTTCTTTATATTTTGAAATATAACTATTGTCATATAAAATATCTTCTTCCTTTGGGACTGACTGAACATCTTCAGTTTTTTCTAAAACCCTTACGTTTTTTTTAGTTTTATCCTCCCAATTTGCTTTTAACTCTTCAAAACTTTTTGTACCAATATATTCACCATCAACATTGTATATTGAATGAGATTGTCCATACTTTAACTTTGTAAAAATGGTATCTCCATTATCTGATTTTAAACATTCATTTTTAGGTATATAAAAATATTCTTTAGCACTTGTAAATGGTATTCTTACAAAATAATGTGTATCAGTTTCCTTAGAGTCTATCAATAACATTTTATTAATTGAAAATTCATAATCTCTTTTAATAAAACTTTCCTTAGTTTTATCCATTTCTTTTGATTTAGATTCTTCAGTTTTTTTTAACTCTTTTTCTGATACAACATTACTTTTATCTATATTCAATTTATTATCCAAATTATTATAAAATAATATTGTTTTAAAATTACCAGTTGACCCTTTAAACTTATCATCTATAAATTCTTTATTAATACTAGGAAAAAGATTTCCATATTTAAAAAATTCCATTTTATCTTTGTTTAAAAACATTCTATTTTTTAAATTATCTTTTATCATATTAAGTGTATTATTATCATAATTTAAAATACCATCAAGATCATCAATGCTATTAATAATATATAGTTCTTCAACTTCTTCTAAAGCCAATTTTGATTCATCAGATAAACTATTCTCATATTGATCAATTACCATTTGCTTTTGATTATCTTTTAATTTTATCATTGCACTACCTTTAGAATTTTTAATATAAGTTTTATCAAATACAGAATTATATTTGAAACGATTAAGAATTTCATAATCAGAATATTCTTTATTATCTTTTAAGAATTCATTCAATAAAAGTTTAGTATTCAAAGTTGAAGTGGAATAATCTAAATATAATTCAGGATCTTTATTAAATACAGACACTAACTTATTTTCAACTGAACTTTTAAAATTTAAGTAATATGAAGACAATACTACATCATCCATTTTATCTATTTGTAATTTTAATTCAGAATAAAGAAAATTACTCATAGCTTTTGAATTAAATTTACTTAAAGCATTTTCTTTCTCTTCTATTCTTTTTGGATAAATTATTTCATCTAATTCTTTTTTATTGTACTCAGTTCGATTTAATAAATATTCTTTGAATAATGATTCATCATAAGTGTTATTAATTATTTTATCTTGTTTTAATTGTTTGTATGCAAGAGAAATATTTTCAACATTTAATTCTAAATTATTAAAATATTTATAATCTAATAAGAATGAAAATCCAGAAGTTTTAGCTTTCTGGACTTCCATAAATGGTATTTCTTTTTCTCCCAAAACACCAAAGTCTTTGTAATTACCTATTTTAGAAAAGTCTATTACATCAACTTTAAAACCTTCATTTAATAATACTGGAATGTGTTGAAGCATTTTTGTTCTACCTATATTTTCCTGTTTATCAAAATCATTATCTAATGCCAAAGTAATTGATGAACGATTATTTTTAATTAATTTTATATGCTCAGGAGTAATTGCAGTACCCATTAATGCTGCTACATTCTCAAACCCTATTTTTTTGGCACCTACAACATCCATATAACCTTCTACTAAAATTAATTCATTATTATATGCTAATGGTTTAGCATTAGAAAAATTATATAACAATTCTTTCTTTTGAAAAATTTTTGTTTCATGTGTGTGTAAATATTTAGGTGTTTCATCTTTAATAGTACGACCACAAAAGGTGACTATATTTCCTTTTTCGTCATGAATAGGAATCATGATTCTATCCGAAAAAGTTTCGTACAAATCACCATAATCATTGTGTCGTAAATATCCGAGTTCTATTAATTCAGGGCGTGGATAATTTTCATTTTTTTCTGAAATTTTTAGTAATTGTCCTTTGGGAGCAAACCCCATACTTACTTCTTTCATATCCTTATCTGTTATATTTCTTTTATATAAATAATCTTTAGGTTCTTTAGATACACTCAAATTATAAGAAAATAATTTATTTAGTTTTTCATTTAGTTGTAAAAGTTTTTGTTCATCTTCTGTATACCTTCTTGAAGATACAAAATACTTATTATTATATTTATTCTTTTTTAAATGAGATACATCTATATTCAAATGACAAATTTCTGATACAACTTTGGTAATTGCCTCATTAAAAGAAATATCATTATTGTTAATAATTTTTTCATACTTCTGAACAAATGAAATAGCATTTCCACCTGTCCCACATGCAAAACATGTTGCAATGTTCTTTTTAGGATTAACTACCAAACTAGGATTGTTATCATTATGAAAAGGACATAAACATTTATTATGATTTAAATTTAATCCATAATAGTTCAATACATCTACAATACTTGCTTGTTTTAATACTTCACTATATAGACTAATATTTGTCACCTACCTTTCTATTTCAATATCTTCCTGTTCCTTCTCGATTAAATTCTGTGCTGCAAGTCTTCCATAATATAATAAATCCATAGCGAACTGTTGCATCTTTGAATAAATTATATCTGCATTATTAACAATAGTTCTAACTGATGGAGAACCACTGCTATTTCTTTGCTTTACAAGAATATCAATATATTCATCTGCATCAAATTTAATACAATATTCCATCAAACATTTAATTATATCGCCTGTTTTTAAATAAGTTGTATCTATTTCAAAACAAAATTTGAAATTTGGATTGATGCTTATTGACAATTCCCAGATATTTTTATTTGTAATTGAAACATTCCAATTACATTGTTCAATGATTTTTTTTACCTCATTCTTACTTAATTTATTAAGATCAATTTTTTCACGGTCTTTGTAATATTGCCCTATTTTTAATTTTTTAAATATTCTTTTTACATCTGAAAATCTATCATTGCATCTACAATGTTTTAAAAATGTATTTTCTAATTTTCTAAAATCATTATCATAATAATAAATATATCCAGATTTATCATAATGAGCAATATCACCACAAGCATTTAGAAAGAATTTATATAAATCATCCGATAAATTTAAAAGCATATTATCCTTTTGAATCTTTTTATATTTATCCACAATTTTGTTGAAAGAATAAACTGTATTGCCATCATATAAAATAGTTGCACCTATCTTATTATCATCAATACAATTTTGAATTAATAATCTATCTTTTGATTCAATACCTGTTAAATTAAGTCTATCAATAATAGGAGTTGCTCTATCAATAGTCGCTTGATTTCCTAATATTCTTATATTTTTACCGTTTTTTTCTAAACTTATGCTCTTCATCTGACATTCCTTTCTTTGTTTATACTAGTAAACATTAATTTTAAAAAAAATTATCTTTCAAGTTCTTCTAATTCCTTTTGTTTTATATCCTCCTCATTACGTTTCTCTAGGTTTTTTCTACATTCAAGTATTCTTCTAGCTGTTATGCCTATTTCATTCCAAGAAGTGTGAGTGACAACAGTTCTACTTATCATTTTAGAATTTTTCATATAGCGAAGTTCTACACCTTTATATGTACGTTCTTTGAAACAAGATAAATCCTTTATCATTATAGATATAAATCTATCCTCAGTTTTATCTTTTAAAACTGCTGCCATCAAATAATGATCTTTTTGATATGAAAATATTTCAAAATCAAATTTATTTGCTTGTTTTTCTAACTCTTTTTTCATTTGATTTGGATAATCTTCGTAATTTTTATTTGAAGACGTTTTTAGAATATTTTTCTCTATCCAATCATTTTTGAAATTCTTCAAAAGTTTCCTCCTCTCTTGAGATTCTTCCAGAAATAACGCAACATGAATATAGGAATAGCAAAAGAAACAATAAACATAAAAATAATAAACAAATTAATATTTTATTTACCATATTTCAGTTGTTCCTCCTTATCTTTTTTGCACCTTATCATTACTGATATTGACTAGTAAATTGTTTAGTTCCTACACTTCTAGTCCAAGTATCTCCTATACCATTAGTACATGATACAGCAACCCAATATAAGTATGGATAATTATAATTGGTATAATTAGTATGATTTGCTATATAATCTCTCTGAATATCAGCTTGTGCCCTTGTTAAAGTGTAATCTGTGACTACCCAGTAAAATCCAGGAGCAGATGGTGCTTCCTCAATTCTTCCTGTCCAACCTGCTGATTTAAAGACATTTAGCAATCCTTCAGCATTTTTATAAGGTCCATGTCCAGTCATTAACATACAATAAGATTCTGTAATGTTAGCATATAAATTAACTGTATTTGTTGGCATTTTATCTACCCAACCTTCCCAGTAATTAAATTTATGATAAATATCTAATGCACTTTGAGCATCTAAATTTTCAAGTGCTGTATTATATGCAACTGAACGAGTAGCCCATAAAGAACCATTTACATAATAATTAACTGTATAATAATTAATAGTCCAATTTGCTGTATAACTTCTATTTCCAATTGTTCCTTTATTTATAGTCACATTTTTAGATAATGAACTTAAATCAGTTCCAGTCCAACCTGTAAACGTATATCCTGTTCTTGTAGGTACTGGAAGTACAAATGAATCACTTTCAATATTGTAGCTTGTTTGTAATGGAGATGCTGTCCCACCAGCCAAATTATAAGTTATATCATATTGTATAGTTTTCCAGTTAGCTACTAATTCGTGATCGAATTCCTTATCTTGTATACTATCTTCTGTTATTAATGTATCGTTATAATACCAACCTTCAAAAGTATAACCAACTCTTGTAGGTGTCGGTATAGTTCCATATAAACTATTATAAGAAATCATAATATAATCTTCATTTACTACTCCACCATTTGCATTTAAACTTACTTTGTATGAATTGGATACCCAATTTGCTTTATAGGTTTTATCGCCAATAGAACCTTTATGAATTATCACTTCTAATTGAGGTTTTAATCCATTGCTTCCAGTCCACCCTAAAAATGTATACCCAGTTCTTGTAGGTGTCGGTAATGTAATTGTATCAGATTCTACATTATATTTAATTTCTTGACCATCATCATTACTGCAAGTATTAAAATTATACTTAATTGTATATTCATTAATGGTATATTGTGCTTTATATATGGTATCTTCTCTTATTACATCAAGAGATGGATTCCAACCTTCAAAAGTATAACCATCAATAAACATATCTTCAGGTGCAACAGATTTTTTTCCATATTCAACTGTTTCACTCTTTAATAATGCTCCAAACAAATCATAATATTTTACATTTAACTTTATAATTTCCCATTTAGCATATAAAGTAATCACATCTTTGTCTTTAGATGATAAATTGGATATTTCTGATTCATCATTATACATTACATCTCCATCTATTGATGTTGACCATCCTATAAATGTATATCCTTCTTTTGTAAATTGATTCTTATTTAATTTAGAAGTTTGATTATATGCAAATTCTTGTTTTTCCATTTCACCTTGACCTTCAGATGAATTATAAGAAATATAATAAGTTATTGGTTCATAATTTGCAGTTAACTCTTTATCACCAATAGAACCTGTTGATATTTTATAATCTATTTTAGGTTCTTTATTATCTGGTGTTGCCCAACCTATAAATGAATAACCATCCTTTTTAGGTGAAGGAATTATTATATCTTCACTTTCAACATTATAGTTAGTAGGTGCTTTATCTAACGTTCCACCGTTGAGATTATATTTAATATCATAGGTTATTAAATTCCATTCAGCATATAAATTAGTGTCTTCAGGGGCATTGTATAATGTATCACTTGATACGAAGTCACCATTCGAGTTTTTCCAACCATTGAAAGTATAACCATCCTTTTCTACTTCTGGTAATGTTCCATATTCAGAATCAAATTTAATTTTTCTTTTTATTAAAGAGTCATTATTATCTTTTGAATTGAATATTAAATTATATATATTAGCATCATAATTAGCTTCTAATTCTATATTATCAACAGAACCTGTTAATATTTTATAGTCTATTATAGGTTCTTTATTATCTGGTGTTGTCCAACCTATAAATGAATAACCATCCTTTTTAGGCGAAGGGATTATTATATCTTTACTTTCAACATTGTAATTAGTAGGTGCTTCATCTAATATTCCATCATTTAATTTATAAGATATATCATAACTATCAATATCATATAAAGCATTAATAGTTAGGTTTTCTTTTACTGTGGATAACTCTTTATCCCAATTTTTAAATGTGTACCCTTTTCTAGTTGGATTTTCAGGTAAAATAATTTTACTATTGTATTCTAACTTATCTTGTTGAATTATAGATTTATCATAATCCAAAAATGTTATTTGATAAGATTTAATTTCCCATACAGCATATAAAGTTATATTGTCACCATTTTTAGAAGACAAATTCTTTAATTCTGCTTTATCTTGAAATTCTGCTACACCATTATTTTTCGTTGACCAACCTTGAAAACTATATCCTTCTTTTGTATATTTATTTTCGTTTAAGATACAAATGTTGTCTAATTTACATATAATAGATTCCATGCTACCATATCCACCATTACTATCAAATGTAATTTTGTATTCTTTTGATAATTCTTGTTTTGAAGATGGCTTAACTTTATTTGGTTTCTCAACATTAATCTCCTCTTTAATAGTTTCTTTATCCTCATTGTCTTCAGGAGTAATTACCTCTTTTTGAACTGGTACTACAATAGGTTTATCTTCCTGATTACTACAAGGTATCAAAAATCTAAACATAATAAAAACTATTAATAAAAGAAGTAGTAAAAAAAGAAAAGGGATACGCCTTTTCAATGCAATATATTTATCATCACCTACAAAAACGTATCCTTTTTTAAATCCAAATAATCTTTCTTTTATTTCGAATTCTTTGTTGTTAAATAATAATAAATCCAGATTTTTATTTTCAGAACTGGATTTATATTTTTTTAACTTAGTCTTTCCAACAATTAAATTATTTTTATTTTTTTTAAATTCTTTTTTTGATATATAAGGAACACCTTTACAATATCTGGAGTTTTTATGCTCAATAGCAATATATTTTTTTATCATTGTTTGCTCCCTTCAATAAATAGAATTATTTTCTTTTCTTTTTGCGTAATGAAAGTGCTATTGCTATGACACCAGATAATGATATTCCACTTATTATTATATAAATAGGCATATTATTATCATAACCAGTTTGTACACCTTCTTGTATAACTGGTAATAATGTGTTTTGATAAGCAATACTATAAGTAAGATCCTCATCAGTTTCTACATTTTCATCATTAACAAAAAGTCCTTCACTATTTAAACTTACTTTTACAACTTCTGGACTTAGTAGGTATCCCTCAGGTGCTGAACTTTCCTTAATAAAAATAGTTGTTCCATATTTTATATCAATTAAAGCTGTTCCTTTTTCTACATCTGCACTATATTCTCCTATAACTTTAGAACATTCTATATCAGTACATACCTTAAATTTAAAGTCTTTACTAACTATATTTTCTAATGTACTAGAATCTACTTTGTTAATTAAAATATAGTTTTTAATTATTTTATTATAAACTGTCTGACTATTAGAAACTTTTTCTATATTTTGACCTTTATATTTAGTATCAACAGAAATCGCATCATCATTTTTATAATATCCTTCTAATTGTTTTTCTTCAGTAATTGAAAAATAAGTTTCATCATCTAAAGAAATTGGTAAATCTGCTTTAAATATATAACCACCATCTGATCCAGTTTTTCCTTGCTCAATCAAAGTCCCTGCTTTTACCAATAATTTACCATCATAAGAGTAAATATCTTTAATTGCAGTCAAATTAAAAACAACACCTTCTAGTGCTGTATTAGTATCTGAATCTAATTTAGTTAAATTAGATTCTACTTTTTGACGTTCATTAGTTATAGATATTGTCTCCATAACAACCTCAGTTTCGTTGTCAGCAAAATCTAATGACACTTTATATTGTGTTGTATCAATCAACATACCATTTGGACTTTGATGTTCAAATGCTACATACTTTCCTAGTGGTAATAATTTTGATAATGCTTCACCTGATGATGAAGTTGTAATAACATCAACTAATTCACCTTTTTTATAAATAACTGAATTATCTGCTGGATCTAAAATGTCTTCATCTGCCTGAACATAAACAACCATTCCCTCTAACTGTTTTTCTTCATATAAAAATTTGATATTACCATTTTCATCTTTTTCTATACCTGTTAATACTTCACCGTATTTCTTAAATTTTATTTGACCTTTTACTGCTTTGTCTTCCATCACTACTGTTAATAATGGATCACCATCAGAATCAGTTTCAATAATATTTGTATTAGTCACTTTGAAACTTACACCATCTTTATTAATTAAGTAGTTATCTGGACTTACAACTTCTTCTAAAATCCAATTCCCTGCTTTAACTTCTAATGGCAATTGTATCATTCCTTTATCTGATGTTGTCCAAGTATCATAAGTGGTATCAGCAACTTTTTGTGTTAAATATTCTCCAGTATCAGCATTTTTGATTTTAAATGATGTATTTGATGCTGTAATTAATTTTCCTGTTTCTGCATCCACTTTTACAAGTTTAACATAAGATGTAAATAAACGATTATTAACAATATATTTAATTGTATCTTGATTTTCCTTTGATACAGTAAAAGTAAATGTATTTTCTACTAATTCTGTATCCATTTGTCCTTTTATTTGTTTTACAACATAAGTTCCATAAGCTAATTGTTTTGACTTATCATAACCATTTTTATTAGTCACTAATTTATCGTATTCTTTATCTGTAAATTCATTTCTATGCTCCCAAGCAGTTTCAATATCTCCATATTTATCAACATACTTTTTAGCAACAGCAATAAATTCTGCTCCCTCTTCTTTTTTCACTATTTCTGATTCTTCACCAGAAGTTATAATTTTTTCTATTTCAAAATCTCCAGTAATTACTTCTTCTTTTGATACTGATTTAGAAGTCACTATCTTCACATTTTGTGAGGAATAACTTAAAGTAAAAACTTCTTTGTTTTTATTTAATTTATATCCAGTTGAACTAGTCAATTCAAGCCAGTAGTAGCTACCTAGATATAAATCTTCTACTTGTGCTTGTCCATTTTCTATACGAACTCTAGTTATTTCATCATCTTTATTATATATTATAGAACCATCAGCAGGATCTAATATATTTTCGTTAGCATATAATCCATATAATGCTCCATCAATTTCTGCTTCATTTTGTGCATAACCTACATCTGCATCCTCTTTAACTAATATAGCTGTTCCTTTTACCCTTTCATTTGATAAAGATAAACTAATACTTCCACTACCTGTCGCTGAATTGCTATCAGTAGTATTATCTGGATTTAGCCAATATTTAGTTTTAGTTTTTACTTCAACTACACTATATTTATGAGTTTGAGAAGCTTTATCCATTGCATTTTTTAATGCTTCAGAATCAGCAGCTGCTTGAGCATCTACTAAATTATGATAAGCACCTCTTTTATCAACTTCTGCTTGTTCTTCTTCACCTAAATAGTCCCAATTAGTTACATAAGTTTTAGGTGATGAAGTAGATGTATAAGTTGTTGTTGAAGTTGATAGTGCGTATCCATTCTCATCTGTTATTCCTGTTGCAAATTTAACATCATCTCTATAAAACTCTACTTCTACTCCTGATAATGGTTTTCCAGATTCATGATCAGTTTTATAAAATGACACGTCCACAACTTCTTGTGCTGATTTTTCTGAAGTAGTAGTTGCATACTCTGGTTCCGCTTTAGTTAATCTAAATACATGAATGTAATCAAGAGAGTTAATAGTAATACTAGTACCTCTAGTCATGATATCACGTGCTAAAATGGCATCACCAACACCATTTCTTTCTCCATTAGCACCATACATTGAAATAGTATTATTATATATATGAATTAATCCTACGTGTCCACTGCCTGTATAATTTGCTTTATCTTCTGGTCTTTGAATAACTAAATCCCCATTCTTAAATAAATGAGCATTTGCTTTTACATCTTTCACATAACCAGACCAAATATGCACAGCATCTTCTGGATGATTTAGAGCATTTTGATACATCTTATCAGGTGCATATCTTGCTCCAGTACCTTCAGGTTGAGGTTTATCAATATCGTATGGATGGATACCTACAATTGATTGACCAATACCTAGTTTATTCAATGTACGAGTGACTAAACCAGTGCATGTACCTACTTCCAAATATCCCCAGTCACTATAAGACATGGCTGTTTCTATTATCTTATCTCCAGATACACGTGCTAAAGCATTTACTTTAGGGATGAATGGTGTAATTGGAAATGAAGAAATTAAAATTCCTACTATCATTACTACATTTAAAACTTTTTTTAACTTCCTACCAATTTTTTTCTTCACAATATTCTCCTTTCAATTATTGGTACTACTAAAAAAGCATTTTAAATTTTTATCATCCCCTTTCTTTATTAGGAAAAATAGAAATTTTAGGCATGAAAAAAGAGAGATAAAATTATCTCTCTATACACTTTCTTCCAATTTCCCTATAATATCATTTTAGCACATTTTTTTAGGACAGTCAACGGACACTTTTAATTTTTTTTAAAATTTTATTTTAAATACTTCTTCATAATATAATTTATGTTTTTCTTATTAATAGGTTTTATTATATATTCATCAAAGCCTTCTTCAATATAAACTTCACAATTATTTACTCTATCATCTGCTGCTAATATAACTAATTTAATATCATAGCCACTAAAAGATTTTATGGATTTTATTGTTTCAAAACCTTTTTCATTATTATAAATTGTGTCATCTATTATTACCATATCATAAGTTTTATTATCTGATAACTTTATTTTCATATCATTTATACTACTGACAACATCAATATCAGATTTATATGGTCTTAACAATAATAATAATTCTTTTAAACGAGTGTTATTTTTGTGAACAATTAAAATTCGCTTATCTGAAGCATCAAAATACCTTACCTTTAAGCCTTTATTTTCTTCTTTTTGTTCTACCATTACATACGGATCTATAATTCTTTGTCTAATAGACAAAGTCAAATCTTTTCTACCATAATCATCTTTGCTTACATTCAGTTTTGCGTTAAGTAATGAAGCGAGTTTAAGTATTTTATCATATTTAACATTCTCTTTAGTATCATAAAATTCTAATTCATTTAAATAATTAACTTTCAAATCATAAGATTGTTTTTTTTCATATATATACTTATCTAAATTTGAATCTTGAGTTATAAAGTGAAATTTAATTTTGCTAAATCTTCCAACTGTAATAGAGTCCATCTTAATTGTTAAATCATCTTTATCGATTATATCTAATATATAATCATAAACTGATAATACAAGTTTTTCTACTTTTGTTTTATCTCCATATAACACACTAGGTACTTTGTTTTCAAATTCCGTTAAAACATTTATTTGCTTATTTTTCTTATCATAGAAAAGCATTTTTCTTAATTCTTCCAATAATTCACTTGATTCATATTCTTTTTCTCGTAATGTAAGACTTCCACTTTCAATCTTCCCTATTTCAAGAAGCCCAGTTGCTCTGTCTACAAAGTCAATATTATATTTTTTAATATACTTTAATTCTTTACTCACTTCATCTAAATCTTGATAATTAACTTTTTTATATCCGAACGTTTGTAATTTACTAAAAGAATTTTTTAATTCATCTGATATTTCATTTAAAGTATTTAATGTTCTATCCCTTGATTCTTCAGCTATCATTTTAGAAAAAGCTAGTTCTTTTGCTATTTTAATATCTGGATTTTCTATTGTATAATACATTAATGTTGTAATTAATGCAAAGCATGTATTTGCAAGTAATAAATTTGGATACAATTTTTGTACTATTGCTACTATTGATAATAACACTACAAAAAATATGATTGGCATATACCCTTTATTTTTTAAATTTTTTAAGTTTTTAATAATATAAATAAACATTATTATCATGTAAAGTGCTGATAATCCAAAAACAACATTAACGCTTGGACCATAAGAGTATTTCATACCATTTTCATTATAAAATGAAATAGGCAATAATATTATTGCAATAACGACAAATGCAGTTATAATCCAAAATTTTATATATGTCTTTTTATATGCTTTTTTATAATTAATCAACAATTTATTCTCATTATTTCTAGTAATAATAAAAACATATTCCATAAAATAACTTAACCAAAACACACACAATATCAAATAAACTTTTAAAGAAATTACAAATAGTGGGATTTTCATATCAATTGGAATAAATGTTATGTAAATCTCTGAAAACAATGATGCAAGAGAAATTAATACTAATTTAGAAAATATTTTGTTTTCACTTGTATTAACCTTTTCCTTAGTAAAGTAAACAATAGCAACCATAATCATATAAAGCATTGATGCTATTGATAAAAATATTGTAGCACTACTTCCCATCCCTATACTCACCTACCTCTATTATAAATTATACCATAGGTTTACATAAAAAAAACAACAAAACTGTTGTCTTTTTTTATTTTTTATTTTTGTAAATATTTAATTACACTATTATATAAATCTTCTCGCTTAACTGGCTTTGAAATAAATTCATCAAATCCAGCATTTAAATATTGCTCTTTTGCTTCAGTTGTTGCATTAGCTGTTATAACAATAATTGGATTGGTAAAATTCATTTCGTATTTTAATTTTCTCATTGTATCTGTTCCACTCATACTAGGCATCATATCATCCATTAAAATTAAATCATATCTAATTCCTGAAGTTATTTTTTCAATTGCAAGTTCACCAGATAAGCAAGTGTCACAATCAAGCCCATAATGTTTTAAATGATTTTTTTCTATATTCAAATTCATATTATTATCATCAACTATCAATATTTTATAGTTATTATTTGATGGAGTTGATTGCTCTATGATTTTTTCTTGTTGATGTATGTTTTCTACACCATCATCAACTATTTTTTGCAAGAAAACTACTGTAAAAACAGATCCTTTTCCCACCACAGAATTAACTGTTATTGTACCTCCAATTATTTCAACTAAGCTTTTCGTAATAGCTAAACCTAGTCCTACTCCATCAATGGTTGAATCTGTAACATCTGTATCTCTTGTGAATTTTTCAAACAAGTTATCCATTACTTCTTTGCGAATACCTCTACCAGTATCACTAACAGAAATTATTAATTTACAAGTATCTTTGTTATTTATACACTTAACAGCAAGATTTATCTTTCCTTCATCTGTATATTTAATAGCATTAGTTAATAAATTAGTTACAATTTCTTTTATCTTAGCTTTATCACCATATAATTTTTTTGGTAAATCATCAGCATAGTTTGTTGTAAAATCAATAGACTTATTACCTATTCTTCCTTTTAGTAAATTATATAGTTCATCAAAAGTTTCAACTGGTGAATATTCCTTTTCTATTAAATCAATTTTACCTGATTCAATCTGAGATATATTTAATATTCCTGTTCCTATTTCTAATAAACTATTTGATGCTGTATTTAAGTCTTTTACCGCTTCCCTACCATCTTCTGACAAATTTTCTTCATCTTTTAATAATTCTATTGATCCAACAATAGCATTTAATGGTGTTCTTATTTCATGACTCATACTACTTAAAAAATCTGATTTAGCATTATTTGCCTTTTCAGCACTTTGCTTTGCAAGTTCTAATTGTGCTATTAACTTTAAATCTGGATTTTCTATTGTGTTATACATTAAATAAATGATTAATCCAAACACAGTGTTAGTTAATAATACTTGTGGGTTAGATTTTTGAATTATTGCACAAACAATTAATAAAACAAATAATACTATTATTGGCAAACAATTTTTTTGTTTTATTTTTTTGAAATGTGTTACTAATAGAACAAGAATTATTAATAAATATATTCCTGTTATAGCAAAAACCATATTAACACTTGGTCCACTAGTATATTTTGCACTACCTATATCATTGAAATAAATAGGTAAAAGGAGAATTCCTAAACAACATAACAGATTTATCACTAAAAATATATAATAAATTTTTTTATATTTTTCAAAATTATCTAAATCACTTTTTTTAGCATCAAATACTGTTATTACAAATGTATAATCTATAAATCTTGATAACCATAATATTATAAACACTAAAAAGATTTTTTGTATTATAGAACTTATTATGGAAATATTTATAGTAAATACTATAGCAAGTTCAAAAACCATTGATAAAATTGACAAAATCAATAACTTAGTAAATATTTTATTTTCTAATTTATTGATTTTCTTTTTTCTTTGAAATAAAATTGTTGTAATTATAGTGTAAATCAGTGCAGATATTGTAAGGTATATAGTACCACTAGCACTCATATAATCAGCCTCCTAGAATATTCACGATCATCTTCATTGAATACATTATATCATAAAAAAAACAACAATATCGTTGTTTTTTTATTTTTGTTAATTTTTTTGTAAAATTAGTGTCATTAAAACTATTTTTTCTTTACTAATTTTTTTGCTGCCTTATTCCTTACTATTGAATTTCCAAGTTCTTCTAATGCTCTAAAGTCTTGTTTATCATTTGGTGTATAAGGGACTTTTTCTATTTGTTCAAAATAAGTTGGGACTTCATAATCAGGTAATTCTTCAACACATTTCTCTTTTATTTGGTCTTTAACTTCATCAAATGATAATGTCTCATCTTTTAGAACTATGAATGCCATTGGCACTGACAAAGATTTTTCATCATCCACACCAACTACAACACAATCTTGTACAAATGGTATAGAACTAATAACCTCTTCTATTGTATCAGGGCTAATCTTAAATGCTTCTTTTCTTATAAGTCTTCTGTTTCTTCCTCTAGGAATAATATATCCATCTTTATCTATATAACATAAATCTCCTGATTTCACCCATTGTTTTTCTAATTCATCTATTACTTTTATTTTATTTGTTTCATCAGGGTTATTTAAATATTCAACAAAAAGATTATCAGAAGATATATATAATTCTCCAATTTCTCCTTGTGGTAATATCTCCTCAGTTTCTGGATTAACTACTTTAACTTCTATTCCTTCCATAGGTACCCCAATACTACCAGGTTTATTGGCGTACATAGGACTAACTATTGTAGCACCTAAACATTCGTTGTTACCATAACCATTGACTATGACTTTGTTAAAAGTTTGTTGCATTTCTATTAGTTCATCTGCACCAATTTTATCTCCACCAGATACAAATACTTTGGCTCTATCAATTCCTGTTAATACTCGTTTTAACTCTTTCATCTTTTGTTTCAATTCTTTTTTTGCCTCTAATGAGTTATCCTTTTCTAATTCGGTTATACTTTTATTTAATTCTATTAATTGTTTGTACATATATCTATAATGCAATGGTGCTGCTAAAGATATATCAAATTTTCCTAAATCATTATATACTGTGTTCTCATCTACAAAGGGATTCATTTCTGCTTTCATTGTAAATGCCATACTAGCATATATAGAGTTCCCTAATCCATATATAATAAATGGTGGAATTGAAATGTGCATTGTATTTCCTTTATAAAAAGGCAAATCAGTATAAGCCATTTTTTGTACAGCAGAGTTAAAATTATATTCTGTATGAACAATTTGCTTTGGTTTACCTGTACTACCACTAGATTGTACTATTAAAGATGGTCTATCCTTTTCAAATGATACTGGAGTAATTAAATTATTAGTATCAACATTTTTAATAAAATCATTGAATCTAACAAATCTTGGATCATTTGGCAATACTATTTTTTTACCATCTTTCTTATCCTTTAACATAGCTAACACTTTTATTATAGGAGATAAATAATCTTTTGGTGAGCTTACAACAACTTTTTTGACATCAGTTTCATCTATTATTGATTCTATTAATGGAAGCATATCTTCAAACACTATTATTGTTTTACAATTACCGCTGTTAATATATCTTAATACATCTTTTGGTTTAGATCTTAAGTCTATCCAAGACATGGTAGCTCCAATTTTGGAAAGAGATAACAATGACTGTTGAACTATAGGCATACTTATAGTCAATATTGCCACGTTCTCCCCATCTTTTATTCCAATATTATGGAAAGCTTGAGCTAATTTGTCTGCTGATATTATTAAGTCATTGTAACTCATATCATTTCCCATAAAACCTGTTGCTTTTAAGGCTAAATCATCCTTACTCTCACTTGTTACCAAAGAATACATAGTTTGATTTAAGTCAAAATCTTTAATTGGTTTTTTTCTGTGATACTTATCATATCCAAAATTAGAATTATTGCTAATCATAAACATCCTCCTAACTTATTAGAATTATTTAATTTTATAGGTATTATAAATTTTCTATAAACCCTGTAAATATTGACTTAAACTCAATTTATCAATATATTCAAGACAATTTATTTTTTCTTTATAACCTTAAAATTTTCTTTAAAACTTTAACAGTTTTATAAATATAATTCCATCATAAGTAAATAATAATCAAGTTTATTTCTGTCTGGAACTATATTTAATTTTTTATAAAATTCCGAAATATATTTTTCTCCAAAATTTCTTCTGATTGATTTTTCACAAATTGCAAGATCAAACCACTTATCAGCAATACCACATTCTCCAACATCAATAAAGCCAGAAAATTTGTCATTAGAAGAAAAGATATTTGGCAAACTTGTATCTCCGTGAGAAAAACACAACTCCTCTTCAAATTGATTATTGATAAGATAATTTAACAAGCCTTCTACATTTCCGAATCTTTCTAACGTTTCACTCTTTAAATCTTCATTTTTGATTAGACCTTTTTCTACATTATTTTTTATTAGTGATAATTTGTACTTATTTGAAACATTGAAAGGACAATCAGAAATATCTACAGAATATATATTATCAAAAGCTTGTTTAATTATTTCCAAAGCTAACATTGGATTATTTAGGTATTTTTCTGAACATACCATTTCTCCTGGAATAGCCTTTGTTATTAAAAATTCATTTTCTGTTTCATTATCAAATAATACAATTTCTGGAACTGACAATTTGCTATTCAACCAATTTAAAGCATTAAATTCTTGTGTAAGCAATCCTTTTTTAGCTATTTTTAAAAAATATATTTTGCCATTTTTTTCAATTCTTACTACTTGTGAATCAGAACATCCAATACTGATTTCACTTAGATTTGCATTTTTTATAAAACTTTCTACTTTTTTTGTAAGTTTATATTTGAAATTCATCTAAACAACTACCTACCTTTTCTACCGTGATTATTGCTAGTAGGGAGCTCCAACTTTTTTACTTTTTGCTCCTTATAATAATCATAATTTCCCAAGTATTCAGTAAATTTTTGATCCTCAATATTTATCACACGCTCAGCTAACTTGTTTATAAAGTATCTATCATGTGAAATAAAGAATAGAGTACCACGATATTCACTTAATGCTTCTTCTAATATTTCTTTAGTATCAATGTCTATATGGTTTGTAGGCTCATCTAAAATTAATAAGTTAGCCTTCTTCTGAATTAATTCAAATAATTTTAAACGAACTTTTTCTCCTCCTGATAACGTACCTACTCTTTTAAAAACATTTTGACCATAGAACAAGAACTTTGCAAGAGATGCTCTTAAATACGTTTCTGTTCCTTCATAAAACTTTCTCGATGTTTCCAATACAGTCGCATTTTCATCTTCAAATCTTATTTCTTGTGGAATATAACCTATGCTAACATTACTGCCCAATTTTATTTCACCTTGACAAATGCTATCTTCATTACCTAAAACTGCTTTTACAAATGTAGATTTTCCTGTTCCATTTTTTCCCATCAAACATACTTTTTCACCATATTTTAAATATAAGTCTGCTCCATCCAATAGTATTTTATCACCAGCTATAATTCCCAAATCTTTAGCGACTAATACATCTTTACCAGAGCGACCATTAATTTCGAAATCTAATGGTAATTGTTTTTTTGATTCTGGTCTATCTAGCATTTCCATTTTTTCTAATTTTCTCTCAATACAAGCAGCTCTTCTAAAAAACCTAGGATTATCACCACGTTCTCCCCATTCTTTTAATTTTTTTACAGCAGCTTTCATTGCCTCAATTTGTTTTTGTTGTGTTTTATATTCATCAAATTCTGCTAATGCACGTCTCTCACTTTCTTCTAAATAGTATGAATAATTTCCATGATATACATCAGCTTTCCCTTTGTCTATTAGAATTGTTTTTGTTGCTACTTTATCCAAAAAATATCTATCATGCGAACTAATAATTATAGTTCCCTTGTAATTTGATAAGAACTGTTCAAACCACTCTAAAGTATCAATATCCAAGTGATTTGTAGGCTCATCAAGTAGTAAAATCTCTGGATTACTAATTATTAGTGAAGCCAAATTAACTATTGTTTTTTCTCCTCCTGATAAAGTATTAAAACTTCTAGTAAGCATTTCCTCAGAAATTTTAAATCCATTACAAATTTTACCAACTTTTTCATCTATTTCATAACCACCCATATTTGAAAAATGATCTTGTAACTTTCCATATACTTTTAAAACAGAATCTAGTTCATCAGATGTGATACTGCCAAGTTTTTCCTCATATTCTCTTAATTTTTTTTCTAATTCAAATAAATCTTTAAAGCTTCTCAATAGTATATCTCTAACAGTAACATCATCAGCTACTTTAGGTGGAATTTGAGATAATAATCCGATTGTAGCTCCCTTTCTAGTTGAAACCATTCCTTTATCTAATTTTTCTTCTCCAGAAATTATTTTAAATAGTGTTGATTTCCCACATCCATTTGGTCCGATTAAGGCAATTCTTTCTCCAGTTGTAGCCTCTAAATCAAACCCATCCAAAACATTTTTAAAGCCAAAACTTTTACTTGCATTATTTACACTTACTTCTATCAAAGTAATCACCTCTTTCTTTTTAAAATAAAAACTCAAAATTATTATACCACATAAACCCTTTTTTTTGCTAAAAAGGACTATAAAATGGTATTAATTTAATCATTTTTTAATAAATCTATTAGCTTTTTTAGATTTTTTACCTGATTTTCTATATTCACATTTCTAGTTCGTACTAAAATAAAATAATAATGTGTATTTTCATTATATTTTATACATTTCTGACACATAGGCAAATCAGTTAATTTCACATCATGCTCAAATTGAAATTCTAATGTACTTTTTTCTAAAATTTTTTTTATTTTTTCAAAAGTTTTTTGATTCTCTATCCACATAGGAAATCTATGCCAAACATTACCACTATTTTGTTCATAATTTATATATTTTATTGTTTTTTGATTAAGTAATACATTTGAATATTCTCTCGCACATAATCTTTGCTCATCAACTATTTCGTTAGCTTTTTCTAATAAATAATCTAATTTTATTTCTTTACATAATGGATACGCATACGATAAGATTATTCCTTGCTTTTCCCTACTTTCATTATCACAAAAATCAATTTCCTTAAAGATCTTTTCATTATCAAAAAATAATCCTCCACCTATTCCATAACTAATAGGTTTAGTTATTCCAAAGGAAGTAACAACAATATCACTGTCAATTCCTATATTGTTTATTCCGTTATTATCTTTAAGATCCCATGCTTGAGCTACATCTTCTATTATTTTTATATTTAACTTTTTATATTTTCTTTTACTAATATTATTCAATATTCCAAACTGATGAACCAACAATATACAATCTATTATTTCCTTGTCAATCACCACATCTATATCATCATTTGTAAAAAACAAACCATTATTTGGCATTTTTATAACTGGCACTAATTCTAACTTCAGAACTGTATTAATAATTGAATAGCACACATTAGACGAAATTAATACTTTGGATTTCCTTTTTAATCTCAAACTTTTTAAAGCAACTTCAATAGCTAAAGTACCTGAATATGTTATAATCCCATATTTTTTATTAAAATATTTTGCCAATTTACTTCCTAATAAACTATTATAATTCATTTTATCCTCCTGCAATGATAGATGTGTTTATGTTTTAAAATTCCTTCTCCATAACCATCATCTATTTTAATGGGTGATAAATTATTTGCTTCCAAACCTTTTAATAGTAAATCTTTGTCATAATAAGTATATTTTTCTTTTTCAAGAACCTCTCTATTTTTATCAGACAATTTATATCTTACTAAAAATTCAATAAAATCCTTATATCTCTTTGAAGTATAATATACTTCAACATTTGAATTAACAGAATTGCAAAATATTTTAAATAAAAACTCGTCTTTTTTCTCTACTTTATTATTAAAATTTTCAGAAACATCAAATAAACACACTGCATCTTTATTCATGGAATTTCCTAGTTTATTAAATATTTCATTAATTTTCAAATAGTCTCCTCCAAATTGAATAGTACTATAAGGAAAAATTATTAGATCATACTCATCCAAATGGTTAAAGTCTACAAAATCAGTGTATATTATACTCGGCTTTTTACTTTTTACACTTAACAATTTTAATCTTTCTAAATCAAAATCAAGAGCAGAAACGTTTACATAATCAGACAATGGAATTGCCACTCTACCAGTACCAGCACCAACTACTAAAACATTATTAGCTGAATATTCATTTAATTGATTAATATAATAATCAATGTCTTTATTTTGATCTTTCAAAACGTATTTGTTATAAAAATCATACATCAATGCTAAAATTTCATTATCAGACATATAAGGCTCACCTACTTTTCTCCATAGTCATATAGATTAAAATATGGTTTATTTTTTGAATTCCAATGCAAATTGTAAAATCTACTCTGATAAGCACCAAATGATATATTCCAGTCCTCTATACTTTCAAACACAGAACCCTCAAAATCAATATATTTGACAATTTTGTTATTTATTAAATATTCAAATATTTTGTAATATAGAAAAGCAATTGCAACATCATCTTTTTCCTTTTCGTAATATGAATACATTATATAGGCTGTTTCTTTATCCCAAGCAATATGAACACCACCAAGAACCTTGTTATTTTCCATTGCTACAAAGCACATACCTCTTCTTTTTTTAATTGTAGTTTTTATATATTTTTCAACATAATCAGAAGTCGTCTCAAAACCATATTTTTTTTCCCACTTCATGGCTTCTTTTGAATCAAAATAACTATAATCACTATCAACAACAAATTTTATATTTCTTTTAACAGCTTTTTTAATATCCTTTTTTCTATCTCCACCAAAATTTTGATATATTACATTTAAACCTTTTGTCAAATCTAATTTATAAGTATATCTAACTTCTGGCGTAAATCCAGAACGAATAAATGGCATAATATCAGTAATTTTATTATCTAAAGAAAATTGGATATCATCATAATTTTCTTGAAGATAATTGCATAGCACTTTTTCCACTTGTCTAATATAACGAATTTGATTTCTACTTTCTCTTGGTAAAGAAAATAATACTAAACCACCATAAGGTATATACATTGTACTTTGTGCAATAGTTTTGGGAGTGCTTTTAAATATTGGCATAAATCCTTGTAACTCTTTCGCCAAATTATATATTTTCAAAATTTTAAAACTGTCCTTTAATTTTAAAAACCAACTATAAGAAAAACAAGTTCCATTAAAACTATTATCAATCATGTCATCTATATTTTCTATATCAAATATATTTCCAAACTCTATATACATAATATCACTCCTTTTTATAAACGATTATATGTTTTCTCATAATATAATCATTTTTTAACTCATCATAAGTTTTATTTCTTCTACCCCAAAAATCAATTAATAACTTATTATCTAAGGAGTATAAATATTCAAGATGATAGAAAAGACAATAAAATCCTGCATAATATTTTCTTCCTAAATTTGAAGCTCCCCATTTAACTGCATACCAACAGTCACCACTTCTAAACATTAAAGAATATGCTAAAGGATTATTTTTCTCATCACAAACAACAATTAAATTGCTATGTTCTTTATCAATAAGAAAAAATGGTAAATATTGTAAATCCTCACGATCCAAACTTTTCATATCTGAATGTTCATCTTTTTTCCAAGAATTATAATCTATTTGCAAAACATAGTTCCATAACATCAAAGAATCACAGTTAATAGAATTATAAAAATTTAATTTTTCTTTTTTATTACAATACATTTTATAATTTTTTGATATTTGAGAATGTGGACAAATACTAATATATTTTTTTAAATTTTCTTCATTAAGTACTAATCTAGGTGCTTCCCATTCATCAATTATTTGATATTCAAAATTATTCTTAATAGCCCATTCTTTGAGCTTATTACTTAGCACCGAATCATTAATATAGTTAAATCTTATTTTTTTATTATTTTTAATTTCTTTTTGCATTATTTTTAATTCGTCACTAGTAATATCAAATTCAAAAAAATGCTGACATTTTAAAATATTTTCACTTTCATAAAAATATAAATTGCCAATTTTTTTTATTTGTTCCAACGGATACCTTAAAATAAAAGAATTGTTCCAAATATTAGAAGTACTAAAATTCATTCTGGTATTCCTTTAATTTTTTTATTATGTATTTAATATGTTTACTTTTTAAAGAGGCTGACAAATTAAACCAAGCAACCCTTTGAAATAAATTTTTTGTTTTGGAACATTTAGTTTTTTTGTAGTTAGTAATATTGTAAGGAAATTTTGATATATGCCAAGACTGTTGTTTTTCGAATGTATCAAAATCCATTATCAAATGACTACAATAAACATCAAAGCCTATGCCATTAATATTCATAAATTCTATAAATTTTTTACATTCTTTTTCTGTTTTGAATTCTATTGCAATGCTTGAATACACAGGAACTGTTTTTGAAACATTTTGTCTCAATTTATAAAAAGAATTATCTATGTTATTTACTATATTGAAGTAAGTTTTTCTTTGCTTGTTTAAAATTTTATTTATCTTTTCTAATTGTGCTAATGCTACAGCACTTTGTAATTCAGTCAACTTAAAATTTTCACCATAAATTGTTTTTCCATTTTGCCAAGTTGGATAATCACATCCAACTCTATATCCACCATTATCATGATACATTTTCGCCATTTGATATATTTTTTTATTGTTAGTAGCTAAAAAACCACCCTCACCACAAGTTATCGTTTTTCCAGCTTGTAAACTAAAAGCACTGCAATCTCCAAAAGTTCCTATTTTTTTACCATTTATGCTTGAGCCAAAAGCTTGAGCTGCATCTTCTATAACTATTAAATTATGCTTCTTTGCTATTTTATTGATTTTTAGCATATCACATGGTTGACCTTGTATATGAATTGCTAAAATAGCTTTTGTGTTAGGTCCTATATTTTCTTCTATTTTATTTGGATCTATATTCATGGTTTCATCTATATCAACAAATTTAGGAACAGCACCACACGCTAAGACGCTATTGGCTGATGCAATAAATGTAAATGGTGACATCAATACTTCATCTCCAGGACCTATTCCATTCGCAATACATCCTAATTTTATAGCAGCACTCCCATTAGAACATGCTAAGACATATTTTACTCCTAAATATTCTGCCATTTCTTTTTCAAATCTATCAGTCATGTATAGTAAATTTGGTCCATGGTATCTAAATAAACTTTTACTTTTCAAAACTTTTTTTACTAATTTTAATTCCTCATTTCCTATATAATGAGTTCCTAAAAAAGGATCATTTGGTATTTTCATTCATCTTCACCACCTTTATTTTCTGTATAAATTGTCTTTGCAATATCTGATGATGCACTCTTTGAAAAATTATTAATATAATCTTTTCTAGTTTCAAAAAAGGCATCTTGCTTTTCAATTAAAAATTCTTTCACTACTTTACTCACTTTTTCTGTATAATCATTTTTTAAATATTCTTTTATATTTGATACAACTAAATTAACACCTGTTTCTTCATCTAAAAACTTAGGAATTTGTTTGTAAAATTCAAAATTATCCCAGTTTAGTGCTTTAAAGCCGAAGTTTTGTTTTTTATAATATTCTAGCTGTTGCAGTTGGCTATAATTTATAGCTGGTAAATACATTATATTTTTATATTTTCCAACAGTTTCAATAAAATTTCCCAAACCAGATGCTAATATACAATGAGATGATCTTTCCATTTCTAATAAATAAGCCTCATGAGATAAAGTGCATTTTTTAATTTTTTTTGAAGATTTTTTCAATTTAATACTATTTATAACACCACTTCCACCACATATAATGATTGAGTCAAAAGAATTAACCAGTTCAGTTGATAATATTTCATTTAATAATTTATTATAGAAATCAACAATCAATGAATGTTCTAATAGAAATGATTCAGCACCACCGAGATTAATAATTATTTGATTTTTGGTTGAACATTTTTTTACTTCAATTTTTCTTACTGGTCCAACAAAAATTGGATTTAAAATTTTTTTGCCAATTTTGTTAAAATTTTCTTTTGATGGTATTATTTCAGATATAAAATATTTTTTTACAGTTAATAATCCATCTGGTATTTTATCCCACATCCACATCAAATTATCTACATAATAAGTATTTTTTATGCCGTTTTTTAATGCAAATATTGCTCCATTTACATTTTCTGATGATAAAAATATATGATATTTTTCAAAGATACTTTTACTTTTTTCTAAACTCATAAAATCATAAGTATCACATAGATAATAATTTTCAAAGTATCCACTCATTTTTGCTTGTTCCATAGCTATACCAGAACCAATAAAATCCAATTTAACATCATTATATTTTTTTAGTTCTTTCACTATATTTAAGCCTGTTGTAATCGGTCCATAACCGAAGCTTTCAGCTGAAACTAATATTTTCATAATTCTTTTTCCTTTTCTTTTAATAAGCATCTATTAAATTGGCAATTTGCTTCGTCACATTTGGTTTTGCAATCTAATTCACTATTAATAAGTTTTTTTCTTAAGTTTTTTCTTTTTTCTCCATTCCAAATTTCTTTAAATGTTTGTACTTTTAAATCACCAATTTTATATATTTTTCTATCTCTATGAATACTACAATCACAAGGATAAACAAAACCTGTCGGTGCATCTACAAATGAACAAAATGACGGATATAAGCATTTCAAATCAATATTGTTATATCTATCTCCTAGACTGCTTACTTTATTATTAAAAAAATCAATATTATCAGAAAGAAATTCTAATCCCAAAGAATTTGCTAAATTATTATAATAGTCCAATTTATTATTATAATTTTCAATTTGGTCCTCTGTAAAAAACAATGCATCATAATCCTTTATAACAATTGGATTAATGTAATCAAAATCAAAAGTCTTTTTCATCATTATAAATTTTTCAAAATCATCTATATTTTTTTTATTTAATACATGATTTAAAACAATTTTCACTTCAGGCATATACTGCTTTATTAAATTAATATTCGAAGTAACTTTATTCCATAATCCTTGCGTTCTTCTCAATGTATCATGAACTTCTGGTAGGTGGCTATCAATCGAGAAAAATATAGCAACTATGTTGTAATTAGACATTTTTTTAATCTTGGTTTCATCAATATTAAGACCATTTGATATTAATATTATTTTTATTTTTTTTTGTGTACAATAATCTAAATATTCAAATATATCATCATTTACGAATGGCTCACCTCCACCAGTAAAATGAATATATTGTGTGCCTAAAGATGCTAACTCATCAATCAATGAAAAAACATTTATATTACATTTTTTCTCTTTATTTGTTCTTACTTCGCAAAATACACAATTGGCATTACATATATTTGACAAAGACAAATATACATAAAACGGTTTTTCATAATATTTAATTATTTCACGAGGAGATTTGTCTATCAACTTTAAATACATTTTTTATTGCTCCTCTCTTAATTTTAATTCTTGATCTATTATTGCATTAATCTTATTTAACATTGTTAAATTTAAAAATTCATTACATTTATGATAATGCGTTTCAGTTAAAGTATTTAATCCCATTAGAACAGGGGAATATTCAAAACCATCTTCAACTAAAATATGCATTTTTTTCTTCATAGCTGATGCCCAACCTAGTTCTACGTGAACTCCACCTGATATACCATTCGAATTTTTGTTTCCTGGAATAACAATTAATACATCACTTGACTTAACACCTTCAAAATCGCTTCTTGTACATTCCTCTGGACCTTTATGATTTAGCCCCCAATTTTCTCTTTTAATTGCTAAATAGTACTCACATCCTTTTTCTTCTAAATTTTCAACAAGTTTGTTGAAGAAAGTTTTATATTCATCTTTAATTTCATATTTGTTATTTTTACATAATCCCGTAAAAGGACACGAAATAAATACTTTCATTAATTTACCTCCTCTTTTGTAATAATTTCTTGCATATTTGTTCTTCTGTTGGTTTATTTGAATTTATTTGTTCTCTAATAGAATTTTTCAATAATTCATAATCAGTGCCATTCTTTATATCATTGTAATACTCATTTGTAGAAATATTGAAAACATCACAAATCATTTCACCACTGTAATTTAATAATGTAGCCAAATCAATAAATACTTTTCCAATATTATCTCTTATAGTATCTTTTGCATAAATAGCATCTGTACCATCATAATTAATAAACTTCATATAATCATAAAATCCTGAGACTCTTTTACCTGTTTCCAAATCATATACGTAATAACCTTCACCAGAATTATTACTTCTAATTATCACGCTTTTTTTTGAACTAGGTTCTACTAGATTTCCTAGATTCGAATTAATCACTGAAATTCCAGATTTTTCGGTTCGAATGTGATTATAACTGGGTATTTTATTTCTTTGATTTCCAATATTTATTGCAATCATATAATTATTTTCTCCACAATTTATAGTATCAAGAATTTCTCCATTTTTAGCTAAAGCTCCAAATAACATTGCCATATTTACTTATTTCTCCTAAAATCTTTTTTTAATGATAATAATTTATTTGTCAAAGACGTTTCCTCTATACACAAATTATTATCAATTCCTTTACCTATCATTCTTCCATCTGAATTAAAATTCCTATGAAAATCACTACCAACAGACTGTAATAAATTAAATTTATCTGCTAACTGCATTAAATACAAGCTATCACCTACACTACAATCGGATTGATAGACTTCTACGCCGTCTATTCCCAAGTCACTTAATTTGGATATTATATTTGTTACCTCATCACTAGTAAGTTTATAAGCCATTGGATGTGCTAAAACAACAAAACCATCGGCACTATGTATGGCATCAATTACTCTTTGAACTTCCAAATCATAATCTGGTCCATAACTGAATCTATTATTTTTGAAATAATCTCTATAATAATTAATATCATCCATTGAATAATTATCTTGTTCTAAACATTTTATAAATTCTCTATCAAACCAACAATATCTTTCCATATTGATTCTAGATAGACTATCTTCTGGTAAATTTAAAAGCTTCATTTTTGCAAAATTTAGTAGTTTGATATGTGCTGCAACTCGTTTCTCTTTCATTTCCTGTAATAAATTCAGCATTTTGATATTATTTTCGTCAAATCCATAACCAAGAATATGAAGTTTAATCTTTTTATTATTTAGCATAATATAAGATGAAAACTCAACACCTGCTATGCCATGCATTCCAAATTTTAGGTTTTCCTTAAATTCTGGCAAACCACAAATTGAATCATGATCACTGATTGCAATAAGACTTGTATCATTTTTACTTGCCATTTCAACTATTTCTTTTGGTGAAAAATAACCATCGGAATTAGTTGTGTGAATGTGTAAATCAATATAATTTTTATCCATTTTTTCCCACCTAATCTAATTATAATGTTTCTTTTATTTTTTTACCAATACCAATTATTTATATACTATAAGTAATAATTATAATAGAAAAAAACAGGTTCAACATTCTGAATCTGTTTTTCTATTAAAATATTTTATTAATTCTAAAACTATACTGCTATTATATTTTTTATGGTAAGCGATACTTAATGGTGTTACTATGTTATCAATATCAACTTTTATTTCATATAAATTGCCAGATTTTAAATCATCCAAAACGAACTCTTTTATCATCCAACCAATTCCTATTCCTTGATTTATAATTTCTTTTGATATTGATGAGGAATTTGCTTCAATTAATGGCTCTAGTAAAATATTTTTTTTATCAAAAAAATAATCAATCATTTTTCTGTTGTAAGTAGTGGAACTCGGTAGAATTAATGGATATTTTATTAGTTCGTCAGGGGTTATTACTCCTTTTTCTGAGAGAGCCTTATATTTTCGGCTACCAACGAAACAACCATCTAAATCCATAACCTTACGAACTTTTATTATTTCACTATCAACATTCGACATATCAGTATCTATAACAATATCAAGTTCTCTTTTCAATAACATTTTCAACATTTCATCCGATTTTTTATTAAATATTCTAATTTTGACATTTGGATATCTTTCATTAAATTTTTTGAAATAATTTACAAAGTAGAAAGTACCAACATGAGTAGGAACACCTATGTTTATAACTTTTTCTTGTGATGTTTTAATTTGAGAAATTAAATTTTCATTTGATTTTGCTAAATTAACTAAATGCTCGGCATAATAATATACAAGTTCTCCAACTTCTGTCAAATTAATTCCTTTATTTGAACGCTGAAAAAGTTCAACATTTAATTGATCTTCTAATTTTTTTACTGCTTGTGTAACTGCTGGTTGTGATATACATAGTTCTTCAGATGCTTTTGTGAAATTGTTACATTTTGCAACAATATAAAAGGTTTTATACAAATTTAAATCTACATTATACATTTTATCCTCCTTACATAATATAATTTTATTACAAAAAAAGGGAACCTAAAATCAGGTCCACCTCCTCCAAAACATAAACAAAATATCAAAAATAAAACTTTTTAAAACTCAACTAATCATAATTATAACATTTTTTACTTGTTAAGTCAATAAATTAGCACATCAAAAACAACAAACTTGTTGTTTTTATATTAAAAAGATAATATACATGTATATTTTATAGAATACAATTATTTGACAATATATAACCAATAAAGTTGTTGTGGAGTTAAAGATGTTATATATAAAAAAATAGCTATTATCATTAGCTATTATATCTTTTATCATTTTATTTAATATTACTTCTGCTCATTATCTTTTTTTCTGGACACTAACAATAGTGATGGATCTATATTCAAACCATTGGCTACTTTTTCAATTGTTTCCAGTGTAGCTTTTCTTCCAGTCCGTTCTATCTCTCCTATATAATTAGTACTTACTCCAGATAGTTTTGCTAAAGATTCTTGAGTCAATTTTAATTGCTTTCTGTAATATTTAACATTTTCCTTAAAGACATCTTTTAAACTCATTATATATCTAACCTCAATTTGTTTTCCATCATAAAATACTATATTACAATAAACTATTAAATGTAACATACTATTTATAAATTTAATCTGTGCAATATATATTGATATACTAAACTCTAAGATAGATAAAAAGACAGTTTGATTGCCGATATATTATCAAAAACTTGACATCCATCTTGAATAGATATTATTATATATACAAAGATGATATGTGAAATTTTAATTACTTAACGGGTCAATTTTAAGTATTGTTTTGCAGATTCATCTTTTTTTCTGGTGGGATATATTCTATTATTTCTTTTGGATTTATTCCACAAGCTACTAATACGTAAGTTATTCTGGCTAAAACATCTTTATCAATTCTAACAATTCTATCCTCATAATATTTTTTAACAATTTCATGATTTAAACCTGTTAATCTTCGCATTTTTGATATTGATATTCCAGCTTTATCCATAGCAGCTCCAATATTACAAACATAGTGTCCATAATTGCCTAGCATTTCTAATATGTCCATTTTATATTGTCTTTCCAATATTTTACCTCCTTCCTATATACCAGCAATTTTACAATATAATAGTATCACAAATAAGACTTTTAAATTAGGCTCTTGTTTATTGGTCGTATTTGTGGTATAATCAAAATGTAGTAACGGGACAAATAAGATACATTGTGGTACAATTGATTTGGAGATTAACCTCGTACTATAAAAAAGATTGAAATTGCAGTTTCAATCTTATAATTAAGGATTATCACTCCTTCAAGAAATCATCTAGTGGTTTTTGATACAATATACTAAATTTAATAAATAGCTTCAAAGAACATGTTTTATTTAGATCGTCTTCTGATTCAATTCTTCTCAAATAATCATAAGACATATCTAATATTTCTGCTACCTTTGAAAGTGCAATTCCACTTTCATGACGAAACCTCTTGATGTTTCTATATATGATTGGCATGTAATCCTTATTAAGTAATTGTTGAAGTTGATCTTCGTTTTTCACTTAAATCACCTCTTTTTATATTTTCCCATAAAAAGAGAAAAAATAATGTATCTTAATCGTCCCAAATATGGTATCATTAAATTGAGGTGTTTATATACTAGACAATTTAATGACCAAAATAAGCAGTAGTAAATAATAGATTTTTGTAATGCTTCAAATTTTAATTACACAAATCTTATATGACTACTGCTTTTATTATTTTAATCAAATTTAAAAATATTATGTGAAAGGGATGATGATATGAAAAAAAGATTAAAAAATTTTTTTAAATTAAATGTTGGGAAAAAAAATAAAATAAGAAGGGAGTTAATGCTAGGAATGTTAAATGCAAACAATTTTTGTATTGCATATAATAAAAATCAAAATACAGAAATTTGGAATTATATGTTAAGCGAAGATAAAAACAATTTATTTGTTTATGATGGAAATGACATTACTATTTACGACGGGCTTGTTAAAGATGCACCAGATTACATATTTAAGTATGGAGAAATATTTTCAGTTGTTACGTATGAAGATTTAAACTTGATAGATGGTATTATAAGTAGAAAAAACTTTAATTTGTTAAATAATAAAAACACGTATCGAAAGGAGGAAAAATATTTATGTGGGCAAAAGTAGAATTAAATAACGAGATGATGGATATTATAAATCACATAAAACAACATAATGAATCTTTTGAAGAAATAAAAAGTTTGTTTTTTACTAAAGAACGTTTGAGTAAAGATTGTACCATAGCTGAAACAATTAATTTAACATTAATATTTCAAGAAATTAAAAAATCAGCTATAGACAAGGTTTTACAAAATAAAGAACTAAACTTTCCTGAAGGATTTGTAATAGAAAGACTTATAGCAAAACATTTTAATGAAAAAATACCATCAGTTGAGGAACACTTTAAACAGATAAAAGAAGAATGTAGTTATAGTAAAGAAAAGCAAGAAAAAAAGTGGACAAAAATATGTAAGATTTATAATAGTTTTTTAGACAAACTATTAATAAAGAATGAATTATTCTTTAAAGGAGAAGAAAATGAAAAAAACAACTAAAATAATAAATGATAACGGATACGGAAAAAGCAGAAACGATATTAATAAGGAAAATACAATTATTATAAATAAAATTAAGAAAAAAAGGAAAAATAAAAAAATAATAATTAGTATTTTATTAGTCCTAATTACTATTTTAATTATAGCAGATATTTATGTACTTAAAAATAGAAACTGGATTTATAAATTGGATGGTGAAAGTGAAACATTTAAATCTACTAATTCTTTATTTGTTTATGATGGCAAAACATATTTTTTAATGATTGGTAATTTTGAAATTAAAAACCAGGATATTTTAAAAGAAGACATTGAATCAGTTAGACTAATGTGCAATGACAGATTAATAATAGGATCAAATACCTTTGTTACTGGAATGGAAAGAGAAAATAAAGGATATAATGAATTATTTCCAAAGGAAGTTGTCAATAATCTTAATGATTGGTACTACGAAATAAAATATAAAAGTGATGATGGCATTAAAACGGAAATATTAAAAATCAATAATAAGGAAATTAGATGATAAAGTTATGACATTAAATGAACGAAAAGAAGAAATAAAAGAAATCGCCATTAATAATTATTCAAATGGAGCTTCAATATATACACTAGTAAATAATAATTATTTAGATCATATTATTAATAAAATTACCGAGGAAAAAACATATCCAAATACACTATCAGTTGTAAAGAAAGGATACCTGACAGGAAACGAACAATTTGTTGATGTATTAAATGAAACTCTTTTCTATTTTAATTCATGTTTTTTACCATTAGAACATAAAGAAACTCATTTTGCCAATTTATTAGAAAATTACATTCCACAATTTTTATTGTGTAAAAAATATTGGGGCAATAATAAATACATTCCATACTATAGAAAAAACATACAAAAACTGATTGCCAAAAATTTTTATGAAAACATTAAATATATATACGAAGATTATGCTGACTTTTTTAATAATATTAATATAACAAACACATTAAAACTAAATACTTCTGAAGATTTAGAAAAAATAGTTACTCTTATGGAAGAATTTGTATGGTGCAATTGCAAATATAAACAATTTTCTTTAAGTTACATTTTTACAAATCATAAATATTACGAAAAAGACGTAAAGAAAAGATACTTTGATAAGAAAGTGGATGTAAAAAAAGTAGTATATGAAGACTATTGTATGCACTGGGAAATACTAATTAACCAATACAAAAAAAACATAAATTATGTAAAAAAATTTCTAAAATAAAAAACTCATCATGAGTTTTTTTAATAATCCATTCTAAAAGATACTATTGCGTACCAATAATTATTATATTCGTATACACTTGCTGCCATTGCAACAGTATGATCCCTTAACATTGTTGCATTATGTGAAGGACTATTCTTCCACGCAGTTATAAAATCTACTCCTATTGAACCATTTCCTATTATCTCGCCAAAGCCATACCCAGCACCATCATGAGAATAATAAGTAGATAATTCTTTTGCCCTTTTATCAGCTTCTGCTTGTGCTTCAGCTGTAACTGGTAATTCATTCAATCCATTTGCTTTTCTATAAGCATTAATTTGCACAATATATGAATCAGAAACATCTTTTCTGTATCTTGCTGAAGGGGTTTCAGGTTTAATAGTTGTTGTATTGTTTGATGATTTATTATTAGATATATTATTATCCTGTTTAACAACAGGCGTTTCCTTTTCTATCTCTTTTTTATAAACTGTTATTGTCGCTTTTTTAATAGTCTTATTTCCGTTTGCATCAGTTGCAATCACGTTAATATCATAGTCCCCTTCTTGAGTCAAATCATACTCACCATCTATTGTTATTTTAACTTCAGTTAAATCAGTTGCTTCAAAATATTTTATTAAGTCTACTTCTTCTGAAGTTTGTTCTATTTTAATATTTTCTTCAAAAGTGGTGAACTCTGGAGAAGTAGTATCAACTATTTTAATAATCACTTTTTTAGATACGTTTTTATGCACAATATTAATATTGTAATCACCAACAGTAGGTTTATCATTGTTGATAACTAACTTTTTATCAACAATTTTAAAATCATCTGTCACAATTTTATATTCTGTTATATTCTTAATAGAATCAGCATCTTTAATATAATTAGATACATCTGCACTTATTTCCTCTCCTAATTCATAAGTAAATTCTTCTTTTTTTAAAATAATTGTATTAGATTTTTTATGTATTATAAATAATAATCCTACTAAAAATACAACTATTAAACAAATAATTACTAAAACTACTTTTTTCTTCATTTTACTCCTCCAACTTCTTATGTCTTTAATGTGGAAGAATCCACATTAATAAATACTTCTATTTAATCAAGTTGAAAATGATATGTTTTCTCATATATAAACTCAACTTGATTTGAATAAACAGCAAGATAATAATACGCTCGTGCTTTATATCTTCTAACTGTTCTTTCATCTTTTTGGATTTTATTAGATATTTCTCTATCGCTTAATCCATAAAAACATTTCCACTTTAAAAATTCACCAATAGTTTTATCCTTTTTTTGAATTTTCAATACATTACGGATATAACTTCCTGTTTGATCATCAATCCAAGATAAACGATCTAACAATTTAACTTCTGAAGAATTGCCACCTTTCTTATTTTCTGAAAACATAACAAAACTTGCTGAATTAAATGGGGTGTTCATTGCTTGTTTTAATCTTTTTTCTACTAACGGTTGATATAGATCACAAATTTCCTTTCCGTTTTGTGATGTTCTATCCAAATCTATCTTTGATATTATTATATCATCAAATAGTTTCATTATTCACTCTTTGTTTCGTCATTTTCTTCAGAAACTGAGATTTTGTGAACATTTACTGCTTTATTCATCTCTTCATCATAATCAAATTCTACTATATCATTTTCATCTAATGTTTTAAATCCTTTCATCACAATATCTGAAAAATGAACATATATATCTTGCTCCTTTTCACTTGATGATATGAATCCATATCCTTTCTCACTGCTAAACCATTTTACTTTTCCTTGCATATTTTCTTTCCTTTCTTTTCTTTTATTTCATTACTACCTACTGCTATATTATATAATCTATCAATTCTGTTTGTTAATTGATTGATTATAATCATTAAAACACTAAATACTACTAATAAATAAAAACTACTCATTAAACTTTTTAACTCTACAAAGTTATAAATTAACAATGCACTAACAGGTAGAAATAACAAACCACTCACCAAAATACAAAAAATTTTATTTAATGAATATCTTTGTTTTCTACTTAAATATAGAACTACAAATAAAGTTATAATAAAAGTGACAATATAAATATCTAAAATAAACTTTTTAAAATCAACATAACTTAACAATGTTAGTTCTTTTTCACAACAGATATATTTATCAAATAAGCAGAAGATACTATTTGTTGCTAATATTATAAAATAAAGTATTAACCCTAATATTAATAAGTATTTGATTACTTTTAATATTTTAGATAACTTATAATAACTTCTCATTCTTTTATTATTTCCTTCGTCACACCAATACTTCTCAGAACTTTCACTACACAAATCTTCATAAATTTGTTTTACTTTTTTAATACTGTTCCCTCCTTTTCTAATTCTAACGAAATGGATAAAGCTCTGTCTATTAGTTTCATAGTTTTCTCATCTAAAGTTTTAATATAAGAAATTATTTGCTCCTTTGAAATAGTTAAAACGCACTCGCATAATGCCATTTGATTTTTAGCAGTTATAACATGAACAGGTAAATGTGTTTTTTTGAGTTTAGTTGTTAATGGGACAACAATGATTGTAGGAGAAAATGTATTTCCTAAATTATTTTGAACAACCAAACATGGACGTCTTCCGAATTGAACATGTGATGATATATTTTTTAATTCTACATCATATACCTTTCCTCTTCTAATTTCATTCATATAAAATAACTCTTAACTACACATTCAATCTCTAAAATATAATAAGCATCACGAGGATATTTTACTTTTCTTCTGGGTTTATGAAACATATCATCATATACAATACGTAATATACAAGGATACCCCTCTTTTCTTAATAATTGTAAAATCTTTTCCCTTCCTAATTTTTTTACTATTTCTCTACCACAGCAACAGTTCCCATACTTTCTCAGATGATACAAAATCCATTTAGGAATGACAGTATTATCATTAGAAAATCTCATAACAGTTGCTCCTCCCATAAAACTGATGAACTAAATTTAAACTACCTTTATTAAATCTACTGCAAAGTTACTTCTGACATCAAAACATTTAACCTCATCAATACCATCAAACAAGTAATAAATAGTATTATTACAAATCTTAATGATGGTAAGAAAATAGCCGTGATCTTCAGATAATGCATTATAAATACGATACCTTTCTTTTTCTTTAAAAATCACTATCACCTCACTTTACTTTTTTAATATAATGTTTACACTAGTAAACGATATGATTAAAAAAAATAAAATATATACTACTAGAAATTTACTACATAAAAACACTTCAAATTACTTTCATCATTATACCACACCACCTCCAAGCTACTTTCAAAGTCGTTTACACTAGTAAACACTTTCTATTAAAATAATAACCTTTATTTTTATAAAAGTCAATACCCTATTAAAAAAATTATATTCAAATAAATTGCTGTATAGTTTTTCTATACAGCCGATACTCATTTCAATCCTTAATAGATTTAACATAATTTTCTAAATTAAATAATGTTTTATCCAGTTTGTCTTCGTCTTCAATTGAAATAGTACCGATAGTACCAATTAAATTAAATAATTGTTCCATTTTTACTACCAAAGAATTACAATTCATTAAATCATTAATAGTTTTATTGTAATTTTCCTCTAACTTGTTTAATTCTTGTACAACGTATTTCATTACTTCACAAGGAATATCTTTTCCCTCATTTAGATATTCATTTACTACTGCTAAAACTACTTCTACTTCATTTCTTTTTTCTTTGATCATATATACTTTCCTTTCCCATAATTGGCACTACATTTAGTGATGTCTTATCTCTAAGTTTATTTAGACACACCTCTAATATCCGAATCGTAGATTCATCATCCAATTGGGTAGATAAAGTAAAATCTTTCTCACCTTCTACTACGAGAATTTTAATACTTTTCACTTGTCCTACTGAAGACTGTCGTCTATACAAAATTTCACCTGCCTTCCTTACTATAAGTCAGGATGAAAACATCACCCTAATCATATATGTCATATTACACAACCTCCTACTGCTAAAATATAACTACGTTATATAGAAAATATTTTATCAAAAATATCTTAAATTGTCTACTAGTATAAACGATATAGTTTGAAATTAGTTATAAAATTGTTTATACTAGTAGACATTTTTACAAAAAAATAGTAAAATAATATTGAAGTTAATTTTTTATGAAAGGAGATAAATAATGAGTAGGGAATCTGCTGTAAGACTTATTTTGATTGAATATTTAGAACTGCATAATATGAGTTTATCAGAATTCGGGAGAAAATCAAAAGTAAACAAAGCAACATTAAGTAAACTACTAAATAATAAATATGGTAAGATAGGAATATCTGGTGTAATTTTAGGACTTATAGCAAATGGTATGTGTATGGATTTGCCTGAACTAGAAGAAAAAATTATTGAATATCAAACTGCATACCAAAATGGTGAAGTAAAACAAAAAACGTATACTGATAAAGACAAAATAATCGCTCTTATATCCGATAATATTAAAAAATTAGATGTTGAAGAATTAAAAATTCTACATAGTATTATTTTAGAAGTTGATAAAAAGACTCTAAAAAGTTTAGACATAATAATTAAGAATATGAAAAATATGCAATAACACATATTTTTTATTTTTTAATACGATATTTCATAGTCATCATAAAAATTCCTATCATAGTCTTGTTCTTTTTCTTTAAACCATCCTAGCTCTTCGTCCCATTCTATTTCATTTTTATTAAATCTATCAATATTGTTTATGATAGATTTTTTTAAGTATCCAAATTTATTATCTATAATCTCATTATATTCATCTAAAAAATGTCTTTTAACCACACTTGATGTAATGTAATGCGTTATTGTCACTATATTTGTAAATTCATATTGTTTTAATAACTGTTTAAATAGTTTATCATACTTATACAGTTCTATATCATCATCTTTTAAATAATTTCTTTTAATCAAATCTTTTGTAATTGAATGGTGTGTCTTATTTGATTTTAAATTGTCTAATTTTAAAGAATTTTTTTCATTTATGGTTTTATCTATTTTATCTATTTGTTCTTTAGTATTTTCTTTATTAGTATTTATTTGTGTGCCTTTTTCGGTATCTCCTTTAACGGCATCTCCCTTTTGGGTATCTGGATGATCTTTCTCTAATACATTAACAGGAATTTCTCTAATTATGTAATCGTACTTATAATATCCTTTTTCTCCTCTTCCTTGTTCTCTTACCACATATCCTTTATTTATTAATTCACTCAATATATTTCTAATTGCTTTCTTACTTTCTTTACTAACAGCAACTAAACCATTCAAAGAGTAATCCCAGTCCTCTGGTAAACTAAGCATGAATGATAATAATCCTTTCGCTTTGTATGATAAATTTCTATCTTGTAAATGATAATTGCTCATAACAGTATAATTCTTCTGTTTTTCTATTTTAAACACTGCCATTTTACATCATCCTTTCTGTTTTACGACATAAAAAAAGAACTGGATTATCAGTTCAATTAATATAAATAACATGTGTTATCAGTATTCCTGCATTAGTTCTTTTGGCTTTTTTAAAATTGAAATTTCTAACGAATTTGCATAATCTTCAAATTTACTTACAACTTCTTCTTCCATCTTAATAGTCACACGAACATAGATATTATATGTAGTTTCTATTGTGCTATGTCCTAACCTTTTTGATACTGCTTTTATATCAGCACCAGCTTCAATTAATCTTGTAGCGTGTGTATCTCTAAAGTCATGAAATCTACAAGGTATACCTAATTCATAATGTATTACTTTAAATGGATGTTTACATGTATCTGTCCCTTCAAATACTCCATTGTTCTTTACAAATATTAGATGAACTTCTGGTAATGCTACATCAATTTCTGCATAAGCATTCACTATTTTTGTTTCTGGTTTATTCGTGTAAGGATTCATAACTTCCTTAGCGTAATGTTTCATATATGAATCACCATATTGTTCTCTAAATATTTCTTGTTCATATTTAAATTCTTTTAGAGCATTTAATAATGTATCACCGATTTCAATTACTCTATGACTTGATGGAGTTTTACAATTGCCAAAATACCAAACTGTGGTTGAATTTCCTTCTATCAATCTCCTTTTTGTTCCACCAGATTGATTTTTTTTGATAATATTTCTATCTACTCTCAATGTTTTGTTTTCAAAATCTATATCTTCCCATGTTAATCCAAATACCTCTGATATACGCAATCCAGTATAATATGCAGTTAAAAAAGCATAATAGATAGTATGACTATTTCTAAACCTATTAAAAATAATCTCTATTTCTTCTGGTGTAAATATATGTGCAGGATCAGCTTGGGGTACATCATACTTTGGTATTTTGACTTTTAATGCAGGATTAATTTTAATGAATCCAACTACATCAGTTGCATATCCTAATGCTCCTTTTAACACTTTTAAAATTGTTCGTAAAAAACTTTTAGAAAATCCTTTTTCTACATAAATATTATTTATAAATTCTTGTATCGTTGCTGACGTTATTTGTGATAATCTATAAAACCCTAATCTAGGTTTTATATGATTTTTAATAATATTCTCATAGGTAATTATAGTTGCGTATCTTAAATTAATGTTGCAATACATTTTCATCCAATAATCAAGATAATCAGAAAACGATACTGTTGATGGTTTAAAAACATTACCAGTATTTGTATATTCGTTATATGCCTTCATACCAGCTTCATACGCTTCTTGTTTTGTTTTAAAACCAGACTTGTTAATAAACTTCCTTTTTCCATCTTGTGGTGCTATTTCGAATCTGTATTGATAGTAATTCCCCCTTTTCATTGTGTTCACTTGTGCCATAAATTTTTTCCTCCTCTAAATCTTTTAGAGAACGAAAAAAATCAACACGAATGTTGATTTCATGATTTTGTGTGCATAACACAAACCCTTTATTTATATGGGTTAAATAGATTTGTGTGCATGATTTTTTATTTTTCGCACACAAATTGCACACAATTTAATGATTTTGCACACAATTTAGTATTTTTTTGACTAATTCCAATCGTACAAACCCTTATAAAATAAGCTATTTACCACAGCATTGTTTGTACTTCTTACCAGAGCCACAAGGACATGGGTCATTTCTACCTATTTTGCTTACACGTTTTGGTGCGGCCTTTTTTACTTTATTACTATCATTTACAGCCTCACCTTTAGCCACTTGTTTTCTCTCAATATTTTGACGAATTTCTGACTTAACTAAATACATAGTAATTTCTTTATCAATTAAATTTAATAAACTATCAAAAAGTTCATATCCTTCAGTTGTATAAGCTCGTAATGGATTTTCTTGAGCATATCCTCTTAAATGGATTCCCTCTCTTAAATGTGCCATCGTATTAATATGATTCATCCAATGTGTATCTATAACACGTAAGCTAATAGCTTTTTCAAATTCATTACATATTTCAAGTGGAATATCTTTTAATTTTGTTTCATACTCATCACTTATTATATTATACAAATATTCTGTTAATTCATCAGCATCCTTTTTATTTACATCATTTATAGTTAATGTTTTTTTCAATAAATGCTCATTAGCAAACTCTAATATTTCACTATAATCTGTTTCTGTTAAATATCCCTCTGGAGCTATATGGCTTGTTACAAGCTCATTAATATAGTTCTCTATATTTTCTAAAACGTTTTCATGTATAGATTCAGAATCTAAAATTTCATTTCTTTTTTCATAAATGTATTCTCTTTGTTGATTTATAACATCATCATATTGAAGTAATGTTTTACGTATATCAAAGTTATTTCCTTCAACTCTTTTTTGCGCTGATTCAATAGAGCTTGATAACATTTTATTTCTAATAGATGCATCATCACTAAATCCTACTTTAGCGAGCATCATTTTTGCTCTGTCAGTTCCAAAACGAACCATTAAATCATCTTCAAAAGAAACACAAAATTGAGATGCACCAGGATCACCTTGACGACCAGAACGTCCACGTAGCTGATTATCAATACGTCTTGATTCATGTCTTTCGGTTCCAATAACAAATAATCCACCTAGTTGTTTTACTTCATCATCTATTTTAATATCAGTTCCACGTCCAGCCATATTTGTCGCAATTGTTACTGCACCTTTGGCACCTGCTTTTGCTATAATTTCTGCCTCTCTAGCATTATTTTTAGCATTTAAAACTTCATGAGGAATGTGTTCACGTTTTAACATTGAACTAATTAATTCACTTGTTTCAACGGCAATGGTACCAACAAGTACTGGTTGTCCTGTTGAATGACGTTCCTTTATTTCCTCTACAATAGCTTTATATTTTCCTTTTTTTGTTGCAAAAAGTAAATCACCATAATCTATTCTTGCAACTGGCTTATTAGTTGGAATTGTAATTACATACATGTTATATATATCCCTAAATTCCTCTTCTTCTGTTTTTGCAGTACCTGTCATACCTGATAATTTGCTATACATTCTAAATAAATTTTGGAATGTAATTGTTGCAAGAGTACGAGTTTCTTGTTCTATTTCTACGCCCTCTTTAGCCTCTATTGCCTGATGTAATCCATCAGAATAATTTCTTCCTGCCATTAATCTTCCTGTAAATGGATCTACAATAACTATCTTTCCATCTTTAACAACATAATCAATGTCATTTTTCATAACATAATTTGCTTTTAAGGCTTGATTAATATAATGAACTAGAGTTGTATGATTTATATCATATAAATTATCAACCTTAAAGTATTTTTCTCCAGCTTTTATACCCTCATCATCTAGAGTAACAGCTTTGGTTTTTTCGTCATATATATAACCATTATTTTCTTTTAATTGTTTAACAAATTTATCAGCATCTATATATAAATTGGCAGATTCCATTTTACCACCAGATATAATAAGTGGTGTTCTAGCTTCATCTATTAATACTGAATCAACTTCATCAATAATAACAAAATTATATTCGCGTGCTACTCTGTCTTTAGCATTTACAACCATATTATCACGAAGATAATCAAAACCTAATTCATTATTAGTTGTATACATAATGTCAGAGTTATATGCTTCTCTTTTTTCTGATGGAGTAAGTTCACGGTAATTTACCCCTACTGTTAAACCTAAGAAACGATATATATTACCCATCCAATTTGCATCACGTCCAGCAAGATATTCATTTACAGTTACAATATGAACACCTTTTTTTGTTAATGCATTTAAATAAGCTGGCATAGTAGAAGTTAATGTTTTACCTTCACCTGTACGCATTTCAGCAATATTACCATAATGAATTGCAAAACCACCAACTATTTGAACATAATATGGTTTTTCTCCTATAACACGATATGCTGCCTCACGAGCTACAGCAAAAGCTTCTATTTTTATATCCTCTAAAGTTTCACCATTCTCTAAACGACTTTGAAATTCAATAGTTTTATTTTTTAATTCATCATCACTTAAATTAGCCATATCATTTTCTAATTCTAAAACTTCATTGGCTAATTTTTTAAATTTTTCTAATTCTTTATATTCATGATCAAAAATCTTTTTTAAAAAATTCAATTTTATCATCTCCTTTTAATATTTTATCAAAAATAATAATAAAATCATAGTAATTTCTTTAAAATATACCATAAAAAGCTTATATAATTAATTACAAAATAAATTTTTAATTTAAAATTCAAAAATTTAAAAACCTGCAAATATTGCAGGTATAAATTAATTTTTATTTGACATCAATTATTCCATAATTAGAATCTTTTCTTCTATAAATAACTGATATATCATCTGTTTCTATATTTTTAAATACAAAGAAATCATGTCCTAATAAATTCATTTGAAGAATAGCTTCTTCTTCATCCATTGGTTTTGTATCTATAACTTTTCTCTTTACTATTTTATTTTCTAAAGCTTCTTCAGCTGTCAAATCAAATTCTACAAACATAGATTCTATCTCTTTGGTATTTCTATTATGCATTCTTGTTTTATTTTTTCTTATTTGTCTTTCTAATTTTTCAAGTACTAAATCAATAGCAGCATATAAATCTTTATTCGCAGCTTCTGCCCTAAGTACCGCTTTCTTTATTGGAATTGTAACTTCAATTATATCATCAATTCCATCTGTTCGGATTACGACATTAGCAGATATATCTTCTGGAGATTCAAAATACTTGTTAAGTTTTCCAATTTTGCTTTCAACATAATCCTTAATAGAGTTTGTTAATTCTAATTTGTTTGCACGTATATTAAATTTCATGCACACCACATCCTTTCTCTACGTTTATATTATAGCAAAAAATATAATTATTTTCAAATTAGAAAAAAAAGACCACTTATACCAAAGTAGCTTTTATTTCTACAACATTTTTTGCTTGAAGTCCTTTATCAGTTCTTACAAGTTCAAATTCAACGTATTGACCCTCAACTAAAGTTTTATATCCTTCAGTTAATATTGATGAGTAATGAACAAATATATCTTCATGATCATTATATTCAATAAACCCATATCCTTTGTCATTATTAAACCATTTAACTTTACCTCTCACAAAAACAGTCTCCCTTCTATTACAATTGTACAATACTACTATAACAGCACTACTACATGTAATTCAATTTTTTTCGGCCGATAAAAATCGACAATATCTACAGACGAATTATCATATCTGTAAAGCGCTATAATCATAACAGAAAACTATCTGCATACACTAAATAATTGCTTTTTTTGTCATTTTTAATGCATAAATGGTATCGTCTATATTCTGATGGAAGTTTTAGAGATAATTAGATCTTATTAAGCAGCAGAATTTACCAATAATGAAAACAAATTAATTTTATTTGATATTCTTAATTCAGATAGGAGTAGAAGATATGAAAAATAAGTTTTTAAATTATGCTATCAATACAATTCATATTAATAATCCATCTTATAATGATACAAAACTTGCAGAAATTAGATATGGTTTAGAAGGAATATATTTAAGTATTACAAAGCTTATTATCATATTTTTGTTAGCTATATTATTAAATATACTAAAAGAAATGATCTTCATGCTAATAATATTTAATATATTAAGAACAACAGGATTCGGATTACATGCTACAAAAAGTTGGATATGTCTAGTTTCATCATCAGTTATATTTCTTGGAGGACCACTACTAGCAAAAATAATCATAATAAACAATTTATTAAAAACTATTCTATCAATTACTTCCGTTATTCTTATTTATAAATATGCTCCAGCAGACACAAAAAAAAGACCTCTAATTAAAGAAAAAAAGAGGAATATATATAAATTTATTACAACAATAAAATGTATTATATTAAATATATTCATTATATTCATTAAAAATAATATAATAACAAATTTAATTATTTTAGGTATATACGCGGAAGTAATTGTTATACTTCCAAAAACATATAAACTATTCAACATGCCATATGACAATTATAAAAACTATAAACCTTTATATGATTAAACATTTAAATGTTTAATATAGAGAATAGAAGGAGGATGTATTATGGGAAATTTATTAGCAAAAATTTTTGATTTTATTGGAAATACCAGTGCTAGTTTATCTATCAATGAATGTAGTTTTTGGTTACTAGATGAACCAGAAATGCCAAAAAGTTTAATAGAAAAATAAGAGTATAACTCTTATTTTTTTAAATCTATTAATAATCTTTGAACATAATACATACCATTCATTTCTCTTTCTTGACTTAAATGCTTATTTCTATCCATTATGTCTTTTACAATAGATAATCCATATCCGTGATTTGAACCCTTTGTTGTATATCTTTCCTGATTAATTTTATCTAGTTGAACTTTTCCTTTATAAGTATTAGATATCTGTATAGTAATCTGTTTTTCATCACATTTAAACTCAACAATTAAATATTTATTATCTGACTCCATTGAAGCTTGCATAGCATTATCAAGATATACGCCTAAAGCCATACTTATATCTTGTAAATTATCTTCTAAAAGTTTTTTTGGTAATTCTTTTGGAATTGATTTTTCATCAATAACGTCAACATAAACCTTTATATCATTCTTAACCATTTCACATATTTTATAATGCAATAAACCTTTTATACCTATATCAGGAAATTTAGATAACTTTATCAACCACTGTGTATTTTCATTTGACGGTTTATTCTTAAGCAACTTATTTATATAATTAAGAGCATCTTTATTTTTAGGGTCAATTTTATCTCGAATTATTATCAATTGATTTTCGTATTCATGTTGCCATTTACTTTTCTCTACTACTTCATGTTCATAAGTTTTTGCGTACTTGAACAAACTATCATATTCTTTTTTTATTCTATTTTTATCTGAATTTTCTTTAAAGAATCCCATCACTAATATTATCACAGATAGTATAACAATTACATTCATTATAATATCTATAATTGTAATATCATGTGTAGTATTTCTAAGTAGAAAGAACCATAAAGTTACAACACACATAACAATTGTAACAAATGAATTTATTAATTTCTTATTACTATACCACTTTGATATGCTATATAATAAATCGTCTACTTTTTTTATATGTAAAAAAAAGTATGATAGTAATCCTATAAGAAAATTAGCTGACAAAATACATAAACAACTTGTTCTAAAGTTTTCTATTGAAATCTTTAGAATACCTAGATAAAATATTCCTACAACACTATCAAACAATGCAAAAATAATATAAATCAAAAAAATTGTTATTAATAACGTACTAAAGCGTTCTTTGAATATAAATTTAAATAATAATGCAGCTATTAACATTTTTGAAATAGTTCTTATCATTACTGGAACGTTTAATATCAATCCGCTACTAAGTATAGCTAGCAATAATAATGATAATATAAAAATGAAATACTTTTTCTTATCAAAATTATATGATTTTCTTATAAAATATTCCCCCAATATAAGTTTATTTATAAAATCAACAATTACCCAACTAAACCATATCGACATAATCTTTTAAGCCTTTCTTTTTTTCACGGGACAATAAATTTGTTGTATCATCATTTTCAAAATAGATTAAACTTTCTTTCCAATCTACAGTTTTAATCTTTTTTAAATTAACTAAACAGCTTCGGTGTGATAAATAAAACCCTTTACCAAGTTCTTTTTGCATTTCATTCATAGTTTTTCCAACTGAGAAATCACCATATGTTGTACGAATTATACATTTTCTATCAACAGTATCTTTTTCAACACATAAAATGTCATCAATACATATTCTATGTGTTATACCATTTGCTTTAAAGAAAATAACTTTTTTTTCATTTACTTTTTCTATTGCTCGAGTTAAAATGTCTCTCAAATTTTCTTCGCATTCATTATATTTTGATATAAAATCAAGAAGCATTATTTGTGCTTTTAATGCTTCATATCCTAATTCTGTATGAGATGTTACTATTATTATTATACTATTCCAATCTTCTTCACGAATTTTTCTTGCTATATCTATACCAGAAATTGAATCTTTCATCTCAATATCTAATATATATATTTTTGATGGAAGGTTATTTTTTATCATTTCTTCAAAATCATCATCATATTTTGTAAATTCATGAATTTTATAATCACTATCATTATTCATATACATTTTATCGATTACAAGAGTTATTTTATCTCTAAACTTTTTTTCATCGTCGCATACTATAAAATTTATCATAAAATCACTCCCAAACGAAAATCATTTCAAATAGTTTGCAGGCAGTTAACTATTCTTTTTTATATTACCATAATGAGTGATAAAAATCAACTAATTGTTAATATTTACAACTAAAATTCGAGTTATTTTTCATCAAATATTTCATGCTTAATTCTTTGTTCAATTCTTTTATCTTTAAAGAGATTAACATATTTATTTATTTTATCTTTATTAAGCAGCTTTGATATTTTTCTATAACTATTTATTATTTGTTCATATTTTTCATATTCCATATTTGTTTTACTACGAACAACTTCAATTAATAATCTTTCTAAATCATATATTCTAATATTGTAATGTTTATAAGTGACAACATTAGCTCCAACACTATATAGTGAATCTGTCATAAATATTTGTTTTACATTTTCATCTTTTATTTTTCTATCCTTTTGTTTTGTTGCTACATAGTATTTTGTATGTTCTTCTTTTATTAAAGAATAACATATACAAGCTGTTTCTAATGTTAAAATTACATTAGGATGTTTTTTTACAAGTACTTCTAATGGATCATATTTTTCTTCGGTTGAATATACTCCTTTTGCTACTAAATACAAAGTTTTATCCTGTAATTTCTTTTTAATTTGATAGTCACTTAAATTTTGTTTTTGTAAATTTTTATATAAAAGTATCATGTCACTCACCAATAATATTATAATATAAAATTTATTGTTTTACAATGTCATACCGACATTTAGAAAAAAATAAAACCTATTTTATATAGGTTTTATTACTTTACACACCACCAATTAATCCTTTTTTTCTAAGATATACTTTTCTAATTGCATCAACTGGGATAACTGTAGCTGAAAGGAGTATCATTATTTCTAATTCTCTTAGGGTTAAACCAGCTGTTCTAAACAATGTTCCACCATAATATATAAGCAAAAGTTGAACAATTAATATAAATGCGATTACTATTAAAAATACCTTATTTTTTAATATATCTGCTACTAAATTAAGTCTACAAGTTCTGGCATTAAAGCAATTGAAAATTCCCATAAAAATAAATAGTCCAAAAAAAGCAGTCATGAAGTATTCATCATGATTTCCATTTCTAAAAAATGTGTGGATAAGTGGAAACTTTAAAAAGAATATACATAATATTGATGAATAAATACCTGTGAAAAAGATTTCGTGTGCCATATACTTGTTGATAATTGCTTCTTCTTTTTTCTTTGGTTTCTCATGCATATATTCTAAAAGTGGTGGTTCAAAAGCAAATGCTAATCCTGCAAGGGTGTCCATAACCATATTTATCCACAACATTTGAATAACTGTTACTGGTGTATCTACACCAATGAATGGTCCAATTATTGATAGACTTATGGCACACATATTAATGGTTAATTGAAATATAATAAATTTACGTATACTTTTAAAAATAGTTCTTCCAAATAAAATAGCTTTTGATATTGATAAGAAATTATCATCTAAAATAACAATATCTGCTGCTTCTTTTGATACTTCTGTTCCACTTCCCATAGCAAATCCAACATCTGCTTTTTTTAAAGCTGGAGCATCATTTACACCATCACCTGTCATACCAACAACTAAATTCATATCTTGACTTATTTTAACAAGCCTGCTTTTATCATGAGGAAGTGCACGAGCTACAATTCTAAGATTAGGTAATATTTTTTTTATTTCTTCATCTGTCTTGCTATTTAATTCATCACTTGTTAATACAATATTGTTGTCATTATATATCCCAACTTCTCTTCCTATTTCAATTGCAGTATCTTTATTATCACCTGTAATCATTACTGTTTGAATGTGGGCATCATTCACAAGTTTTACTCCATAAATAGCTTCTTTACGAACTTCGTCTTTAATAAAAATAACACCTAAGAATATTAGTCTATCAATATTACCATTATAAACCTTGCCTTCACGCATAGCTAGTGCCAATACTCTAATTCCTTTTTTCGTCATTTGTTTTATATAAGATTCTATTTTCGTTTTATTATAAAGTTTTTGTTTTATTCCATCTTCTGTTAAATAACTTGTACATAATGGTATTATTTTTTCTGGTGAACCTTTAACAAATGTCATTGCACCATTCATATTTATAGTTGTAAGTGAAAACTTATCTTTGCTATTAAAAGGGATAGTATCTATTTTTTGATATTTATAATCTATTTTAGAATGAATGAAAGCAAGAAGAGCTCTATCGGTTATGTTTCCACCTATTATTTTATTATTATCATCATATACACTTGCATTGTTATAAGTCATTGCCATTTTAGTCATTTCATATAATTTTGGACGACTTGCTAATTCTTCTTCGGTATTATATGTGTTTAAATTTCCACTCATTATGCCCACTACTTCAAGTTTACCTTTAGTAAGTGTTCCTGTTTTATCTGTAAATAGTATATTTAAACTTCCTGCAGTCTCTATACCAACCATTTTTCTGACAAGAACATTATTTTTTAACATTCGCTTCATATTTGATGACAAAACAAGTGTAATCATCATAGGAAGGCCTTCTGGCACAGCTACCACAATTATGGTTACACATAAAGTTAAAGCATATAAAATATATCCAAATAAAATTGGAAAATTAGATATTGTTTCTCTTATAGCATTAATATCAAAATTATTATCAATAACTATTACAGAGAACAAATAAGAAAAAGCAACTAAAAAAGCCCCAACATACCCTATATTACTAATTATTTTAGCCAAATGACGTAACCTTATTTTTAAGGGGCTTTCTGGTTGTGATTCGGATAATTCACTAGCAAGACGACCATACATTGTTTGATTCCCAACTTCTGTTACAAGCATCATAGCTTCTTTAGAATAAACTACTGTCCCCCTAAAAACTTTATTTTTTTCTTCGATATTATTATGCTTTACAGCCTCTTTATAGACTTCTTTACTCTCGCCATTAAGTGAAGATTCATCAACACTTAATTCACCAAAAACAATGATACCATCCGCTGGAATTTTATCTCCTTGTTCTAGGAGTACAATATCGCCTTTTACAACTTCGTCTATTGGTATTTCTTGTATCTTGCCATTTCTTTTAACTCGACATCTAGTTTTAGATGCTTCCTCTTGTAATCTTTCAAATGCTTTTTCACTTCCAACCTCTGATATTGTAGATATAAATGACGCTAAAAAGATAGCAATTACTATTCCAACAGTTTCATACCAATCAAAATCTTGTATTAAAAAAACCATTTTGATCCCAAGTGCTATTAAGAGAATTCTTATAATAGGATCCCCCAGACTTTCTAAGAATCTTCTAAAAAATCCTTCATTTGCAGTTTTAAATATTTCATTATTACCATATGTTTTTCTACTCATTTCAACCTCTTTATCTGTTAACCCTGTTTTTATATTTGTTGTATTCATAGCTTCCTCCTTAATAAAATATATTAAGGTGAAAGCTAAGATATAAGTTTTTAAAGCATTTTTATTTCGACTTTATTTTTAAAATATTAAGCTAATTTCTTTTATTAAGAAACACATTATAAATCCTATTAGTGTTGGTATTAAAAGCGATAATAAAGCCCATTTAATGCTCTTAGTTTCATGTTTTATAGAAAGAAAAGTAGTGGAACACGGAAAATGAAAAATTGTAAATATCATTACACAAATAGCAGTAATATACGTCCATCCATTATCAATAAATATTTGTTTTAATAAATTATAATTATCAATATCTACTAAAACACCTTCATTTAAATAACCCATTAATATGATTGGAATTACAATTTCATTAGCAGGAAAACCTAAGATAAATCCCATAAGTATCATTCCATCCATTCCAAACATTTTACCTATTGGATTTAATATGGTTGAGAGTATTGATATAATGCTTACATTAGAAATTGTAACATTTGATATAATCCATATAACAACACCTGCCGGTAAAGCTACTACTACTGCACGTTTTAAAACAAATAATATTCTGCCAAAAATAGAATTAATAATTATCCTAAATACATCTGGACTTCGATATGCAGGTAATTCTAAAACAAATGATGAGCTTTCTCCTTTTAAAATGGTTATTGATAAGATTTTTGATACCAATAAAGTCATTATAATTCCAAGTAAAATTAAAGATGTAAGTATTAGAGCACTTATTAAAGGAGAAAAGATTGAATTACCTACGAAAAAAGCGCTAGATAGTGATATTAAAATAGGAAATCTTCCATTACAAGGTACAAAACAATTTGTTAAAATAGCAATTAATCTTTCTCTTTTTGAATCTATAATTCTAGCTCCTGTTACTCCAACAGCATTACATCCAAATCCCATACACATAGTTAACGCTTGTTTCCCACAAGCATTGCATTTACTGAAACATCTATCTAAATTAAATGCAATTCTTGGCAAATATCCCAAATCCTCTAGAAATGTGAACAATGGAAAAAAAATAGCCATTGGTGGTAACATAACAGCAATTATCCATGTAACAACTCTATATATACCATCATATAAAAGTGATATAACATTTGCTTTTAAATTAATAAATTCTAAAAAACTTAAAAAATAATCGCCTACATGATTAAATAAATTAAATAATAGTTTTGATGGATAATTTGCTCCAACTATTGTTATCCAAAAAACAACAAAAAGCATTATTAACATAATTGGTATTCCAGTTAATTTGCTAGTTAATATTTTATCAATTTTGCGATCCTTTTCACTATAATTATTACATTTTTCTGTTACTTCAGCATAAATAAAAGAAGCCGTGCTTACTATCTTTGATGTAATTTCCTCTTCTAAATCGTTTGCTATAATGTCTTTGCTTAACAAATACTGTTTTGCTTCTTTAAGTTTAAAGTTTAATTCCTCCTTTATACTTAATTTTGTTTCTATTTTTTCTAAAATATTAGAGTTTCTTAAAAGTTCAAGTGCTATAAAACGACTACCATCACAATCTATTACAGGTGTTAACATATTAATCGCAGCTTCTATATCTTTGCTATATTTTAGAAGATATGGTTTTCTAATATTTTTACTAAGTACATTTGCTTCGATAATACTAAGTAGCTTATCTATACCTATATTATGCCTAGCATCTGTACCAACAACAGGTACTTTTAATATTTTTTCTAATCTTTCTAAGTCAATTTTAATGCCTCTTTTTTGTGCTTCATCTAACAAATTGACACAAATAATTGTTTTTGAACTTACTTCTAATATTTGTAAAAGTAAATTTAAATTTCTCTCTAAGCATACAGCGTCACAAACAATAACATTTAAATCACTTTTTTCAAAGCATATAGAATCACGGGCTAATTCTTCTTCTTTTGAGTGTGCAATTAATGAATAAGTTCCTGGAATATCATAAACTTTATATTTATTTTCATTATAAACATATTCGCCACTTGTACAGCCAACTGTTTTACCTGACCAATTTCCAGTATGCTGGTGCATACCTGTTAAAGTATTAAATATTGTACTTTTACCAACATTAGGATTTCCTGATAAAGTAATCACAAAAGATTTCATATGACATCATCTATTTCTATTAATTTAGCATCATTGTTTCTAATAGCTATCAAGGTCCCTCTTATCAAATATGCCTTAGGATCCTTTAAAGGACTAACCATAACACACTCTATAATAGAATTTTTTATAAATCCCATATCAAATAATCTTCTTTTGATTGAATCATCATTTTTAATTTCTTTTATAACTGCAGTGCATCCTGGTTTTAATAAATCTAATGTTTTTATTTTCATAAAATACATCCTACTTTCATATAGTGAAGAAGTTTATTTAACTTCAATATAATATATGAAATAAAATATGTTTGGACATAAAAAAAAGTACTATTTGTACTTTTCATTTTCACTATTTTTAACACATTCTGATATAGATTTTAATCTCTCAGATAAAACTTTTAACATTTCATTTGATTGATTTAAATTTAATTTACTGGCTATACAAGCAATGTAACTTTCTATATAACCATCTTTATAGCCATTATTATATAAAGACGTTCCATCCGATTTTACATATGGTGTAGCCAATAACATCGCATCATTATATCCTTTATATTTTCCCATAGTATATCCTGCTTCATAATCATTACCCATAAAAACCTCCTATAACTTCTTTAAATTTTCATCAAGAATAGAATATATATATATATCTACTTTCATCCTTGTTACTTTTTGTAAATATGTTTTATATCCAACTAATTGCTTTTTATACTGATCATCATCTATTACTTTAGTTTTGTAGTCTACAATAGCATAATGATCATTATATTGTAATATCAAATCAATTATTCCATGCATTTCAACACTATTTTCCATATACATAAATTCATGTTCTTTATATATATTTATAATATTATCATTAAAAAGTGGCGTTGTTAAAAAAGCTTGCAATTTTTGTTTATAAAATTCTCCTAAATGTGAATAATCAGGATTTAAAAAGTCTATTTGTTCAAATACTTGATGTAAATTCGTTCCAAAATACATGTTCTTTTTTTGCTCTCTAGTTATGAGATTATAACTATTTTTTGAAAAATGTTTATTTACTATATCAGACACTTCTACTTTATTTTCATTGACAATAAAATTATTAGATGATTTTTTTATCATTTTTTTATAATCAACATCTTTTATAAAATTATAATTTTTGGTTAGATTTAATGATTCAATATCAATCACTTTAATATATGGTTCCAAATACTGTTTTATTGAATTAATCATATCCAAGAATGATGTATAATGACTTCTTGTATAATCATCTATTATTTGTTTTTCTTTTGTATCACATAGAATATCATTTGTGTCACAAACAAAAATCATCTTTTCTTTAGCTCTTGTAAGTGCTACATAAAACAATCTAATTTTTTCACTTATTTCTTCATTTATATATTTTTCTTTATACATTTCTTTATAAATAGTTGTTCTAATACCATCTTTACATACAGGTAAAATAATACCATACGAATTATCGTAAGTAAATCTTTCTTTTACCTCTAAAGTATTAAAATGTTCATATAATCCAGAAAAATAACAAATATGATATTCAAGACCCTTTGATTTATGAATTGTCATAATTTTAACAGCATTTCCACTATCAGTATTCAAGGAATATTTTATATCTAATGATTGTTCCTTAACATTTTCAAAATAATCAATCATATCATAAATATCATAACCAAGATTAGATAAATTGGAAGCCATATTAGTAAGATATTCATACCTTACAAGTGATTCTTCGACATTTCCAACAGTAATAATTTTTTCATAAAAATTAAATTTTTTTAAGATTTCAAAAATTAATTCTTTATTTTCCATTAAATCAATATTGGCAGACAATAGCGATACAGTATCCATAAAAGATAGAGAATGATAATCATTAGTTGTAATGGCATTAAATATTTCTTGATCAGAATAAGAAGATAAATAACTTCTAGCTACACTCATAAATGCATATTTAAATTCTGTATCATATTCATGTTTTTTCTCTTTAACAAGGAGCTTTAAGATATTTTTTATAATATCCATATCATAGCCATTTTGAATGCTTTCATCCTGATATATCACAATAGGTATTCCTAAGTACTCGAATATTTTTTTATATAAAGAAAAGTTTTTACTCCTATCCATTAAAATTACAAAATCATTATAAGTAATATTTCTTAATATACCTTTATCTTTATCATATACCTGATAATTTGAATTTACCTTTTCTTTTATATCTTTTGCAATTAAGAATATTTCTATTTCTTCTCTTTTAAATTTACCATTTTTGTCATATGTATAGTTATAAAATTCAAAGTTATAATTATTATCTGTTTTACCATTTTCTTCATAAGTAGTATTACCAAAAATCATTTGATGACCATTTTGATATTCTGCACCACCTATTTTATCATCCATAATATGATTAAATATTTCATTAATATTTTCTAATACTTCTCTTCTAGAACGAAAATTTTTCATAAGATCAATTTTAATACCACCATTTGATAATGAATAAGCATCATATTTATTCTTAAAAATGTATGGGTTTGCGTTTCTAAAACGATAAATTGATTGTTTAATATCACCAACCATATATACATTATTATTAGAAATACAAGAAATAAATTTTTCTTGTAAATCACTCGTGTCCTGATATTCATCTAAAAGTATTTCATTAAATTTAGACGTTAATTCTTGTTTTACATCAGAATTATTTTCAATTAAATTAATTGCCAAAATAGCTATGTCAGTAAATTCATACATATTATTTTTTTCTTTATATGCATTTAATTTTTTATCAAACACTTGAATTACCTTAACAATACTTTTTGCATACTTTAAAGTACTATAAATATCTTTTTTTATATATTCTTCTGTTTCATAAGTTGTAAGAGCTCTTAAATTTTTTAATTCTTTTGTTATTAATTCTTTTTTCTTTTTTACGTCATCACTACTTCCACTAGGTAGTCTTGGTAACTCAAGTAGAGCATTATTTTTTATATCTATATACTCTTTACTCGAAAAAAGTGGTTCCATAACACTACTTACTTTTGACATATAAGAAGAGTCTACTAAATAACTTAGCTCAATTACTAAATTATTAATTATTTCTATTTTTTTCTTTAGAAATGAAACATATTTTGTAACATCTAAAGTAATTTTGTCATCGTTAAAGTTTTCATCTATATATGAGCTTAGATAATCATCTTTGTCATAACGTAGAGATAATTTTTCATTTAAGTTTATAATACTTTTCTTTAAATCTTTATCATCTTTTAAACAAAAATCTGTTATAAATTTGCGAAAATAATCTTCATTTTCTTCATATAATTCATCAAATGCCTCATCCATAAATTTCTTTTTTGCAAGGCTCATAATACTTGCATCTGTAATAGCAATATTCATAGGTATTCCTAAAAGGTAATAATATTTCTTTACTACTGATAAAGCAAAACTATCAAAAGTTGTAATATATGCACTATCTATTTTTTCAAGTTGATTTATAAGAGATGGTTCTTTTTCAATAGATTTTCTTATTCTTTCTTTCATCTCACTTGCTGCTGCTTTTGTAAAAGTTAAAATAAGTAGTGAATCAATGTCAACATGAGCCTTTAATTTTCTAAGAACTCTGTTTGTTAAGACTGCGGTTTTACCACTTCCAGCTCCCGCTGAGACAATAATATTACTTCCTTCCTTTTCAATTGCCTCTAATTGTTCCCTTGTCCAAGCCATTATTCACCTCCTAAGAAATCTAAACTATTATTTTTTTCTAAATCAATAATATTTTTTTCTGTTTTATAACATATATCTTGAAATTTACAATAGTTACATCCTAATAATTCGCCATCTATTCGTTTAGGATTTATATCAAATTCACCTTTCAATATTTTGTTCCCGGCTTCTTTGATTTTTTTATTAACACAATCACTCATATTTTCGATTTGCTTATCATTTAAAACCTTTGCATAACTACTAAATCCATTTTTTCCTACTTTCATTCCTTTTATAAGTTCACTATCTACATATGTAGTATCGAATTGTTCAAGTAGAGAAACATTACTTGTACTATAGCCATCTAAACGAAGTTTTCTCCTTTTTTCTCTCAAATAATCATTTCCTGAATAGCTAAAATTTTTATTTAATATTTTTTGTAAATAAAATCCCACTATTTTAGCATTTCTAAATGAATCACTATGTTTTAATAAATAAACATATATCGGTAGTTGCATTTCAAGACCATTTTCAATATTCATAATATTAACTTCTTTAGTACCCGTTTTATAGTCCACAATCGATACTAACAATTCATCACTAGTTTCTTTATATAAAATTTTATCAATTATACCTTTAAAATGAATATTAGAAGTTAGATTTATGTTAATTTCACTTTCACACAAAACATTTTTAAATGTTGTAAATTTACTTTGAAAAGATAAAGTGTCTATGACAAACTTCAATTCTTCTTTTAAATTAGCAACAAAAAACTTCTCGTTTGCTTTTAAATCCATGTTATTTACATATGAATTATATACTTTTTCAAAATCAAAATTTTCTTCAATGCTTTTAGATAATATATAATGATACATTGTTCCTATTTTTGCTTGAAAGTTTTCTTCATATATATCAAGCTTAAGTAAATTAGCAATATAATATCTAAAACCACATAAATAATAATTATTCATACTAGAATAAGAAAGATATACTTTATTTTTTAAATACTTATTTACTAAATCTTCACTGATTCCTTTAAACTTATTATCATAAACTTGATATTCAATATTAGGATACATTTTATACAAAAGAGCCGTATCACTATCAGATATGTTATATTTAATCATATTATCTAATTTACGTGCTAAACATATTTTATTATATACATTGGAATATATATATTTGTTGTTATCGTCCAAACATACAGGATAATCTTTAATAAGTAATGATTTCATGTAACTATCAAAAGGAGTTTTTAATTTGTAAGTCATAACTAAATTTTTAGTTGTTGTTATTTTATTTTTCCATAATTCTCTTTCGATACGATTTAAATCAATTGAAGTATCAATATTCAAATCAACTTTTATATTATCAGATAAATAATCCTCATCTTTATATATTTTAGGCATGTTTTCTAAATTACATCCTAAAACAAAAACATAGTCATCATCAGTTATATCATCATCTAAGAAGTTAATAGTTTTAATTCCATCAATTTCTTGTTTTGATAAATAAGTATTCTTACATTTAGAAATAAAATATTCTAAATATATATCACATACTTCATCTACTACTAAATCATTTGATATATCTATTAGTTTCAAAATTGGTTCTACTAAACCATATTTATTTGTCATTTCTTCATATGTTTTTTCTCTATCTTTTGTATTTTTTAATGTTGCTATCCACTCCTTACAAATGCTTGTACCATATAATACAGATGTATCTTTATAAGAAAATGGTAAATTAAACATATCAAAAACAAGTCTAATTATATATTCATATTCTTTAAAATACGCAACTTTTATATGATTTAAACTAGTTTCTTTTAAAAGTTTATTTATAAAAGTTGCAACTCCGACAACTTCATCTTCTATATTAGAATAAGAATATACTTTAGGAATATAATCACCACTAGTTGGATAATTTACTTCTACACTTGTTATTAACCTTATACTATCTAATAATTTCATATCTGATTTATTTAAAATATATCCAGACACAATAACATTAACATGCTTTAAATAATCTTTAAATAAATAATTATGAAAAAGTAATTTTTCTTCTTCTAATTTTGACTTTAATTGATTTAAATATTCTACCTTTTTGGAAGTGATTTTGTTATTATCACATAATAAATACATATTTAAAATATAATTTTTTGCGACATCATACTTTATATTTTCACTTTTCATAAGAAAATATATAGCACTATCATCATAGTCAAAATAATATGATCTTTTAAGCTCTTCAAGTGTCATATATTTGTTATTAACAAGTTCTTTATTTTGTAACAATAATTTTTTACGATATGAATTACTTACAATATACAATGTTGTTTTCATAAAGTCACCTACTTAGATTTATTATATCATATATTACCCTATTTTTTATTTAACATCTCTTCTATTTCTTTAACAAAAATTGAAGGATTGCCTCTTGGTGACATAATAAACACTTTTATTTTGGCTCGTGTCAAAGCTACATAAAATAATCGTCTCTCTTCAGCAAAAGGAAAACTATCATTTTTCGGTAAAACAAGATTTAAAATTTCATGGCCACTAATTTTAGATGGAAAGCCATCTATAGAATCACTTACATTTATTAAAAATACATAATCAAACTCTAACCCTTTAGATTTATGTACAGTTAAATATGGTATTACTTCCTTATATTTTTTATCTATCACATTATTTTTATTAACACCAAAAACACTACTATTTAATAAATGTATATCTTTATTATTTCTTCCTAATATAATTTTACTTTTTCCTGTGGATAAATTCCTATTTATATTATATAATTCTGTGGATAAATCATCATAATAACAAATTTCAATAGGTTTATGAACATGTTTGTTTGCTTTTAACTGTTTTTTTATTTGATTTGGATTTTTCATCACGAAAGATCCTGCTACATTTATTAATTCTTGACTATTTCTATATGTATTATTTATGTACGACAAAGAAGCATTAGGAAAATATGTGGAAAAGTTTATAAAAAGAGCTATATCACATCCACTAAAACGATAAATTGATTGAAAGTCATCCCCTACTGCTACTAATTTAGCATTTGTCTCTTTAATTATATTGTGGATAAGTGAATACCTAACCATTGATGTATCTTGAAATTCATCAATTATTATATATTTATACATTTTATAATTGTAATTATTAGAAGTGAGTTCTATTGCCTTTATTAATAAATCATTAACGTCTAATAAATTATTATTATTTAATGCTTCTTGGTATAAAAAATATACTTTCTTAAATATGTAGAAAAAATAATAATTCACTGTATTTTTCTTTATTTTAGCCTCTATTTCATTTATACTTTTTCCACTAGATTTATAAATATTAATAAAATTTACTAATAAATTCTTTAATGAAATTAAATAATCATTATTATTATAAAGCATATCCATATATATTTTTTCATATGAACTAGTCATTATTTCACGTCCAAGTAAATGTTTTAACGCTATATAAAAGCCATCATAATAAATCATACATTTGTATAAACTTTTATATTTTTTATTTTCATCAATGCACATAAGTGCATACAATGGATTTTTAAAGTGATAATAATAGATACAATCACCTTTAATTTTGAATATTCCACCAAATGAAGTTTCTATATAACTATAATCAAATTCCATCAAATACAATATATTAGCAATTTCTTTTTCTTCTTTTGTTTTGATATTATCAGTTAATCCTATAGATATTTCTCTTAACGTCTTATAAGTCTCTATTTTATAATACCCCTTTATTTCTACAAATTCATTTAAATATTTCATAACACAAATAATATCTTTTTTATTTAAATTTCGAAAATATTCATCTACTATTTTTTCTAATTCATTTTTTGTTATTTTATACTTCTTGTCATTATTTTTAATAATTTCGAGTCCTAGTTTATGAAAGGTCATAACATCTATATTGTAACCATATAATTTTTTTAATTTTTGTTTTAAACTTTTAGTTGCCTCATTTGTAAAAGATATACATAAAATTTCATTTTCTTTTATATATTGTTTTTGAATTAAATAATGAATTTTACCAATAATAGTTAAACTTTTTCCACTTCCTGCACCAGCAATTACAAGGCTATTATCTTCGTCCTTTAAAACAGCCATTCTCTGATTTAAATCCAGTGGAAAACCTCCTATATTATTAAAAAACTTCTCATTAATTTTATCTTCCAATAATAAGTATTCATTATTATAATTATCAACTATAATATCAATATTTTTATAACTATATAAAAATTTATGATATATAATTCTTTTTATAAAGCTTTTCCTTACACATAAATATGTAGCCAAATAATCTTGTTTTAATTCATTTTTAATCCTAATTGATATATATTTATTCTTTATTTCTTTCATTTTTTTATTATATAATTTAACACTTATTTTAATTTTTCTATAATTACTTTTCTTTCGCATAAAAGATATAATACTATAACAACCAATTATATGCATTAATTTTCATTCGACATTTTTCACATTATTGTTGATTTTAATTACCAATATACTATATAATCTAATAGTAGAATAGGAATGATTAAAATGTTAGTAAAAGAAATGAAATTTAGGGATATTGATAAACATTACTTTTTTATAGAAAATATTAATTGTGTAAAAAAAATATACAAAAAACTTCATTTAAAAAAAGAAATACATCCTATCCTTGTATATGGTTTTATTGATCACGAAAAAGGAATTACCTTTCGTATTTTAGGAAATGTAATTATTGAAAATGATATATCTAAATTAGAAGATGAGTTTATAAAAAACACCTATATTCTTGAATATGATTTTTTAGAAAATTATGATATGAAGGAAGTCCCAGAAAATGTAGCTTTTAAAATTGTTGGAGTTTCAGCTATTGAAAATGAAATAGATTCTAACTATAAAAATACAGGTCTATTAAAAAGTAGAAATAATGAGCAACTTGATCAATATAGAGATATCAGATTAATTGATGATGTTCAATTTTTACTTTTAAGTCGTGAAGCACAAGAAGAAGATGTATGGGCTAGAATTGATGAAGAGGAAGAGAATGGTCTACTTAAGTGTACATTATTAGACGATGTAAATTCTAAATTTAATTTAAAGAAAAATGATAAAATATATATTAAATATGTTGAACATCCAAAATATAAAGGTTTAATGTTTGTTCGTAAAATATAATCCTATATGGATTTTTTTATTATATTTTTTTATAAAACATATAATTAAATAGTAAAAGGAGGAGTATTATGCGTCTTATACCTAATGTTTCTCCCAAATCTTTTACATTTAGTGCTGTTATAATTGGTTATTTGCTTATTGATGATACTACAGCAAATGAACAAAATGCCTTAGGAAACTGGCTTATGTTAATAGCACAAGTTTTATGTACCAATGCTTATTTTAAACAAGTACAACAAGAAAGAGGAATTGATACTAGCGGCCAAAGCCAAACAGCCATGAATAATGAAGAAACAATTGCTATGATGCAAAAAATGATAAATGCTATAAATAAAGAAATAGAAGAATTAAAAAAGCAGCTTTAGCTGCTAATCATATTTATGCACAATTTCATTTAATTGATTCATACGATTGTCTAATGCTTTAATTGCTAGAGAACATGCATATAAATCATTTTGAACATCTTTAGGTGTTTCTAAAAATTTATAGTGAATTTTATGGTCAATACTTGCCCAGAAATCCATTGCAATAGTACGAACTTGAATTTCTGCTTCTATATATTCTGTATCTTTATTTAAATATACAGGCACATTAACAATTAAATGATAACTTATATATCCTGTTTCTTTAGGAGTTTCAATATAATCTTTTTCTGCAACAATTTCAAATTGTCCAGAATTTTTAATTAAATCTACTATTTCATATACATCTGACAAGAATGAACATACAATTCTTATTCCAACAATATCATGAACATGTGATTTTAAATTTTCAAGAGAATATTCATAACCTTTTCTTTTCAATTTATCACGAATACTTTCATCTGATTTAATTCTAGATTTAACATGTTCAATAGGATTATAGTGATTTTTATATTCGAACTCTTTTATTAAAACACTAAGTTGTGCTTCTAGTAATTGTTTTGCAAATTCGTTCTTTAACATAAATTCGCTTATTTTATCATCTTTATTAAATTCTGAGGATAAATCCATACTATTACCTCCTTTCTAGGAAAAAATAAATCCTTAAACAAGGATTTACTAAATTTTGTATCACTGATTATAACACATAAAATAAGATAATGCAAATTAACAATTTTTATATTTATGAATCCCCAGAAATAAACATATACACATAATTATATTCAAATACAAAATATTATATTCTTTTCCTATAAAAGTATCTGGATTATTCACAACTTCTTCCTTAAAATTATTAGAGTTTTTATCTGATGTTGAATCCTTATTATCTTCTGGTTGCAAATTAGGAACATCTGATTCATCCTTTTTATCTATTTCATCGAAAATATTATTATCTTTTTCATTTATATTTGGTGTATCATCTTCATCATTATTTTTCTCATCTGTTTTTTCTTGATTATTATTAGAATTATTAACTTTCTTATTTTCAAATCTATATGTAGTACTCTTCTTTGACACATTAATTTCTTTTGGTATTTCATCTAATACATATCCCTCCGGTGCTTTAACTTCTGTTAAAATATAATTACCATAAGGTATATCCTTTAAAGTAATTTTCCCGGTTTTATTTTTTAAATATATAGAATAAGAATAATTAATTCCTTTTAAAATAAACTCTGCATTCGAAAGTAATGTACTACCATCTACTTTTTTTATTATTAAATTTCCTTTCTTTAATTTATTGTAAAAACTATAGTATAAATTTTCATCACTATCAAATATAACTTCTGTTATTGAAGGCGATAAAATATAATCATCTGGACATATTATTTCCTTTAAATAATATTTGCCATAAGGAATTCCACTTATACTTCCAAATCCATTTTCAATATTTATTTCAGCTATTAATTCATCTTTATGATATAAAATATTTAAATCGTTAGATACTATATCTTCTAGGGCATACAATCCATATTTTACTCCACTCATATCTTCATATATATAACTACCTGTTATATTATCATTTTCATTTTCAAAACCACTAAATACTTCACCCTTCTTAGTAATATTAATATTAAATAAATAAGGTTCATTATATATATCAACATCTGTGATATCTCCATGATACTCATATATATTAAAAGTTAAATAATCATTTAATTTTCTATATCCTAGTGGTGACTCTATCTCTTCAATGCGGTATTCACCTTCATCAAAGTAAATATTAGTTTCAAGTATTCCTGTTTTTCCGATAGTAAATATATCATTCCCATTTTCTACCATATATTTATTATTTTTTACATCAAATATTTTAATTTTTGTCTCGCGATTTTGTATAATACTTCCATTACTAGAATCCTTTTTTATAAAACGTATTCTAGATAATGCCTTTACTTTATAAGTAATTTCAATTGTATCTTCCATTTTATTACTATAACCAAATGTTGCAAGAGCTTGAGAGTTATTACTATAATAAATATAACTTGACTCATAATTTAGAGGATACTTAGTTAAATTAATTTTTATAGTTCCTTTAGTATCCGCGTCTAATATTAATTTATCATCTTCAATAACACCGAGCCACAAATCAGAACTATAATTATGTAATGTAGAATCGCTTATAACAACATTTTCTCCTACATAAGTTTCAATATATGTTGGAATATTTGGAACAGCCAAATAATCATTAACTAACCTTAATATTTCATTTTTATAAACATCAATATCTATTACTGTTCCACCTTTTCCATTTGTCCAATAAATTTCTCCTCCTGTTAAATATTCCCATATAAGCTCTTGAGTTGCCAAATAATAATTTTTATCAAAATGATCAGTATAATTATAACCAAAAAAGCTTACAACTTCTAAATAGTTTAACTTTTCTGAATTTATATTCAAAATACTAAAGTCATTAGAAGATGAATATACATTATTATTTAAAAGAATTGTTGGATCAAGACAATATGCTACTTTACCATTCACATATACTAGACCCTGTTTTCCTGTGTAAAAATCATTTCCAATTTTTCTATTTGAATAAATATTATCAATGTAATCATATGCAACATTACTATCATTATCAGCTGCACTAACTCTTAAAATACCAAGCATAAAACACACAACAAACATTAAAATCTTTTTCATAATATCTCCTTTCGGGGATATACTATAAATTTAAGTGCAATGTAAGTCAAAATACTAATTTTTATTTTTAGTACAAAATCATTTACAAATATTTAAAATCTGATATACAAATTTTATATTTAAAGCTTTTGAAATATAAAAATTTCTAAATATTTGTAAAAATGATGCTTTCATATAAATTGATACAAAAAAAGAACGCATTTCTGTGTTCAATTAAATAAATTTAACTATTTTAGAATGTATAAGTTTCATTTATTTTAATTTTTCATTTTAAAATATACTACTTATTTGACATTCCAATTTTTGCCTAAAGTTAAAGATAAAATTTTTACTTGTTATTTAGATTTTTCTGAAGATTCTTCCTCAGATATAAAAAAATCCATTCTGTCTCATCTTAACAATACTTTGCTATATGATTTTTCATAAAACAAGCATCTTTAAAAAAAGTCCATAATACCAAGTATTACGAACTTTTACTTATTTAACACACAAAGGTGTGTGTAAATCTCAATATGGGGCGCGGTGTGGGAATCGAACCCACGCATAATGGAACCACAATCCACCGTGTTAACCACTTCACCAACCACGCCATGTAACATAAGTTACATTTAATATTTTATCATAAATTAATTATTTTGCAAGTCTTTTATTTATATTTCAAGTTAAAAAGATTAGAAACTAAATCAAGTTCCACGTCATTATCAAATATAATTAGGCGATTTCTTTTGTTATATATTTTTATTCGAGTTTGATTTACAATACATGCACGGTGAGAATATATAAATCTATCATCCAATAATTCGTATAATTCTACCAAGGTATTACTTACAACATATTCATTAGTTGATGTTTTTATCGTACATTTTCTATCTTTATCTCTTTTTATATATAAAATATCATTAGCGCTCAAAGTATAAAGTATACCTTGACTCTTAAAACGAATAATATTTTTCTTTTGAATATTTGAAATTGCATATTCTAATGTTTGAGATAATTCTTTTTTATAATCATCTTTTTTATTTATAAAATCTAAAAACATAAACTTACTCTTTAAAATATCTTTAGTATATTTTTCATAATATGATGTTATAAATATAATCATACTATTTATGTCAATATCTCTTATTTTTCTAGCAATATCTATACCAGAATTTTGATTTACTTCAATATCTAATATATATATTTTATATTCTAGATTTGAATAAATTATTTTTATAAATTCATCATTATATTCATTAAATTCAAATTTATTATATAATTGATTATTATTAATCATAACACTATCTATAATATTTATTACCTCATCTATGAAGTATTTTTTATCATCACATACTATAAAATTTATCATACATCACACTACCCAATTCTATTTTGTTTGCAGTTGGTAAATAGAAATTTTAATAAAAAAAAGTTTTATATTTATCACTGTTTTATTTTTTTCAAATATTTTTATACTCATACTGCCTCCTAGACTATATTCTCTCATATTTTTCTTTATATGTTATCTTTTTTGTTTAAAATTATAAAAATAAAGTTCGAAAACATATAGACAAATACCCTTACCTTATGTGTATTTTACCATATCATATACCGAGGAGGATTAATATGTATAATTATCAAAAAAACTTAGATTATTATAATTATGAAAATAATAATTATAATCAACCACTTTTTTCTAAAAATGAAAACCCAAATAGCTTATATGATCCTTATAATGGATTTATAAGCGGAAATATGTTTCCAAGTCTTTATAATGGTTATAAAATAGACCCTGTTATGCTTGATGCGAATAGTGAACAAATGAGAATGTTAATCATGCTCGATTCACTATGTTTTGCTAAAACTGACTTAAATCTATATCTTGATATTTATTCAAATGATAAAGATATAATTAATTTATTTAATCAATATGTTAATGAAACAGATAAATTACTTACTGAATACGAAAATAAATATGGTCCTATTTTTGTTGATAGCAAAGCAAATATGACTTATCCATGGGCATGGGATAACTCTCCTTGGCCTTGGGAAAATAATTAGGAGGTTAATATGTGGAAATATGAAAAAAAATTAGAATATCCTGTAAATATTAAAAACAAAGATTTAAAAATGGCAAAGGCTATGCTTGCACAATATGGAGGGCCTGATTCAGAACTTGCTGCTGCTTTACGTTATATGAATCAAAGATATACTATGCCTGATGATAAGGGTAAAGCTTTGTTAACAGATATAGCAACAGAAGAATTAGCACATCTAGAAATGATTGCTGCAATGGCTTATCAATTAATGAAAGGTGCTACAATCGAAGAATTAAAAGCAGAAGGTCTAGGTGGAAACTTTGCACAACATGATAGTGCTTTATTTCCTGTCGATGCAAATGGAGTACCATTTACAGCTTCATATATTGAGGCAACAGGAGATTTTATTGCCGATATTGAAAGTGATATGGCAGCAGAACAAAGAGCAAGAGCCACATATGAACACTTAATGGATATGACAAATGATATTGATGTTTTGGCACCATTGTCATTTTTAAGACAAAGAGAAGTTGTACATTATCAAAGATTTAAAGAGCTTAGGAATTATTACTTAGAACAAAAAAAATAATATTTAAATATTATCTTTTGTATAAAATATAGCATCCGGCTTCATATTAAATATAGTAGCTATTTTAAAAGCCATATCATAAAATAATCTACGTTTTCTATTTTCAATTTGTGAGTAATAAGATGGCGTTATTTTTAAGAGTTTTGCCATATCATATACGGTATAGCCTTTTTCTCTTCTAATAATTTTTAATTTATTAGTATCATTCATAAAATCACCATTCTTATTATACATTTTTATAGACTATTCGTCCATAAAAATATTTATGTTTCTGTGAGAAAATTAAATTGGTGGTAGCAATGAGTAAAGATTCAATTGATATTTATAATACAATAGGAAAAAACATAAAAAAATACCGAATTCAAAAAGGTTGGACACAAAAGGAGTTAGCAGAACAATTATTACTTAGTGATAGCTTTATAGGAAAATTAGAATCTGTTACTCGTCAAACATTATCAATAGACACTCTTGAGCAAATTGCAAATGCATTAGATGTTGATATTCAAAGATTTTTCGATAAATAAAAAATTTCTCGTATGAGAAATTTTTTTATTTTCTACTATCAAATTTTTTTCTTTCTTGTGTATTTAAAATACGTTTACGCATTCTGAATGATACTGGTGTTACTTCTACTAGTTCGTCAGCATTTATATAATCAAGACAATACTCTAAAGTTATAGCTCTTGGTCTTTTTAACACAACAGTATGATCTTTTCCTGCACTACGCGTATTAGTTAAATTTTTACCTTTAACAACATTTACAGCTAAATCGTTGCTATGACTATGTTCACCAACAATCATTCCTTCGTATACATCAACACCTGGTTCAATAAACATAACACCACGATCTTCTAATTGTCCAAGTGCATATGCTGTTGATTTTCCATTTTCCATAGAAACTAAAACACCAAGTTTACGTTCTCCAACTGTTTCTCCTGCTAAACGTCTATACTCTTTATAGGTATGATTTAACATTCCATATCCTTTTGTCATTGTCATAAATTCTGTTGTAAATCCAATTAAACCTCTTGATGGTAATACATATTGTAGACGTACTTGATTTTCATGAGTAGTCATATTTTCCATAATACCTTCTCTATTACCTAAGGCTTCAATTACAGTTCCAACATACTCTTCTGGACAATCAATTTGAACATCTTCATATGGTTCACACATTACACCATCTATCTCTTTTTTTATTACTTGTGGTTTAGATACTTGTAATTCAAATCCTTCACGACGCATATTTTCAATTAAAATAGATAAATGTAATTCTCCACGACCTGATACAATAAATGATTCACTATCATTTGGCTCAACTCTAAGTGATACGTCTTTTTCTGTTTCTTTTATTAATCTTTCTTCAATTTTTCTTGCTGTTAAAATTTTACCTTCTCTTCCAACAAATGGTGAAGTATTTACTCCGAAAGTCATTTGTAATGTAGGTTCATCAATTCTAAGAAGAGGTAGTGCATCTTCAGAACCAACTTCACATACAGTTTCACCAACACTAATATCAGGAAGCCCTGCAATTGCAACTATATCTCCTGCTTCTGCTTCTTCTATTTCAATTCTTTTAAGACCTAAAAATCCAAATAATTTCTGTATTCTAAATTGTTTAATAGAACCATCTAATCTAACACATGAAGCCATTTGGTTTACCTTCATTTTTCCTCTTTTTACAACTCCAATTCCAATTCTTCCAACAAAATCATTATAGTCTAAAAGAGCTGGTTGAAATTGTAATGTTCCATCTAGTGATACTTGTGGTGCTGGAATATAATCAACTATCATATCCAAAATTGGATCCATTGTTTCTTTTTGTGTTGAAATATCTGGATCTAAACTGGAAGTACCATTTAAAGCTGATGCATATACAACAGGGAATTCAAGTTGATCTTCGTCAGCACCAAGTTCAATAAATAAATCCAAAACTTCATCTATTACTTGAGCTGGACGAGCAGTTGGTTTATCGATTTTATTTACAACAACGATAGGTGTTACTCCTGCTTCTAAGGCTTTTTTAAGTACAAAACGTGTTTGAGGCATAGTTCCCTCATATGCATCTACAACAAGTAATACTCCATCAACCATATTCATTATACGTTCTACTTCTCCACCAAAATCAGCATGTCCTGGAGTATCTAGAATATTAATACGGCATCCATTATGGTCTATTGCTGTTGTTTTTGCAAGTATTGTTATTCCTCTTTCTTTTTCAATATCATTGCTATCCATTACTCTTTCATCAACTTGTTCATTTGCTCTAAATGTACCTGACTTTCTTAGTAATTGATCTACTAATGTAGTTTTACCATGGTCAACATGGGCAATGATAGCAATATTTCTTATATTTTTCATATATACACTTCCTCACATAATCCTTGGTATTATAGCATAGTCAATCCTTATAAGTCAATGAATACAATTTATATATATATTGTTTTTTTATTTATATTGAATTATTTATTAATTTATTGTTATAATTACAAAAGAAGGTAGATATTATGAAAAAAATAAAAACATTATTAATAATTATAATAACTTTTTTTTCTTTTACAACATATACATACGCCGCACAAAAATATGAAGTTACACTTTATAAATGTGTAGATGGTGATACAGCTTGGTTTGATATAAATGGAGAAAAAATAAAAACTAGATTTTTAGCAATTAATACTCCAGAATCTACAAATAAAATCGAAGCTTATGGAAAAGAAGCTAGTGAATTTACGTGTAAAGAACTAACACAAGCTAAAAAAATTGAAATTGAATATGATGATAATGCCACTAAAACCGATAAATACAATAGAGATTTAGTTTGGGTATATGTTGATGGAAACCTTTTACAAGAAAAATTAATAGAGTCAGGGCTTGCTGAGGTAAAATACATATACGGAAAATATAAATATGTTGATGATCTTAAATCACTTGAAAAAACGGCCAAAGAAAATAAAATAGGTATATGGAGTAATAGTAGCGAAAATATTGAAACATCAAAGTATATTATTATCTTACTGTTTATTTTCGTTATTTGTTTATTTAGTGCATCTAGTAGAAATAAAGTTAAAAGAAAAGTTAAAAACAAAATTAAAAAAGAATTAAAAAAAGCTTATAAAAATCTATAAGCTTTTTTTAATTAAAGTATTTTCTAAGTAAATAATCCATTGTTATTTTAATATCTTCAAAAACATTTAATTCATCTAATTCTTCTCTTGTAAACCATTTTGCTGCAATAGTCTCTTCATCATCTACATATGGTTCTGTATTACCAGATGGTATTCCAAAATATAGAATATCAACTTGAACATAGCCTTCTTTTCTATTACATTGAATTCCAAGTGGTCTTATAAAATCGTCTTCTCTTGGAAAATGTTCTCCAAGAATTTTAACTTTTATATTTGTTTCTTCAAATACTTCTCGCATTGCAGCTTCTTCTGGAGTTTCATTATGCTCAAGATGTCCTCCTGGTTGAACCCATTTCTTAAATTCTCTATGTTTTACTAATAAAATTCTTTTTGTTTCTGGATCAATAACAAATATGGATGCACATAATTCTTTGTTCATATTATCACCATATTTATTATAACAAACGTTTTTTATAAGAACAAATATTTATTCAAGAACATTGTAAATGTTTACACTATTATTTTTTTCATATACAGTTATTTTATCGTTTATATCCAATGTAGCAAGTAATATCTTATTTAAATTATTATATCCTTTAACTTTTAATTCATGTAAAACCCATTCGTCATCTTTTTTCATATTTTTGATATTATTTTTCATAAGTTTTCCATCTATTACAACATTTGCACATAATCCTTCTTTAGGAACTTTCAAATTTAATATTTGAGGTGTTGCTGGTTTATATTCTGCTTTAGGCAAAATACTAATTTTACCATTTGCTTCCATAATTGCATACTCAATTTCTTCTAAATTAAAATAACCATTAGATCTACATTGTTCAAGAAGATCATTTACATCAATTTTAAGTGAACGAAGTGGTTTTTCTAAGAGTTTACCATTTTGAATAATAACTGTTGGTACTCCAAATATTATTCTTCTTATAGTAATACTTTTAAGTGACAAAATAGAAACAAAAAAAGATGCTAGTCCAAAAACAACTATCGCCATTACGCCATTTAAATACTGTCCATCTAAATTCATTGTCATTTCTGCCGTAAAGTTTCCTATTGAGATTCCAATAACATAATCAAATAAACTTAGCTCTGATACTTGTTTTTTTCCAATTATACGTGTTACTAGAAATAATGTTACAAGTGAGAATATACTTCTTGGGATAATTGATAAACATTCCATCACTGAATTTTGCATATAAATCACCAGTAATATTATTTAACAAATAAATATAAATATACAAAAAAATAAATCAATTATGTGATTTATTTTTTAAATTATCTATCTTTTCTTTAAATTTCTTCTTAACATCATCTTTATCAACTACAACATTTGTTGTTGCAACAAAGGTAATAACTATAACAAGTAGTATGCCGTATATAATATATCCTAAAAGTGCATCTTTAAGCACATATACAATTGATGCAGTCGCAAATAGAATATCAATTATATAAATAATAATTACTGTCGCTCTTTGTGATAAATTTCTATTTAATAATTGATGATGTATATGATATTTATCACCTTTTGTTATTTTTTCACCTTTTATTGTCCTACGTAAAATTGCGAATAGTGTGTCAAGTATTGGAATTGCTATTACGAAAAGTGGAATAATTAATGATGACATTGTAACATTCTTAAAACCAAATAAGGCAACAACAGAAATCATAAATCCCATCAACATAGATCCAGCATCGCCAGCAAAAATAGATGCGGGATTAAAGTTATAAACTAAAAATCCTAAAATTGACCCAGCCATAACAAAAGCAAGAACAAAATCAAGACCTGTTTTACCCTGAATCGTTGCAATAATTCCGATTGTTAAAAAATATATTGCACTTATTCCGCCTGATAATCCATCCAAACCATCAATTAAATTAATACAATTAATACATCCTAAAATAAAGAATAATGTAATTGGATAGGACCACCAACCGAATTCAATATATATACCAAAAGCACTTATATCTTGAATCAAAAGTTTTCCATAAAACACAACTATAGATGCAGCTACTAACTGTCCTATAAACTGAGTTTTGGCTGATAATTCTGTAATATCATCAATTACACCGACAAGTACTAAAATAAAACTACCTATCAAAATAGCATTCATTGAAGCACTTGGTGTTCCAAATATCATATAACCAAACAAAAATCCTAAGAAAATAGCAACTCCGCCAAGTTTTGGAGTTGGTTTTTTATGAATATGTCTTCCACGTGGAATGTCAATAGCATTTATTTGTTTTGCCACCTTTTTTATATATGGAATGATTGCCACAACTAATAAAAAAGGAATAATAAGCATTAAGGCAATTCTCATTAATAATTCTTGATTCATAACTACCACCAATAGCAGTATACCATTTTGAATTAAAATTGTCTATTTTTATTTTATATCAATCTATTAAATGAATATTATCAAGTAAAATTCCTGTCCCTTCAGCTACACAAGTCAAAGGACTTTCTGCTATAAAAACAGGCACTTTTAATTCATGTGATAATAACTTATCAAATCCTTTAATTAAAGCTCCTCCACCTGTGATAATTATTCCTTTATCTATAATATCAGCTGAAAGTTCTGGTGGTGTTTGCTCTAATACAGTTTTTGCTGTTCTAACAATTGTATAAGCACTCTCTCTTAATGCTTCTTCTATTTCTGATGCATTTATTTTTATTGTGTGAGGAAGCCCCGTAACTAAATCTCTTCCCCTTACCTCCATTTTTTGTTTTAATGAATCTGGGAAAACATTTCCTATTGTAAATTTAATTTCCTCAGCAGTTCTATCACCTATTAATAATTTATACTTATCTCTTATATATTTCATTATGTCATGATCAAAAGTATTTCCTGCTACTTTAATTGATGAACTATTAACAATTCCTCCTAATGATAATACTGCTATATCTGTTGTTCCTCCGCCTATATCTATAACCATATTCCCACTTGGTCGTGATATATCCATACCAGCTCCAACAGCAGCTACTTTGGGCTCTTCTTCTAAAAATACCTTTCTAGCTCCCGTTCTCTCGGCTGCTTCTTTAATAGCATTCTTTTCAACCTGTGTAATATTAGAAGGACAACAAATAAGAATTCTAGGTTTTGAAAACAAACCTTTTCCATTTATTTTATTAATAAAATGATTAAGCATTATTTCAGTTGTTTCAAAATCTGCAATAACACCATCTTTCATTGGCCTTATTGCATGAACTTTTCCAGGTGTTCTTCCTAACATATCAAATGCTTCTCTTCCAACCGCCAAAGGTTTCTTACTATCACTATCGATGGCAACTACACTTGGTTCATTTAAAATAATTCCTTGTCCCTTAACATAAATAAGTACATTAGCTGTTCCTAAATCTATTCCTATATCTTTTGCAAACATAATAACCTCTTTTCTATAATAATTTTTGATATTTTTGACGAGTTGCCTCTCCTCCACGAATATGTCTTATATCCGTATGATACTTTAATATTTTATCAACATCTTCATATAAGTTTCTGTCGATTTTTATTAATCTCTCATGTAAATCTTTATGAACAGTACTTTTTGATACTTTAAATACTTTTGAAATTTCTCTTACAGTTTTCTCTGTTTTTATTAAATATCTAGCTTCACTAAGTACCCTTTCATTAATATCACCCATAAATTCACCCTACTAAATTATATAAATTAGCAAGGTTTTTATACCAAAAAAAGGGTTTTATCCCTAGCTTTGTTTTTGATTTAAAAAATATGTTTCTGGATTAACAGTGTTTCCAGCTACAATTAGCTCAAAATGAACATGATTTCCTAGGTCTTTTTCAACATTTGAAGTTCCACTTTTTCCAATTGTTTGACCACGTGTTACAACTTCATCTTTTGAAACAGCAACCTCACTCAAACTTTGATAAATACTAATACTATCATCAGAATGTTTTATTTGAATTGTTTTACCTAAAAGTTCGTCCTCTGTAACGTCTATTACAGTACCATCTTTTATAGAAACAACATCAAAAACATTTTCTTTGCCATATGATACTCCACTACTTTGCAAGTAAGTTCCTTCATAATAAATAAGTGCTGCTTCTTGTTCTTCTTTAGTAGCTTTATAGTCATAATATGTCTTTAAAACTTTAACATCACTATCTTTATAAGGTCTTACAAAATCCGGTTGCTCACTTATAACTGATACAGCATCATCAAATATTGTTTTAGAAACATATTTAAATTCATCTGCTTGAGAATAACTTTTATGATTTATTGAACCTTCAATTAAATAAATCGTCCCTATCAAAGAAACTACTCCTAAAGAATATATTGCATATAAAACTGGTCTTTTTAAACGCCTTTCTGCCATAATTTTTCACCTCTATTTTAAGTGTGAACAAATTATAAATATTTATGCATTATTTTTTAAAGTTTAGTAATTTCTACATCTTTATAATAATATTTTAATATTTGGTCGTATTTGTAACCTTTTTTTGCCATAGCAAGTGCTCCATATTGACTCATACCAACACCATGTCCATATCCTTTAGTATTTATTTTTATATTACTTCCAACTTGTTTTATTTCAAAAAAAGTTGAACGCAATCCTAATTTATTTCTAACATCTGTAGCAGTAAATTCTTTTTGATTAATTTTTATTTTTTTGGTTCTACCAGTACTTGTTACTTCTTCTACTTCAACCTCGATATTATCACTATACGGAATATTTAGTTTAGTACAAAAATCAGCAATACTATATTGTGCTGTATCATTAAAAACGGGAGAAACAGACTCATCCCAAGATGAATCAACACTTATGAGATATGGTAATTGTTCAACAAATACTTCTCCACTATTTTCTGTTTTACCAGCACTTGTTGAAAAAAAGAATGCTTCTACAACCTCGCCATTATAAGTTAAATATTCACCCTTCGTATCTTTAATAACACTTTTTAATTTATTCATATATTCTACATATTTATCTTGCCATTTTTCTTTAAGATCTTCATCACTTAAATAAACCTGATTAGAAACAGTGTTTACAACATCATAATCTTCCGCAACATTTAATTCCATTTTTTTTAAAACATAACTTCTAGCTGCTACAGCTTGAGCTTTTAAGGCTTCTGTATCAAAGCCAATAGGCATTTCGCCAGCTAAAACACCTTTTACATATTCTTCAAATGGAACTGTTATAATTTCATTTTTATCTTCTAATTTAACTCTAACAACTTTATTCGAAACATAATTGAATTTTATTTCATCATCTGGTTTTATTGTCGATACTATTATGTACGGAATCAGAATTATTAAAAGTATAATTACAATAATTTTTTTCATCATATCACTAGCTTTCTATTACCACACTATTATATGAAAAAAAAGACAAATAAATTGTCTCTTTTTAGCTTAAATAATCTTTGTATATAGAAAAAAATCATAAAAGAAATTAACTGTTAAATATGAAAGTGAAAATGTTAAAATTAAGTAAAATATTCTTGCCTGAATAATTCTATTTTTTTTAAATATTTGATTTATCTGAACACTATCTAATGCCCAAATAACAAAGGGAACTGTTATTATATATAAAATCGTTTTAATTGTCATACTCATCAATCATTCTAACTCTTCTTACGTGACGTTCTTCTTCACTATAATCAGTTTGTATAAAATTAATAACAATTTCTTTAGCTACATCAATAGCAATGTTTGCAGATAGTGCAAGTACATTACTATGATTGTGCTCTCTTGTAACTATGGCATCCTCTTTAGTATCTACTCTAGCACATCTTACACCTTTTACTTTATTAGCTGCGATACTCATTCCAATTCCAGATTTACAAATTAAAATGCCAACATCTATTTTTTTATCTCTAACTTCCTCACCAACTTTAAATGCATATATTGGATAATCTACTGAATCTGTAGAATCTGTTCCATAGTTTATAACATTATATCCTAAGTCTTCTAAATATGAAACAAGTTTTTCTTTCATATCAACTCCACCATGATCATTTGCTATTCCAATTACCATATTGTCACCTTCCTATTATTTAGTTTTACCACTATTTTTAATTTATATTTATTTTTAATATGTTAGAGCAAACTACCATACTTTGATATTATTTTAACATAAATTGTTAAACTCAATATAATTCATTTTACTTTTTTACATTATTTTACAAAAAAAATAACAAGATTTCTTGTTATTTAGCTTCTTTATCAAATCCGTATTTTTTATTGAACATTTCAACACGTCCTGTTTTTGATACAGCACCTTGTATACCAGTATATTGTGGATGACACTTATCACAAGCTTCTAGATGTAACTCTGGCTTATTTGATCTTACTGTAAAAGTATTACCACAAGCGCATGTTACTTTTGTATCCATATATTCTGGATGAATTCCTTTTTTCATACTCATTCTCCTTCCGCCATGACTTAAATAAGTCATAGTAATTTAATGCTTTTATATTATAACAAGCTTTTTTGTAAATTGCAACTATATTTTTTAAGTATATTCAATTTATAATGCTCTTTATATTTTATGCTTATTTATGTGATACTTGTTAAATATAGAAAAACAAGATATAATAAAAAGGATGAATGTAGGTGACTTATGAAAAAAGATTCTTTTTTAAAAGGAGCACTTGTTGCTACTTTTTGTATCGTATTTAGTAAAATTTTAGGAATTATTTATGTAATTCCTTTTCATGCAATAATTGGAGAAAATGGAAGAGCATTATACAGTTATGCTTATAATATGTACATGTTGTTCTTAAACTTTTCAACAGTTGGTATTCCGCTAGCTATTAGCAAAATAGTAAGTGAATATCATTCACTTGGGTATGAAGATGCTAAAAAGAGAACATATAGAATCGCTGTTAAAATTACTTTTATAATGGCAATTTTATCAACAATAGCTCTAATTGTACTTGCGCCTACTATTGCTAATACAATTATTGGCGATATTAAGGGTGGTAATAGCAAAGAAGATATTACTTTTGTTCTTAGAGTTTCTGCAAGTGCAATCTTATTTGTTACAATGCTTAGTGGAGTTAGAGGATACTTACAAGGACATAAATATATTACAGCCTCATCCATAAGTCAAGTTATTGAACAATTTGTAAGAGTAGTTGTTATTATTGTTGGAAGTTTTGTTGCTATGAAGCTATTTGGTACAAAAGAGGCTGTTGGTATTGCAATATTTGGAGCTACTGCTGGTAGTATTGTCGCTCTTATATATCTAGAGTCCAAAATGAAAGAAGAAAGAAAAAAAGAAAAAAATATTCCGATTAAAGAAGAAGAAAAGAAATTAACTAATAAATTTTTAACAAAACAATTATTAAAATATACAGTACCTTTTATTGTTGTATCAGTTGCGGTATCATTATATAATACAATAGATATGCTTAGTATAGTTAAACCATTAATAAAGTATGGTAATCTATCTGTTAAAAATGCTGAAATGGTTCTTTCTATCATCTCAACTTGGGGAGCTAAATTAAATAGTATTGTAACATCAGTTGCTGCAGGAGTCGTTGTTGCTGTCCTTCCTAATATTACAAGTGATTATGTAAAAAAAGATTATACAACAGTTAATCAAAAAATTAATAAAACTCTTCAAATGATACTTTATTTTGTTGTACCAATGGTTCTAGGACTTTCTTTTTTAGCAAAACCTGTTTGGCAAATCTTTTATGGAACAAGTAATTTAGGTGTAAGTGTTTTCTCATATAGTATTTTTACCGCTATATTTTATTCTTTATTCTTAAATATTCATACTATTATGCAATCGGTTGATAATAATAAAGTAGCAAATATTTCAATTATATCTGGTCTTATAACAAAACTTTGTTTAACTGTGCCACTTATTATCTTATTCTCTAAAATTCCATTTATAAAAACTTACTATGCTTCTATTACAGCTACTATTCTAGCATATATTGTACCAATTACAATTAGTTTAATTTGTTTGCATAAAACACTTAATATTTCTTTTAAAGAAACATTTATAAAAGCTTTTAAAATTATCATTTCATGTCTTTTAATGATAATAGTATTAACTGTTTTAAAATTAATAATTCCATTAACAGGTGGTAAAATTTACTCATTAATTATTATTGTTATTTATGCTGCTATTGGAGGGCTTGTATATTTTACATTAACATCTAAAATGCATGTTTTTGAAGACATTTTTGAATGTAGTTTAAAAGATTTTATTAAACGAAAATTAAGGAGGTAGTTATGACATTTGAAATATTAGATAAAGAAGAATTTAGAATTTTTTTGGATAATCATCCTCTTAAAACTTTTTTTCAAACGCCAGAGATGGAAGAAATAGGTCTTTTGGATAATTGGAAAACTTTATATGTCGGGGTTAAAGAAAATAATAAAATAGTAGCTGCTACAAGAGTAATGTTTAAATCTGTTCGTTTTAATAAAAAAATATTTTATGCTCCTAGAGGAATTTTAATAGATTATAATAATACAGAATTATTAAACTTCTTTGTAAAGCATATGAAAAAATTCATAAAAAAACAAGGCGGATATACATTCCATATTGATCCTCCTTTAATTTATAAAGAACGTGATATTAATGGTGATATAGTAGAAAATGGCACTGATAATAGTGAGGTTATTGATAACTTAAAAAAGCTTGGTTTTCATCATGATGGGTTTATTCGATATTATGATTATACTAAACAAGTAAGATGGAGTTTTGAATTACCATTAGAAGGCAAGGATGAAAATACTCTTTTAAAAGAAATGGCTGGTAATACAAGAAGGGCTATTGGGAAAGCAACCCATCTTAAAGTAAATGTTAGACAACTTAAAAAAGAAGAATTAGGTATTTTCAAAGACATCATGAATTCAACAAGCGAAAGAAGAGATTTTTGTGATAAATCACTTACTTATTATGAAAAAATGTACGACTTATTTTATGATAAAAATGAAATAAAATATATGGTTGCTGAAGTTAATTTAAATGAAACTCTTGAAGTTCTAAATCAAGATAAACTTGAACTTGAAAAAGATAAATTACGTGCTACTAAACATAATAAAAAAGCTTTACTTAATGAAACAGAAAATCAATTAAAAGACTTAGATAATAAAATAAATTCAATTATAAAAATCCAAAAGGAAAAAGGTAATCATATATACTTATCAGCTGCAATGTTTATGATTTATGGTAATGATATTTTATATTATCATTCTGGAGGATATAAAGAATATATGTCATTTTTTGGCCAGTATTTAATCCAATGGACAATGATTAAAGAAGCCATCAAATTGGGTAAAAAATGTTATAATTTTTATGGTATCAAAGGAGTATTTGATAAAAATGATCCAGATTATGGTGTTTATCTATTTAAACGTGGATTTAATGGACACGTAATTGAATATATAGGTGATTTCTATTTACCAATTAGTCCTTATTACTATATTCTACAAATTAGAAAGAAGTTGAAAAAATGAAATTTGTAATGTTAACAAAAGAAGAATTCAATAATTTTTCAAGAAATTATAAAGATAAGTGTTATCTTCAAAGTACAAATGTTGCAGAATTAAGAAAAAAGCAAGGATGGAAAATACATTATGTTGGTATTAAGGAAGATAATAATATTGTGGCCGCAAGTTTGTTACTTTCTAAAAAAAGACATATAAAAAATGAATTTTATGCTATAAGAGGTCCATTAGTCGATTTTAAAAATAATAAATTACTAACTTTTTTTATAAATAATATTAAATCATATATAAAAGAAAATAATGGATATTTTCTTAGAATAGATCCTTATGTAGAAGCAAAGTCCCTCGATAAAGACGGAAAAGAAACTGGAAAATTTGATAATACTATTATTAAAGATAATCTAAAGAAATTAGGTTTTAAGGAAGTTATTGCTAAAGAAATGGGAGATACAATTCAGGCTAAATTTATGTATGTCATTGATTTAGATAATTCACTAGATTCTACTATGAAAGATATGGATTCTAAAACAAGACAAATGATTCGTAAAAATGAAAAAATGGGTATTGTTGTTAGAAAAGGTACAAAAGATGATATTCCACTTTTTTACGATATAATGAAACATACTAGCGAAAGAAGACACTTCATAGACCGTGGACTTCAATTTTATCAAGATATGTATGAATGTTTAAGTAAGGACAATATGATATCATTTGTATTTGCAGAACTTGATATTAATTTAGCTTTAAATAATATTGAACTCGAAAGAAAAGAAATTGAAAATGATAGACTTAAACGTGAAGAAAACAGAAAACTTGGAAAATGTAATGAAAAAAAAGCAGCAATTAAAGAAAAAGAAGAAGAAGCTACTCTAAATCGTTTAGAGAAAAAAGAACAAGAACTTAATAATTTAAGAAAACAACATGGTGATAAAATTACACTTGGTGGTATTTTATATATAATATATGAAAATGAAGTATCATCACTATTTGGTGGTAGTTATAGTGAATTTAAAGAATATCAACCATTCTATACAATTCATTATGAAATGATTAAATATGCTATTTCAAATAATTATGAAAGATATAATTTTTATGCAATAAATAATCATCTTGATAAAAATGATGAACAATATGGTATTTACAGTTTTAAAAGAGGATTTGGTGGACATGTAATGGAATTAATTGGTGAATTTATCATGCCGGTAGATAAGTTTTTATATAATTCTACAAATATTATTTCAAACATAAAACACAAAATCAAAAAATAAAAAGGGCAATATAACCCTTTTTTTATTTTTTTAACATATGAATAATCTTATTAAAATAATAATACCAATTAATTGGAAGTTCATAATCTCCAATTAATTCTTCTACATAACCTGAAAAACCTCTTTTAAAATTATATACCCCATCATCTTTAGTAGGTGATGATATTCCATAAAAATTATATTTAGTAAAATCATGTTCAATTCCATATTGCATCATCGTCCATTGCATTAAATATGAACTTCCATAATGCATATATTCTTTTTTATTACCACCAAATAAGTAAATTAATTCGCTTCCATATAAAATAAAGACGCCTGCTGAAATTGTTAATATTCCGTTATTAGTTATAATATCATCTAATTCTTCTATTTCATGCTTTATCTTAGTTATTTTATTATTTACTTGATCTTTCTTTTTATCATTTACAGAATCTAATAATTCATTCTGTAAGCTAATTATTTCTTCCTTTTTTTGGGCTTTTAACATATTAACATCTAATTCTCCTAACATGAATTTAACTTCATTAAGAGGATGAAATTCTTCATATAAATGCTTGTAATAATTAATATCTCTTGCATGAAATCTTTTTCTTTCACTTGTTCCACTTATAATTTTATCAACTATATCAAGCTCATCTATAGATGCTTCTCTTATTTTAATACCATAAGAATTTGCTCTTTTAATCATACGTTTAGGTAAAGTATGAAATTTATTATATAAATCATCTTTATTTTTAGGCAAATCTAAACAAAACATATACTTAAATTGTTGATATATTTTATTTGATTTTTTAAATCCAATACTCTTTAAATTAGAAACCCCTAATTCATGATTTACACCATTTAAAACCGTATTACCATCTATATCTTTTTCTTCTGTTATATAATAAGGATCTATTCTAAGAACATATCCTTTTTTATTCTTAATATATTTTTTCAATTCTGTTACAAAAAAAGCTAATGTATTTTTATCTTCATAGTCAACTAATAATCCTCGTGGAGCATAAAACTCATAATATCCAAAATGACTTGCCTTTGAACCAACCATCGTAGCCGCTATTATTTTGTTATTTTCCTTGACACCTACATAGTATGGTTTATATCCTGAATATGAACGAATTTTGGCCATTTCTTTTGTTTGAATAAATGTTTTTAGAGGATGATTATCTAAAAATTTTTGAAACTCATCTTCTTTTAATTCTACAAATTTCATAAATCACCTGCTTTTTTGTAACTTTACTTTTATATGTCTTATTAATTTTAATGGTTTTCTATATAATACCACTAATTTTGTAAATATAAAATATAATATTGGATTTACTATATATGTAAATTCACCAATAAATTCAGTATATTCTGCCCCGAATTTCTTTTTAAATTCATGTAATCCTGCTACTGGCTTCTTAGATTTTGGATCACCTATAGTACCAAATTCATCAAATATTTCTTTACCTAAATCATGAGTCATTTTTATTTGATAATCAAATAGTTTATAATTAGCATATGTATCTTTATAATCTAAGTCATTTGCACCATATAAATACCAACTTTTATTACCATAATGAATATTTATATAACTACTTACAGCTACTTCTTCCTTATGTCTATTTAATTTAGAAAAATGTTCTCTTTGCATTTGTAATTTTTCACGTTTTGTTAAATCATTACATGATTTTATATTATTATCAATAACCTCCAAAATATGATCAACATTAACAGTTGCAAGTAAAAGACTTACAGCATCTATTTTAGAAAATTCATCATACAATTTTGGATAAAAATTATAATCATGTGAAAAGAATCCTTGCCTTTTTTCCGTCATTTTCATAAGACGAATAAATTCATCTATTTCTTTTCTTTCGCCTAATTTTACATTAACATCAAATTTATCAGCTACCTTTATCCAACGAAGAACACTTTTACTATAATTTTTACGAATAACATCCATATCTCTCGTAGTATCTAGTCTGAATGTAAATCTTGGCTGCATATTTTCAAAATATAAATTCAATTTTTTTCTACGAAATCCAATTTTCTTTAAATCATCTACTAACTTATAATTATTAGTACCATCAGCTATTACATTTGCATCCTTATCGATTGTATGCAACTTTATATCTGGATCAATTTTAAAGAAAATAGCTTTATTTTTTTTTGCATATTCTTTGATTTTATCTGTAAATAACTTTAATAGTTCATAATTATCATAGTTAACTGTATATCCTCTTGGAATATAATAATAGCTATATCCTAAAGGAAGTTTTTTTTCCAAAAGAAGTGCTGTTGATACTAAAACATCATTATCTTTAAGTCCTACATAATGTGGTATAAGTCCTCTTTCTTTCGATACTTCTCCCCATTCATATGATTTTAGAAAATGAGACATAGTGTGGTTCATTACAAAATCAGTATATTCTTGTCTATTTATGTTTTCTATAAATTCCATATTATAGCCTCTTTCTTTAATATTCTCTTCTTAAGTATAGTAAAAGATACATAAAAAGTCAATTGACAAAAAAAAGATAATCTTTAATTATCTTTAGCTTATGAATATTTAATCATTTAATACATTATCTATAATAATTTTATTTACTTTTTCATACAAAATTTTATGTTCACTATTAGTAAGCATTATATTATCTCTAGAACTATTTTCATCATAAATATCATTTGTTGAAACATATTTTATATCTAATTCTTTGGCATATTCCTCTACACATTTATTTATATATTTAAAGTATTCATCATAATAACTACCATAAATATTATAATAACCCATTATAATAATATCTTCTTTACAATATTCTCTTAAAATTTCTAATAAATCATATATATCAGTTAAAAAACTATCTGCATAATCATAAAGTTCATTCATAGAACTATATCCAATTTTATAATTTATATCATTTAAGCCAATAAATACTGTAACTAAATCAGCTTTTATTAATGCATTTTTTATAGTTTGTTCGTGATCATTAATAGTAATTTTTTTATTTTCATTTATATAATTTGTTAAATCAGTAACTCTATCAGTTGAACTTAAAAATCCATCTATATATCTTTCTAATTTATCCTTTTCTTCTAAATCTTTTTTTATCAATTTATCATAAGTATACGTTTCACTATCTATACTCAAATTTAAATAATATATTTTTTTATCAAGTGTTGTTAAATATATTAAAAAAACGGCAATGAAAATAATTAAAGCATATATAATTGTTTTTAGTTTCATAAAATCCCCCTAAAAAAAGTAGAGCTATCTCTACTTTATTATATTTCTTCTAATTCAATTTTAGCACCAACATTTTGTAACTTCACTATAATATTTTCATATCCTCTAAGTACATGTTCAATAGATGTAATAGTTGTTGTTCCTTTTGCTACTAAACCAGCTAGTATCATACACGCTCCTGCTCGTAAATCTGTTGCCACTACAGATTCACCATTTAATGATGAAACTCCATTTATATATAGTTTTTTATCTACAATCTTAATATCTGCTCCCATTTTGACTAAATATGGAACATTTTTAAATCTGTTTTCATAAATTGTCTCTTCTAATGTTGATGTACCATTTGCAAACGCTAGTAAAACAGTAAAAGGTTGCTGTAAATCAGTTGGAAATCCGGGATAACCCAATGTTTTAACATGAACTGGCTTTAAGCTATCAACACGTGATATAGTTACATAATCATCACCTATTATTAAATCACATCCCATATCTTTTAATTTAGATAACAATGCATCTACATGGCTAGGGATAATATTACTTACAGTTAAATTTTTTCCTAATAAAGCACCAGCTATAATATAGGTCCCAGCTTCTATTCTATCAGGAATTACCTCAGTAAAACAACTTCCTAACTTTGAGACTCCTTCTATGGTTATATAACTAGTTCCAGCACCTCTTATTTTAGCTCCCATATTATTTAAAAATGTCGCTACACTAACAATCTCAGGCTCTTTTGCTGCATTTTCTATTATCGTTATTCCATGTGCTAAAACGGACGCTAACATTGTATTTATAGTTGCACCTACGCTTGGCATATCTAAATAGATACGTCCTCCAACTAACTCTTCTGCTGTTATAGTATATTTATTACCATCCTCTTTTACGCTTGCACCTAATATTCGAAAAGCTTTCAACGTTTGATCTATTGGGCGTGTTCCTATTGAACAACCACCAGGAAAATACATTTCAACTTTTTTATATTTTCCTAAAAGAGCTGACATAAAATAATATGATGCTCTAAGTTTACTAGAAATATTTTCGGGTATTTCCTTATTATTTATAGATTTAGGATTAATTATCATTCTTGAACCATTTTGTTCTACTGATGCTCCTAAATATTCTAAAATTTCATTTAAAGCATCTATATCTGATATTTGTGGAATATTATCAATTGTTACTTCTCCATCTGATAAAATTGCGGCAGGAATAAGTGCAACAGCACTATTTTTAGCACCACTTATATTTATATTCCCACTTAATATATTTCCACCATTTATTTTAATTTGTTTCATAAACTCCTCCTGTTATATTCTATGTATTATGCCTATTTTTGAAACTATGCCCTATTTAGACTTCCTAATACTTTTATTTTATTATAAACAACATCTTTAAGTGCTTGTTCACCACTTGCAATAATTTTTCTTGGATCATAAACTTCTGGATTAGCACTAATATAATCTTTAACAGCTCCTGCCCAAGCAATTTGTAAATCTGTATTTATATTAACTTTACAAACTCCATTTGAAACTGACAATGATAAATCTTCTTGACTTAGTCCACTTGCTCCATGTAAAACAAATAAAACTTTATTTTCTTTCAATTTTTTCATATTATCATAATTTAAATTAGGTTTACCACAATATATTCCATGCACACTTCCTAAAGATGGTGCTAAAGCCAAAACAGATGTCTCATGATAAAATTTTATTGCTTCATCTATATCTACATAATCCACACTATTACTTCCAGTTTGAATAAGTCCTATTTCAGCTTCAACACTGACATTGTTTTTGGATGCATAATTGACAACTTCTTTTGTAATTTTAACATTTTCCTCATATGGATATTTACTTGCATCAATCATTACAGAAGTAAATCCTGCATCAATTGCCTTTTTACAAGATAAAAATGTACTAGCATGATCTAAATGTAATGTTACAGGTACTATAATATTTAAATCTTGTATCATAGCTTTTACCATAGCAGCTACAACATTATATCCACCCATATATTTAATAGCACCTTCACTTACTCCTAAAATAACGGGACTGTTGTAGTCATTGCATGCCTCTAATATATATTTTGCCCACTCTAGATTATTAATATTAAATTGTGGAATGGCATATCCACCATTAAATGCATTTTTAATAAGAGAATCCATTTTTATCATGTTATCACCATATTTATTATATTATGGATGAGAAAAAAAAACAACCACTGGTTATTTATAAATATAAAAGACCAATGATTATTAAGATACTGCCTCCAATTAAAGTTGATATCTTTCCAAAAATTTTACTTAGTTTTTTTCCAAAAATTAAGCCTAAATATGTAAATGTTCCCGCAAAAAGAGAAAATATTATAGCACTTATTAATGGTTTATCATATATTGAATTTAATCCTATACCTACTGAAAAACTATCTAAACTAACAGCAAATCCAAACATTAATAATTCGAAAAAATTCATAATTTCTACTTTTCGTTCATTTTTAAAAGATTGAATAATCATTTCTATTCCAATTATTAAAAGAACTATAAATACTATAACATTAGGATTAATTTTGATAAATGATAATATACCACTTCCAAACCACATTCCAATAATAGGCATAAAGAAATGATATACACCAACTATAATTGATAATAAATTTATATATTTTTTTTCCAAATTTAATGTCCCATAAGCTAGTGATAATGAAAAAGCATCCATACTAAGACTTATAGCTATTAACATAACCATTATTAATCGCATACTATTCTATTCCTCCTAGTAATAATATGTTACCAAGTAATTTTATATTAATAAATTTAAGAAAAATATTTATCAATTAATTCTTTTACAAAAAAAGTATATTCAGTATCATCCGTTTCATTTTCTTCAGCTTCTAATAAGCATAAAGGAGGAAATAAAACACACCACCAATTATCACCAAGACCTTCTCCTAATGTAACAACAAGTGATTCATAATTACCTTTATCATACTTAATTCCTTTAAATTCTTTTTCTGGAAAATAATTTGTTCCAAAATTAATTTTGTACCCTTTATCATAATTTTCTTCTTGTAATTTTTGTTCTATCTTAAGAGAAATACTATCTAAATTTTTAGCTATTATTTCTCTAGCATCATTAATGGTGCTTGCACTTTCAATAAGAGGATATGTATTATCTTCTAAAATTTTCTTTATCTTTCTTTTAATTTCTTGATCATATACAGAATTACTATTTGGAATAACTCTAAGCCTAATAGCTTCTGCTGGTATTTTTACTGATGCACTATCAATTTCAGTAAGTGTAAAATATACACATATAAATAGTACTAACATAAATAAATATTTTTTCATATCATCACCTATTTAATGATGATACAAAATTTATAAAATATACAAAAAAAGCTTATTTGTGATAAGCTTCATTATTTAAAATACGGTAACTACGGTATATTTGCTCTAATAAAATTATGCGAAATAATTGATGTGGAAAAGTCATTTTAGAAAATGATAATAATAAATTACTTTTGTTTTTAATATTTACATCTATTCCATATGAGCCACCAATAATAAAAGTTATATTAGAATTTTGTATTTGTATTCTATCTAACTCTTTAGAAAATGATATTGAATCAAATTCTTTTCCTTCAATAGCAAGAGATATAATATAATCCTTAGGTTCTAAATATTTTTCAATATTAACAGCCTCTTTTTTCATAATTATATCTTTATTGTCACCTATCTCATCTGGCACTTCGATAATATTTATTTTTGTATATTTTTTTATTCTTTTATAATATTCTATAATAGCATTTTTAAAATACTCTTCTTTTATTTTTCCAACGCATATTATTTTAATCATATTTCTACCAACTCAGTTCTATTTGTTTGCGTTGAAATAATAATATTTACCATATTATTATCATTTTCTTCTAAACTTGTTTTTAATGTATCAAGTGCTAGTTCTTCAGTATTATTTTCTTCACTTAAGTGAATTAAAATTATTTGTTCTGTTTTAGGGCCTATAAATTTATTTAAATATGATGCTGAATCAGCATTTGATAAATGCCCTCTGTCACCTAAAATTCGTTGTTTTAGGTGATATGGATATCTTCCATTCATAAGCATTTCTACATCATGGTTGCTTTCCATAACATATAAATTTAAATTATCCAAATCTTTATAATATTTTCTATGTATATATCCTGTATCAGTAATATATGCAAGACTACTTGTAGCATTTTTTAAAATATAACCATTGGAGTCATCAGTATCATGTGATGTTTTTAATACTTTTACATTTATATCTTTTATACTAAAGTCAATATCTATTATTTCGTAGTTTGCTATATACATTTCCTTCATAAGTTCTTTATACATTATTTCACTTAAATATACTTTTGTTTTATATTTTTTTATAAAAACACGAAGTCCTTGAACATGATCAACATGGGTATGTGTAAGCAATATTCCATCAATTTCATTTGGATCAATACCCATTTCTTTTAAATTTCTCTCAATATAAAGGCAACTTGTTCCTATGTCAATAAGTAGTTTACTTTCGCTTGTCTCTATATATGTAGAATTTCCTTTAGAGCCACTTGCTAAAACACTTACTTTCATTATTGATACATTGTCCATGGATTTATTCTTCTACCACCATACCATGGAGCTCCTCCTACCCAAACTTCAAAGTGACAGTGTGGACCAGTCGCCCATCCTGATTGTCCTACATATCCAATTATTTGACCACGTTCAACAGTCTCGCCTTTTTCAACAGCTCTCTTAGACATATGTGCATAACAAGTATAATATCCATTATTATGATTTATACATACATTATTACCATCCATTGATTTATAATTTGATTGATATACAACTCCATTTGTTGCAGCATATATTGGTGATCCATATCCTGTACCAGATATATCAAGTCCACCATGTAATTCACGAGATCCATCAATTGGATTTATACGATATGTAAATCCTGATGATATTGTATATCCACTATTTGTAGGCCATACCCAATCACCAACACTTCCAACTGATTGAACATATTTATCACCTTTTACAACAATTTCATTTACTGCTGCTTTTAATTCTTCTTTTGATATAGGTTCTACATAATATATTGTACCATTTACGTATTTAGTCATTTGCGAAACACGCTCTAGACCGTCTTCACCTTGTTGTAAAACTTCACTTACGCCAACAAGTTTTGTAGAATCATACTTAATTTCTGTTTTATATTTACTTACAATGTCATTTACAGAATACTCTTCCTCAACAACAGAAAGTTGCGGATCCATAACACCAATGACAACTTCTTGTCCTGGAAATAAAAGATTTTTCTCACTAGTAAATGTAGGATTTGATATTAAAAATTCTTCAACACTTATTTGATTATTAAAAGCAACATCACTAATTGTGTCTCCAACCTGCACAGTATATGTCGCTTGAGCTTCTGTTGTACCAAATAAAAGATACTTAGCTAACTCTGTACTGTCAGTATAAATACTTTCTGTAACAGGAATATTATACTCTTTTACAGTAATATCATCATCTACATATACAGACTTAATTTCACTACCAGTATTTTGAATTTTTGCTTGTGTTTTAGTTTTATATTGTTCATACTTTTCTTTACCAACAAAGGTTTCAATCATAGAATTAACAGCTTGTTTAAAAGTATCTTTTTCTAAAACGTAAACTTTCTTAGTTTCATTTTCTTTTTTAATAGAAAATTGATATCCTGACACTGTAAATGGTTCTTTCTCATAAATTAAATTATATATATCTTCAACTGATTTTACATCTTCACTATAAGTTGTTATTTTTTTTATTTCCAAACCATTAGGTATGTGAACTTTTTTCACATTATATTTTTTCTTATATTCAACACTTTTTTTATTTATATATGTTTCTAATTCTTTTTTATCTTTAATAACTCCCAAGTCTTCATTATTTAAATAAACTTTATAATATGTATTTGGTTCACTAGTTTTTCTATACCCAAATGTAAGTAATGCAACACATCCTATAAAAAATATTAGTAGTACATTCAATATAAACTTCTTCATAGCTCACCTACATTTCTTCCTTATTTATGAAATTAACAAATGTTGAAGTATTTCTCCTAAAAATCAAGTCAATTGTTGTTGTTGGACCACTACGATGCTTTCCAATTATAAACTCACTTCTACTTGTATTTTCATCAATTGCGCTTTCTTTATTATAATAATCATCTCGATATAAGAAGGCAACTATATCTGCATCTTGTTCAATTGATCCAGACTCTCTTAAGTCACTTAATATTGGGCGTTTATCATCACGTCCTTCAACACTACGCGATAACTGAGCTAAAGCTATAACAGGTATTTCAAGTTCCATCGCAAGTGTTTTTAATGATCTTGATATTTCTGCTATTTCTTGTTGACGATTCCCTGCATATTTTGGACCACCACTAATTAACTGTAAATAGTCAATTATAACAATGTCTAGTCCATCTTGTGAACTAGCAAGTCGTCTACACTTTGCACGTATTTCAGCAATTGTCATACCAGGTGTATCATCAATATACATTTTTGTATCAGCAAGTCGACTAATAGCTTCATTAACTCTTTTCCAATCATTATGTTCTAATCTTCCATTTTTTAATTTATTGAATTCAATTTGTCCAACAGATGATAACATACGAACAGCTAATTGTTCTGCTCCCATTTCCATATTAAATAGTGCTACTGTCTTTTTAGCATTCATAGCTATATTTGTAGCAAGATTTAAAGCAAATGCTGTTTTTCCCATGGCAGGACGTGCTGCAATTATAATTAATTCATTAGGATGTAACCCAGCTGTTACTTTATCCAAATCATAAAAACCAGTTGGCAATCCTGTTATTTCACCTTTGCTTTGTGATAATTTTTCCAAATCTGCTTGTGTTTTAAATAAAACATCTTGAATAGTTCTAAACTCTGTACCCTTTCTTGTTTTGACAACACCCAATATTTTCTTTTCAGCATTATCAAGTATAGAACTTATATCTTCTTTAGAAGAATATCCTGAATTTGTTATTTCAGTAGATGTTTCAATCAATTTACGTAAAATAGCTTTTTCTTCAACAATATTAATATACTCATCTACATTTGCGGCAGAAGGAACTATATTAATAATTTCACTTAAATATTCAACATTACCAATTTGTTTTAATTCCTGTCTTTTATCTAGTTCTGCCGTTACTGTTGTGATATCGATTGCACTTCCTGCTTCAGCTAAACTTGATATAGCATTAAATATTTTGGCATGTGCATCAGAATAAAAAACTTCTTGCGATAAATTTTCTAAACACTTTTGTAAAGCATATTTAGATAAAAACATAGCTCCCAATACAGACTGTTCTGCTTCTATATTGTGTGGCATTGTTTTATCCATAAAATCACCTAGCTTTCTTTTTCAACTACTATTTTAATTTCTGCTACCACTTTTTTATGTAATTCAATTTCAACAATATGTGTTCCAATCCCTGTTATTGGATGGTCAATTTTAATTTGTGTCTTTGATACATTATAGTTTTTTTCATCCAACATCTTCTTTATTTGTTTAGTTGATATTTGTCCAAACATCATATCTTGTTTTCCAGTTTGAACTTTAAAAACAAATTTTTCTTTTTCTAATTTCATTTTTAAAGATTCCATATCTTTAATTAAAAGATTTTCTTCTAATGCATCATTTGAAACCTTTATTTTTACTTTTTCTATATTACTTTGATCTGCTTTGATAGCATAGCCATTCTTTATTAAAAAATTTTGGGCATATCCATCCTTAACTTCTTTTATTTCATTCTTTTTTCCTTGACCTTTTAAATCTTTAAGAAATATTACCTTCATTTTCATCACATCCTTTAATTATTTCAATTAACTTATCTTTTACACTTTCTATAGTAGTGTTTTCAATAGATGAAGCGGCATCAGTTTTATGACCTCCTCCACCTAAACAATACATTATTTGCTCTACATCAATATTTCCAATTGATCTTGCACTTATAGCAACTGTATTATTATCTATATAACCAATTGTAAAAGATGCTTCTACATTATCAAATTGTAACAAATCTTCGGATATAAGCGCTAACATATATTTCTTATAAATATTGTTATCCATTACACATAAAGCAATTTTATCCGTTATCATATTACTGTTTTTTACAAAATCTTGACGCTTACAATAATTTTCTTTGTCTTCTTTTAATAATTGTTTTTTTACAATATTATCTGCTCCAGCTCTTAATAAATATGCTGCAGCATCATGTGTATCAGCTGTTGTTTTAATGTTAAATGCATTAGTATCAACATCCATTCCTGCTAGCATAATTGTTGCAACTATTGGAGAAATTACGCTATTTAAATACTTCGCATAATTAATCATTATTTCAACTGTACTTGATGCTGTATCATTTATATATGTAAACATACTTGGTATAGTTTCTACATTTGTAATATGATGATCAATAATAAAGATATCTTGATCTTTAATAGCATCATAATTTTCTAACAAAGTTACTTTATGAGTATCAACAACTATAGCTAAAGTATTAGGGTAAATATCAGTTTCTTGATAGGCATACTTTATATCTATATTTAGTTCTTCTAGTTTTTGTTTACTCTTTTCAGTTGATTTATTTTCTAAATCATGACTCATATAAATCATAACATCCTTTTTAAAAGGAGATATTATTTCATATAAACATAATGCTGCTCCATATGCATCTAAATCCATTGCTTTATGTCCCATAATAACAATATGTTCATGTTCTTTTATCTCTTTTGTGAGCAATTTAAAAGCTTCAATCATATGACACCTCACTTACTTATCTATTATACTATAAATTAAGTTTAAAAAAAAGATTAATTTCTTAACCTTTATTTCTAATTCTATCTGCTAAATTTTTGATTTTATTAAATCTATGATATAATCCTGACTTTGTAATTGAATTACCAGTCTCTAATGTTATTATCTCACCTAGTTCTGTTAAAGAGGCATCTTTATATTTAAGCCTATATATAGCAGCTTCATGTGTTTTTTCATCTAGTAATTCCAAACCACAAGTTTGCTCTATTAATTCTATATCGGATACTTGCTTTATGGCTGCTAAGACAGTTTTATCGACATTTGCTTGTTCACAATTATTAAGACGATTAGTCATATTTTTATGGTCACGATATATCCTAATATCTTCATAGTAAAATAGAGCATTAGTCGTATTCAAAATTCTAAGAAAATCACCTATTTTTTCTGCTTCCTTTATATAAACCATGTACTTATTATCTTTCTTTAAGACTTTACTATTCAAATTATATTCATTAAGCATTTTCGAAACAAATTTAGCATAATTAAGATTATCAACAAAAAATTCCAAATGATATCTTGACTTTTTAGGATCATTTATACTTCCAGTTGCTAAAAAAATACCACGCAAATATGCTCTTGACTGTTCATCATCACCATATATGTACAATTTTGGAATATTATCAATGTTTCCATAATCAATACTTAAATCAGCAAGTATAAACTTAGTTTTATGAGTTATTTCCAAAATGTAAACATAATTTTTATTAAAATTATATCCACGTCTTACAGTAATTTTAGGAGATATATGATAAATATTTTTTATTAAATTAAATATGCGTCGTGCTACACTAGCATTTTCTGTGGTTATTTTTATCCTATCAGAAACAAAAACTCCAATATTACGGATAATAGCTGATAATTCCGCAATTGACTCTGCATCTTTTGTTTCTAATTTACTAACCTCATTTTTTACAACACTTGTAAATGACATTTAACACCTACTTTACTATATATTTTCTCTTAAATATTTACTCGCACTTGAAGCTGCTATTGCACCTTCTGACGAAGCAGTTACTAATTGATATAAGCTTTTTTTTATACAATCACCACATGCATAAATACCTTTTATATTTGTTTCCATTAAAGATGAGACAATTATACTATTATTATCTATTTGTAAATTAAGGTTATCTAAAAAAGACAAATTAGATTCTAATCCGATATAAATAAATAAACCTTTTGTTTTTATTTCTTCCCCATTTTTTAGAATTATGCTTTTTAACTGGCCATTTTCTTTATTTAGTGTTTCAATTACACTATTATATAATATGTTTATATTATTTGTCCTTTTTACTTTGTTTGCTAATATTGCATCTGCTCTTAAAACAGAACTTCTATTTATAATAGTTACATTTTTGCAAAACTTGGATAAACATAAAGCTTCCTCAAGTGCACTATTGCCTCCACCAACAACACATACATCTTCATCTTTAAAGAAGGCCCCATCACAAGTAGCACAAAAACTAATACCGCTTCCTATCAGAGACTTTTCATTAGGAAGTCCCAACATTTTTCTTTCGCGTCCAAGAGCTAAAATTACTACCTTTGCTTGATATTCATTATCTTTTGTTAATACTTTTTTTTCTAAATTATTATCTATTACTGAAATAACATTATCATATATAATTGGTACATTTAATGATTTAACTTGCTTATAAATATTTTGGGATAAAGTATATCCATCAATTCTATCACATCCAGGGTAATTTTCTATAATAGATATTTGATTCATTTGTCCACCATAAGTACTTTTTTCAATCAACACTACATTATATCCGTATCTTTTTAAATAAATTGCAGCCGTCATTCCACTGATGCCTGCTCCAATAATTATACAATCAAAATGAGTCTCCACTTGCATTCCTTATATCATTGTATCGATTATTAAATACGGATTTTCTTTTTATTAAAATAAACCAAATTATACCTATTATTACCATTAATAATGAAGCTATCTGAGCTACTTTAAAATTCATAAACATTAAACTATCTGTACGTAATGATTCAACGAAAAATCTTTCTACACCATACCATATTAGGTAAAAACTTGTACACATTCCTAGTTTCCAATATTTTGTGCGGCGTAAAACAACTAATAATATAAATCCAATAAAACACCATATTGATTCATAAAGAAATGTAGGTTGACGATAAAAACTATCAATGTTCATACCATCTATAATAAATTGTGGTAAATGTATACTCTTTAAAAAAGATAATGTCGTAACTGGACCATATGCTTCACTATTAAAGAAGTTTCCCCATCTTCCTATAGCTTGACCAATTATTAATCCTACTACTACTATATCAAGCAATCTAACAATATTTACTTTATACTTATGTGCATAAAAAAGGAGAAATAATAGACCAAAAATTATACCACCATGAATAGCAAGTCCACCTTCCCAGACTTTAATAATATCTTGTGGATTTATCAGATAATAGTCTAAATTAAATAAAACATAATATAATCTTGCACCAATTAAACATATTGGTACTAAATAGAAAAATAAATTTATTATAAATCCTTCTGATATGTTAAATCTTTTAGCCTCAATTAAAACAATTCTTCCACCAACTAAAAAAGCAATTAAAATAAATATAGAATACCAATATATTTGGATATTACCAATTTCTAAAAATATAGGGTTCATAAACTAATCCTTTCTAAGTAGTGGTTTTATCACTACATTGTCTAAAATCATATTCATAATAGAGATTAAAATGGCAACTAAACAAGTCATAAAGATGCCATTTACAGAGAAATGACTGCCAAGGCAAAAATCTACAATATACAAAATAAACACATTAATAAAAGGATAAAAGACTCCAAGTGTTAATGCAGTAATAGGAATAGTTAATTTAACAATAATTGGTTTTATAGTTCTATTTAAAATATTTATCAAAATGGCAGCTAAAAGACTCCAAAAGCCAAAGTAATTATTATCAATTTGAATTGTATTTTTAAATAAAACTGATACTGATATTAAAATAAGAGCGTACCCAATCATATAAATTAACCACTCAATAAACTTTTGTAATGATTTTTTATTCATAACAATTCCCCATCTCTATTATAATTATATCATATAATATAAAATCATTCACTTTTTAACTCAAAAATTATATCTCTAAGTTCCATAGCACGTTCAAAATCTAAATTTTTAGCAGCTTCACGCATTTCTTTCTCAAGATTTTCTATCATTTTGATTTTTTCTTTCTTACTTAATTTCTCATTTTTAGGTAAACCTTCTGTATCTGTATTACTTATAACATCTCTTATCGCTTTTACAATTGTTTTAGGTGTAATATTATGTTCATTATTATACTTAAGCTGAATTTCACGTCTTCTTTTGGTTTCTGATATAGCTTTTTTCATAGCGTCACTAATTGAATCAGCATACATAATAACATGTCCATTTGCATTTCTTGCTGCACGACCAATTGTTTGGATTAAACTTCTATCGCTACGTAAAAATCCCTGTTTATCTGCATCCATAATAGCAATTAAGCTTACCTCAGGTATATCAATTCCCTCTCTTAGTAAATTTATTCCAACAAGCACATCATATTTTCCTTGACGTAAATCATGAATTATTTTAAGGCGTTCTAAAGTTTTTATTTCACTGTGCAAATAAGCTACTTTAATATCCATACTTTTCAAATATGTTGTTAATTCTTCTGCCATACGAATTGTAAGAGTCGTTATAAGTACCCTCTCATTTTTTTCAATACGCAAATTTATTTCACCAATCAAATCATCAATTTGACCCTCAGATGATTTAACTTCAATTGTAGGATCTAATAATCCAGTTGGTCTAATTATTTGCTCTACAGTATTATTATTAGTGCACTCAAGTTCATATTCTCCTGGAGTAGCTGATACAAATATTACTTGATTTATTTTTTCTTCAAATTCTTCAAATTTTAGTGGCCTATTGTCTTTGGCACTTGGAAGACGAAAACCATAATCAACCAAAACTTGCTTTCTTGCCTGATCACCATTATACATTCCTCTAACCTGGGGTACAGTTACATGAGATTCATCAATTACAAGAAGAAAATCTTTAGGAAAAAAATCAATTAATGTTGTTGGTGTTGCTCCTGCTTCTTTTAAAGCCATATGTCTAGAGTAATTTTCTACGCCCCTACAAGTTCCCGTTTCTGCCAACATTTCCAAATCATAATTTGTTCTTTCCATCAAACGTTGATATTCTAATAATTTATTTTCACTTTTAAAATATAAAAGTCGTTCTTTTAATTCTTCTCTTATATTAACAATTGCTTTTTGTATTTTATCTTCACTAGTAATAAAGTGACTCGCAGCAAATAAAGATATTGATTTTTTCGTTGCTAGAATACTTCCAGTTACAGTATCATATTCATATATTTTATCTATTTCATCACCAAAGAAATCAACACGGATACATTTTCCATGTTCATTAATAGGCATTATTTCTAATATGTCTCCTCTAACTCTAAATGTACCTCTTTTTAATTCAAGATTATTTCTCTCATAAAACATATTAATTAATTTTTCAATTACGTCATCACGTGATATTTCTTCACCTATATTTAGTGTTAACATTTTATTTCGATATTCTTCAACTTCACCTATACCATATATACATGATACTGATGATACAACAATTACATCATCATGCGTTAAAAGTGCTGATGTAGCACTGTGTCTTAATTCATCTATTTCATCATTTATAGATGCATCTTTTTCTATATATGTGTCAGTTTTAGCGACATATGCCTCAGGTTGATAATAATCATAATAAGATACAAAATATTCAACTCTGTTTTCTGGAAATAACTCTTTTAACTCCGAATAAAGTTGCCCAGCTAAAGTTTTATTATGAGCTAAAACTAAGGTTGGTTTATTAACTTGTTCTATAACATTTGCGATTGTGAATGTTTTCCCTGTTCCTGTTGCTCCTAGTAAAACCTGATATTTTTCTTTATTTTTAATACCATTTACCAACTTTTCTATTGCTTGTGGTTGATCACCACTCGGTGTATATTTTGATTTTAATTCAAACATAATGACCTCCTTATTATAACTTATATCAACAAGTAAATTGTGTCCTAATCTATTTTCATAACATTAAAAATATGTCTTTTTTTGCATGAGGATGAATTTTGCCACAAGTTACTAAATAAAACTAGAAAGTTTTCAACAATCTTTTTATAACTAAAAAATCTTCTGGATATTCTTTTAGACAATGGTTATCTTTATCAATAATAAATGGTGGTATAAATACTATGTTCCATCCATTATTTATATATTCCTCCAACTCATTTTCATAATTTATACAACTGGTTGTAATAGTTTTTTCCAGCATTGATTCAATTTTATGAAATCCACAGCATCTAACTAGTACATCTCTAATATCTGTACTAGTCCAATGTGTTATTTTTTCAATTTCATTTTTTGGATTTTTAGTATATATACATAAATCTTCAAAAAATCCATACAAGCATGCTTGAGCATTAACTATACCCAAAATTAATTGGATTAGATGGTTTTCCCTCGTTACTGGTATTCCATTAATTGACTCTAAATATGCTGGCTGACTTATATAATTTAAAAACATCTTAAATTGTTCTGCTGTTATATAACCATTTTCTTTTATTTTTTTAGATATGTTCAAATATCCATTTGAAATTTCATGATTATCTAATATGCTTTCATTATTATCTATAGAATTTTTAATCTTATTATAATTGAATGCTAAATCTCTACTTTTATGTCCATCTCCTCCCGGATTATATAGATATCCATTAGGGGTTATATACCATGCATCTAATTGATATATATTATCTATCTTATTTGGATTATAGCGAATAGTATTGTATTTTTTTAATTCATCTATTGCAACAATAATTGTATTATTAAGCAAAGTATAATATTGCTTATTATTTGGAAATAAATCTATATATAAGGATGATAATCTTTTAATTAAGTATAAATAATTTTCTATTGCTCTAGAGGAAAAATTTATTTTTCTATATTCTTCCAATATCCAATAAAGTTCTTCTCCTATACTTTCAAATTCACTATAAACAGAACAGGCATTATCGTAATCAATATATACATTATTTCGAAACCATTCATCAATATTAAACCATTTAAAAATAGTAATTAGAAATTCACTATTTTTAAATAAATCTGCATATTTTTCTACAAATGAAAATGGTATCTCATAATCAAATAATACTTTTTTCCCTTTATCTTGAATATCTACTAATGGTAAATAATAATTCAATCTATTTTCTAGTTCTTTATAATATTTAATCATTATAATCATCCCTTAATCATCGAATCTTAAATTATGTTAAAAAAGTCTCTTTTTATTGATTAATAATATATCACATATTATCGTTATTTTCAATTTTTTAGTAGACACGGATAAATATGAATTTGGACCACAAATTCAATTGAATTACAAGTAAAAACTGAAATAGAAAATAATGCAAATGAAAATATTGATTTTTCAGATATTAAATTATTAATTAGAAGATATAATGTTTAATTTTTTCATGACTAAAAAAATATCTAGCAAATGCTAGATATTTTATTGTTAAATAAATTTAAAGACTATAATTACAAAATTATTTTTCCACAGTATTAATTAATATTGAATTAATAACTTTATCAATTTCTGGATTTTGTGAATTTTTAAAATAATTTTCTTTAAAATATTCATTATTCACTACTGATAAAATTAAATTATTATCTATATTTGGAAGTATTTCGATTAAAGATTTATGAGTTTGTTCTTTCACTATATCCAAAATTTTTTTATTTTGCCTTTCTGGAACTACTCTTTCAGAAGGATAACCACTACCAAATTCTGTTTTAAATAAATTTTCAAAAATTTGTTCTAAATTAAGTTCGGCTGCCCATCCATATCCTTTTGCAAATGGAATCGATACAGCATTTCCATCATTTATTTTAGCAAATAAAATTGCATCTGTTGGATCAACAATTAGACCACAATTTACATTTGGAAAAGCATTACAAGCAAGCATAGCCCCTTGTCCAGTACCGCAACCAGTAATAACAAAATCAACAGCTTTTGAATTTAATAAAATTGCTGATAACAAACCAGCTCCAACGTATGTTATATTTTTATCACTAGCTTCTTCCATTCCATAATTATAAACTTCATGACCATATTTTTCTGCTACTTTTATTAAAGTATTATATATGACACTATTTTTAGCAGCTTGACTATTCTCATTAATTAGAGCAATTTTCATAATATCACCTCTTAATTATTTTAACATGAAAAAAAGAATTATCAAATGATAATTCTTTTAATTATTATTTCTTTACAGAATATTCAATTGAAGAAGCACTTGATAAATCAATATCTATTGAACTATTAATTGTTCTTGTTTCACCATTCTTAATTACATCTCCAACATACCCTGGAATAGTTGTAATCACTTCTCCATCTTTATTTTTTATTGTAATTGTAAATTCTTCTAATGTATAATCTGATCCTGTTGAATTACTTACTTCTGTAATTAATGTTGATACACCATTTGTTGTTGTTAATGATGTATTTGTAAATGTTAATCCTTCAAATGTTTGATCTTTTATTACATTTTCTTCTGTATTTACTTTTACATCATCTTTTGTATTATCTTTTTTGTTATCTTTCTTTGCACATCCGCATCCTGTTACTAAAGCTAATGCAAAAATTGCAAGAAGTGCCTTTTGAATATTATTTTTCATAACTACTCTCCATTCCTATTTTTATCAAAATAAGTATACTATTAATTTTTTTGTAAGTCAATATTACTCTTTTTTATTTACATTTTACTAATTTTAAATGTTGCTTGATATATATCTTGTAAATCTAACTCTTCCATATCTACAGTATATCCCAATTGTTGTAATCTTTCATTACAAGCTCTTAATTCTTTAACAACTTCACGAAAATTGAAAGCCTGATTGTTATCTGCCGCAGGCATATCTACTTGAACGTTACTATCATTACTAAAATCATTAATGCCATTATAGGAATTAACAGAATTATCACTTTGTGTACCATATGGTGAAAATTCTTGATTATCATTTAAAGCATATGGCGTAAATGGTTCAAAGGCAGGTTCAGAGGTTGTCTCTGTATTTGATTCTATACTTTTTTCTTCCATATTTTGTAATGTTGTAGGTGCTTGAGGTGCTTCTACGGAAGAATCATTTATCTGAGAAATAATCTCATTTTGTGATAAATTACCTTCATTAGATGCATCATTATTACTTGAAGCAGAATTTATGATTGTTGGATTAAAAGCATCAACATTATCAAATGTATCAGTTGAATTTATTGTTTGAACTTCCTCATTTTGACTAATAGTATTATTTTCTAATGGGTTAAAATTAAACATAAACGTATCATTTACTTGTGGTGAAGTAAATGTCATATTTGTTTCTTGTTTTTCTAAATCACTATTTGATTGATTATTATCATTGTTATCTGGAAAATTAAACATATTGAAAAATTTCCCACTTTGTGTATCATTATTTACCACATTATCATCTATTTTTGGTGGAACTGCTGGTGCCATTGGATTTTGAATTTCTTCTTCATGCGCTACTGTTCCAGGATTTAAAAGCATATCTAAGTCAGCTGGTTTTTCTTCTGGTTTAAATATGTCCTGAGCTGTATTTTCTATTTTTTCTACATCCATAAATCCTGGGTTGATTGACTGATTTTCAGCAGCAGGCAATGATTGCTCGAAACCTGGACTTAAATTTTCAATTGTTGATTCAACATTAGTTTTATCTTCATTAGTATTTTCACTTGTAAACCAAGGATTTGATGACATTTGATTATCTACATTTGTATTTAAAGGTGATTCAATTATTGGTCCTGTTGGTATATTCATATTCTCTGGCATTATATTCGTTGACTCCTTTTCTTCATCTAAACTTAAAATTTCTTCTACTGGTGATGTATTTATATCTTGTACAGTTGCTGAAGCTATATTAATATTTTCTGTTTTTTCTTTTACTATATTATTTTGTTCACTCGCTACGTTTGAATTTTCTTCTTCACTTAACAATTTTTTTATTTCTTCATCTGTTTTTCTTACAGTTAAACGTTCAGTTATAATACGATTTAACATCATAATTTGGTCTTTCTCATCTAATTTTAATAAAGATCTAGCATGTCTTTCTGATATTTTATTATTAAGTAAAGCATCTTGTACATCATCAGCTAGATTTAGTAAACGTATTTTATTTGCTATTGTTGATTGCGTTTTTCCCAATTTATCTGCTAATGTAACTTGATTCAAATATCCCATATCCAAGATTTTTTTATATGATATAGCTTCTTCGATTGGTGTTAAATTTTCACGTTGAACATTCTCTATTAGTGCAACTTCAGCACTATCTTTATCGTTTAATGATGTTATAATAGCTGGAATTGTTTTTTTACCAGCTAAAACACTTGCCTTATATCTTCTTTCACCTGCAATTATTTCATATTTGTCACCTATTTTACGAACAACAATTGGTTGTATAACCCCATGCTCTTTTATAGAATCAGACAATTCTAAAATAGCTGACTCATTGAACTGAATCCTTGGTTGAAATCGATTAGGTAAAATATCATCTAGGTTTAATATTTTAACTTCTTTTTCCATTTCCATTCTTGTGCCCTCTCTTTATTCTATCTTATTATATATTACTATATATTGGGAAATATTTCAATCTTTTTTTTGGGAAATACAAAAAAAGTAAAAAAACTATAATGGCTTTTTTACTATATCAGAATATTTCCTAGGAAATTTTTTATTTGTATCACTATTCTTTTTAAATTTCAGTATGGTTCTTTTACTGTTTTCTATAGGAAGATTAAAATTAATTTCATCTATTAATTTTGTATTTAAAATATTTAATGCTTTGTTACTTTGCAACAGTTCTTCCTCTACATTTGATTTTAAAGGAATAAAATATCCATTTATTTTAACTAGTGGAATTGCATATTCAAGTAAAACAGGTAAACTGGTTACTGCTCGTGCTGTTACAATATCAAATTTATCTCGATTACATCTAGCATAATCTTCTATTCTACAGTGTAAAGCTTCTATTTTCTCTAGTTTTAGTGTTTTTATTACTTCATTTAAAAATATAATTCTTTTATTCAATGAATCAACTAATGTTATATTTAAATTGGGAAATACTATTTTTAAAACCATTCCAGGAAAACCAGCTCCACTTCCGATATCACAAAGTGTTTCTGATTTAGATAAATCAATAGCATTACATATAGTTAAACTGTCATAAAAATGCTTTAAATATACTTGATCTTTATCTGTTATCCCAGTTAAATTCATTTTTTTATTCCATTCAATTAACATTTCATAGTATGTTTCTAACTGATTCAATTGAGTGTCTGTTAAATTTATTCCTAATTTTTCTACATAATTAATAAAATCACTTTGATTCATTGTGATACTCCTTTTTTAAATATACGCTTAATATCGCAATATCTGCTGGATTAACACCACTTATTCTTATTGCCTGACCAATTGATGTAGGTTTTACTTCTTGTAATTTTTGCTTTGCCTCACTAGCTATATTTTTAATTTTATTATAATCTATATCATCTGGTATTTTTTTATCTTCCATTTTTAACATTTTTTCTGCTTCTTTTATGGCTTTATTGATATACCCTTCATACTTTATATTAATTTCAACCTGATTTTCTATTTCTATATCATATTCTGAATTTAATAATTCCTTTTCTCTTAATTTATTTATAGTTATTTCAGGTCTTTTTAATAAATCATATAGTGATATACCATCTTTAATTAATGGTGTATTCATTTCTGTTAACTTTGCAATTACTTCTTTAGTTGGTGTTATTTTAATATTCTTTAATTCTTCTGTTAGCTGTTTTATTTCCTCTTTTTTCCTTAATAATTTACTATATTGTTCATTATTTATTAACCCAACTTTATACCCATACTCTCTTAAACGTAAATCAGCATTATCACTTCTTAATAATAACCTATATTCTGCACGTGAAGTTAATAATCGATAAGGGTCTCTAACTCCTTTTGTTACCAAATCATCAATTAAAACACCAATATATGCTTCATTACGTTTTAAAATAAGTGGTTCTTTTCCTTGAATTTTTAAACTTGCATTTATCCCTGCTATTAACCCTTGACAAGCTGCTTCTTCATATCCACTAGTTCCATTTATTTGTCCTGCAGTATATAAATTTTCAACAATTTTTGTTTCCAATGTTTGTTTTAATTGTGTTGGATAAATAGCATCATACTCAATGGCGTATGCATATTTAAGTATCTTAGCATGCTCTAACCCTGGAAGACTATGAACCATTTGCTCTTGAATATCATGAGGCATTGATGTAGAAAAGCCTTGTAAATATATTGTATTTCCATATGTTGGATTTTCTTCGATTACACTTTCTGGTTCTAAAAATAATTGATGTCTTTCTTTATCTTTAAATCTTACAACCTTGTCCTCAATAGATGGACAATATCTAGGTCCTATTCCCTTTATATCACTTAACCCACCATACATACTTGCTTTATTTAAATTATCACGAATTATTTTATGCGTTTCTTCAGTTGTATAAATTAAATGGCATGGAATTTGATCTTCTAATTTATATTGTGGTTTTATATCAAAACTAAAAGTATGATACTCACTATCACCAGCTTCTAACTTTGTTTTTGTATAATCAATTGAATCTTTATCTATTCTTTGAGGAGTTCCTGTTTTTAATCTTATTATTTTAAACCCTAATTTCTCTAAATTTTCACTTAAATAGTTACATGGTTTTTCTCCATGTGGTCCTTCTCTTCTTCTTGTATCACCAACTAGAATATCAGCTTTCATATATGTTCCTGTAGTTAATACAACCGCTTTAGAAAATATTTTTCTTCCATCTTCTAGAATTATCCCCAAAATTTTAGAGTTTTCCACAATCAAATCTTCTACAATTACTTCTAAAACTTCTAAATTGTGTTCTGAACTAATAGTTTTCCACATATTTTGTGGATATATAACTTTATCACACTGTGCTCTTAGAGCTTGAACAGCTGGACCTTTTTTATTATTCAACATTTTCATTTGAATTAATGATTTATCAGCATTAATTCCCATCTGTCCACCTAATGCATCAATTTCTCTAACTACAATTCCTTTAGCACTTCCACCTATCGAAGGATTACAAGGCATATCAGCTATATTTTTGATATTACCTGTTACTAATAGTGTTTTATTTCCCATACGGGCACTAGCTAGTGAGGCTTCACATCCTGCATGACCTCCACCAACTACAATGATATCATATTTCATTATGCCACTTCCTTTTTCTTTAGATATTATACTATCTATTAATTAATAAAACAATCAAAAAATAGCGTTACTTCGCTATTTTCCAACACAAAATTTACTAAATAAATTATCTATTAATTCATCATTATAATTTTCACCTGTTATCTCTCCAAGTAAATTCCATACATTTTTTATATCTATTTCTATCATATCAATAGGCATAGAATTTATGATTGCACTATTTATATCTTTAACAGAATCCATTACTTTCTCTAATATACTAATACTTCTTGCATCTGACAAATAAGTCATATCCTTTGAAGATATATTTCCAAGATTATATATACTTTCTATTTTTTCTTTTAACTCATCTATTCCTTCTTTTGTTTTGGTACTTATTTTAACAATTTTTTTCTTATTTAATGAATTAGTATCTAATTTATTTTCCAAATCAATTTTATTTATAGCAATTATATATTCTTTAAATGAAGAATCTAATTTATTTATTAACATTTTTTCTTCGTCTGTTAACTCAGTATTATTATTTAAAATAAGTAATACTAAATCAGCAGATTCCATCAATTCTAAACTTTTAGAAACACCAATATTTTCTACTATATTATCTGTTTTTCTAATTCCTGCTGTATCAATTATGTTAAGTGCTATTCCACCTAAATTTATAAATCCTTCTACAATATCTCTTGTTGTTCCTTCAATATCAGTAACAATAGCTTTATTTTCATCTAATAGTGTATTTAATAGGCTACTTTTTCCAACATTTGGTTTTCCTATTATTGCTGTTTCTATACCATTTCTAATAATTTTGCCATTTTTACTCTCTTTTAATATTTTTCCTATTTTATTTTCAATTATATTCATTTTGTTTTTTATCATTTCTACAGTCATTTCTTCAATATCTTCATATTCTGGATAATCAATATTTACTTCTATATTAGCAAGAATATCAACTAAATCTTGCCTTAACTCATGAATCATATTTGATACTTTTCCCGTTAATTGATTAACTGCTAATGATAAAGCATTTTCTGTCTTAGCATTTATAATATCCATAACTGATTCAGCTTCTATTAAATCAATTCGTCCATTTAAAAAAGCCCTTTTTGTAAATTCTCCTGGTTCTGCTAAACGACAGCCATTTGTTAATAATAAAGTTAAGATTTGTTTTGTAGTTTGAATACCACCATGGCAGTTAATTTCAACTGTATCTTCAGCTGTAAAAGTTTTAGGTGCTTTCATAACTGTTACTAATACTTCATCTACAATTTCATTTTTATTCATTATATGACCATAATTAATGGTATGTGTATTTACCGTAGTTAAATTTTTTCCTTTAAATATGTTATTAACAATTGATATTGAATTTGAACCACTTACTCTTATTATAGAAATTCCACCGACACCAGATGCGGTTGATATTGCTGCTATTGTATCATCCATATTATTTGCCTCCTATTCCGAATAAATATTTAAAAAATGTTGGATGTAATAAAACTTCACAAGAAACATATTTATCAGCTATTGTTACAATCCACCCCTCTATATATTTAGGGGGTATTTTATTTACTGGAAACATATGTCTTAAAATAACATTTTCAACACGATTATTCATATATTCAGGAAAGTATTTAATTGCATTATCATGTGCTTCTTGTGCATGTACAAATCCATGTTTTTTAAAAAAAGGTCTCTTTTCCTTGACACCTTGCCAAGGATTATAATAAAAATCATGAAGCAATCCACCGACTGCCGCTATCTTATAATCTTTTTTTAATTTTTTAGCTAAATAATATGATACTTTTGATACTGCTAATGAATGATCAAATACACTTATATTTCCATGATGAGCATATTGTTTTCTTTTTTGAAATTCAGGATGATTTAATATTTTATTTACGATTTTATAATATTCAATTTCATCTAAATTTGACATAATATCCCACCTTGCCTTTTATTTTAAAGAAAAAATTATTACATATGTAATAATTATTCATTATCATACTTGATTACAACTCTTCTTTCAAGTCCTTCACCAACACTCTGTGTCTTTACATGCTCATATTTATTCACTAGATTATGAACATATCTTCTTTCATAAGCATTCATCGGATCTAAATATATATCCATCTTACTTTCTAGAACTTCATTTATTATATTTTCTATTTGTTTATCAAGTCTTTTTAATTTATCAAAACGATAATTAGAAATATCAACATTTATTTTAGCATTCATATTTAATTGAACATGAAAGACTTGTCTTATCATCGTTTGTAATGCGTTTAAATTTTTTCCATTCTTTCCAATTAAAACAGAATTATTATCACTTACTAAGTCAATATTAAAATTATCATTTTCAATTGTTACTGATGGCTTTATTGAAATATTCATCTGTTGCCCTAAGATTTCAAAATATTCTTTTATAAAATCTATTATTTCTTGTTTTTTCAATACTGAAATTATATATTTTTTCTTTTTAATTAAGTTTCCTTTAACACAAGTTACTTTATATATGAAATCTTCTCTTGAGCAATTTTCTTTTTTTATACATTTATCTAAAGCTTCTTCTTCTGTTTTTCCTTCATAATTTATGATATTAAATTTACGCATTATTCTTCATCCTTTTTACTAATAAATTTTGAACAATAGTGAATACATTCGATGTAACCCAATATATAGCAATTCCTGTTGAAATTGAGAATGAAGTGAATGTCATTATTACCACCATGAATGTAGTCATTTTTTTCATTTGTTGTTCCTGCTCTGTACTCATTGCAGCTCCACTATTTAATTTAAATGAAAAATATGTAGCAGCAGCAATAAGAACAATAAAGATTAAATAATAATATTTTCCTTGTGTAACAGCTATTAATGGACTTGTTCCAAGTTGAAATCCTAAAAATGTTTCTTCAAAAATAACTGGTATTCTACTAATTGCTTCATAAAAAGCAAAGAATAATGGAATTTGAATAAATGAAAATAAACATCCAGACAATGGATTTATCTGATATTTTTTATAAATCATCATCATTTCTTGTGATTTCATCATCATTTTTTCTTGGTTTTGTGAATCAACATTTTTATATTTTTTCTCTAATTTATCTAACTCTGGTCTTGCTTGTTTTAATTTTTCAGATTGCATAGCAGTTTTCTTTGTAAATGGCCAAACTACTCCACGTATTAGTAATGTTGTTAGTATTAAAGCTAACCCATAACTTTTTACTAATGAACCTATTTTAATTATTAATGCAGCTAAAGGTTTTACAAATACAGTAGTCCAAAAACCATCATATTTCTTTCCAACAATATGTAAGTTTTCACAACTTTCTAATGAGTCTATATCTACCTTTTTATTTTTTGATGCGGTTTTATTATATTCTTCATATGATTTTAGAGTTTCTGCATCAGTTGGTTTACATAAAATATTAGATGGTAAATTTTGACCAGTAACGGTATTTTGTACAGCAGCTCCTTCATCGGTCTTTAAGTATTTTGTACATCCCGTTACACTAAATACTGTTAAAAATATTATACTAATTTGAAATAATTTTTTTATTTGTTTCATTAAAATTCTCCTTTATATATATTTACTTTATCTAAAGCATCTAATAAATTTTTTTCAATTTCTTGATAAGTTTTATTTAAAATACTTTTCCTTACCATTATAATACATTTAAATCCATTTTGATAGGGTCTTTTATCGATAATATTTTTTATCTGTCTTCTAATCTTGTTTCTTGTTACAGCATTACCAATTTTTTTTCCAATAGAAAACCCAAATTCATAATTTATATAATTATTTTTATCTACATATAATATGAACTCTTTATATTTATATGGTTTTATATTTTGAATAATACGATTATATTCTTTATTTTCTTTTATTATATTTTGTTTTTTCATATTTTCACCTGTCACATACATTATATAAAAAAAACACCAATAAGTAAATTGGTGTTTTACTAATGAGATAAAACTTTACGTCCTTTTCTTCTTCTATTATTAATAATATTAGTCTTCATACGTGCAAAGAAACCTTGTTTTTTACTTCTTTTTCTATTATTTGGTTGATAAGTTCTTTTCATAAAACACCTCCTAAACTTGTGCACATTGCTCTTAACATTATATATGGTTAATCATATTTTGTCAATTTTTTTATAGACAAAAGTTTAATTTATTTAAATTTAAATATTTCCCAAACATTTATATGTATTTCCCAAGAAAATATTCCACATTTTATTTTTGCACAATTATCATTGCAAATATTATTTTATACATAGTTATTAACTTTTTTTTCACATTCTTTTTGTTATATTTAATATATATATGTAGGTTTTCAACAAAATTGTTAATAACTAAAATCACATATATAATAATAGGTGTATTTAATTATCAACAAAATTGTGGAAATTAATGTTTTAGCATTATATTTAAACCTTTTTTAGGTGGATAAAATTGTGTTTTATTTTTTTTCCACAGATTTATTATTTTTTTCTTTTATTTTTGAACATTTTATTGTAGAATATAGGTGTATTTGTCTGGAATGGGGGTGTTTCTAGGTGGATAAAAAAAATTTGTGGAATTTATTCTTAAATAATATTAAACAGCAATTATCTCCAATTGCATTTGATACATGGTTTGCAGAAACTGAACTTTATGACTTAACGGAAACCACAGCAAAAGTAATCGTGCCAATGCATATTCACAAAAAGAATTTAAAAGAGAACTATAATGACTTAGTTGAAGACATATTTACAGAAGTATCTGGTTCTAATTTTAAATTTGAATATTATCTAAAAGAAGAAATTGAATCTAATATTACAATTGATACTGATACAATAGGGGTTCCACACACAAATAATTTTGAAACAAATTTAAATCCACAATATACATTTGATAATTTTATTATTGGAGAAAGTAATAAATTTGCACATGCGACTGCTCTTGCTGTTGCTGAAAACCCAGGATATATGTATAATCCACTATTTATATATGGAAATAGTGGTCTTGGTAAAACACATTTAATGCACGCTATTGGAAATTATATTACAACCCATAGTGGAAAAACTGTCCTTTACGTAACAAGTGAAAAATTTGTTTCTGACTTTATTGGGATAAATAAAAGAAATAAAGAAGGAAATAACTTTGATAATGTAGAAATATTTAAAAATAAATATAGAAATGTTGATGTTCTAATAATTGATGATATTCAATATTTAGGAAACGCTAATCAAACTCAGCAAGAATTTTTCAACACGTTTAATGATTTATATGGAAATAATAAACAAATGATTATTTCATCAGATAGATCTCCTGATGATTTAAAACTGTTAGAAGATAGATTAAGAACAAGATTTAACTGGGGACTTACCATTAATATTCTACAGCCTGACTTCAAACTTAGAATGAATATTATTGATAAAAAAATTGAAAATCAAATGTTAATAACAGCTTTTCCACTTGATGTTAAAGAATATATAGCAAGTAATTGTACATCTGATATAAGAAAACTTGAAGGTGCAATCACAAGAGTAGTTGCTTATGCTACCATGATGAATGGTTCTGATATTAATTTGAGCCTTGCACAAGAAGCACTTAAAGACTATTTTGTAAAAAGTATCATATCAAAAAATAAAATTGACCAAGTTCAGCAATTAGTTGCTAGTAATTACAACATTACTGTAGAAGAATTAAAAAGTAAACGGCGAGTTGCTACTATTGCTGTTCCAAGACAAATTGCAATGTATATATGCAGAGTTCACTTAGAAGAGTCTTTACCTAAAATTGGTATTGAATTCGGTGGAAAAGATCATACAACTGTTATGCACTCTGTGGATAAAATTAAAAAACAGTTGAAAACTGATAATTCTTTACAAGTGGAAATAAATAAAATAATTGCCCAAATAAAATAAACATGTGAATAAAATTCAATAATTAACATTTTATTCACATTATATTTACAAAAATAAGCTTTATATTTCAACAAAAATTACGTTTTTCCACTTTTTCCACTTCTATAATAAAAATAATATATAAAATAATAAATATACACAGGAGGAATTTATGAAATTAGAAATTAAACAAAATATATTAATAGAACATTTAAATTATGTAATAAGAGGAATATCAAATAAAAATATAATTCCTGTTTTGAATTGTATCAAATTTGATTTAACAAATGATGGTTTATATTTAATGAGTACAGATAATGAAATAGCTATTCAAACATTTATTCCAAGTAGTCAAATTGAAAATATAGATAAATGTGGAACAGTTGTTGTATCAGGAAGATATATATATGAAATTGTTAGAAAGTTACCTAATGAGTTAATAACAATAGAAGAAGTTGTTGATAATAAAATATTTATTACTACAACTAATACATCTTTTAATTTAAATTGTAATAGTGCAGATGAATTTCCTATATTAGACTTAAATGACCACAAAAATCCTATATATATAGATAAGAAAATATTTAAAAATATTATAAAACAAACAGCATTTGCTACATCTACACAAGAATCACGTCCTGTTTTAACGGGTTTAAATTTTAAAATAGTAGGTAATACGTTAGAATGTACAGGAACTGATTCATATCGTTTAGCAAAAACAAGTATTGAAATTCAAAATAGTGTAGAAGAAACAATAAATATAATTGTTCCTACTAAAAATTTGAATGAACTTGTTAAAATGATAAATGACGAAGATGGTATAATAGCATTACATATTTTTAATAATAAAATGTTATTTAAATTTGATAGTATTATAATGATGTCACGTTTAATTAATGGAACATATCCAGATACTTCAAAATTAATACCTACAGAATTTTTAATTAGTATGAAGGTAAATATGATGAATTTCTATAATTCAATTGATAGAGCATCTTTATTAACAAATGAGGCTGATAAAAATACAATTAAACTTGAAAGTAATCATAATTCAATAATTGTATCTTCAAATATTCCTGAAATCGGAAATGTCGAAGAAACATTAGAAGTAATGAAGGAAACAGCTGATGATATAAAAATCGCATTTAGTTCTAAATATATGATAGATGCTTTAAGAGCATTAGAAAGTGAAGAAGTAGAATTATTGTTCAATAGTGAAGTTAAACCTATCATCATAAGAAATCCAGAAAATCATAATTTAATTCAATTAATTTTACCAATAAGAACATATTAAAAATAGGAAATTCCTATTTTTTTTGTATTTTCATGTTATTTGACAAATAATGACAATTATAAATAGTATAAGAAAAGCAAATATTTCAGGGGAGGAATTTATGAAATTAGAATATGAAGTAAACAATGAAACTTTAGCAATTTTGCCATACGAATTAGACTGTTCAAAAATAATTGAATTAAATGAAACTTTTATAGTAAAGAAAAAACCAATTGAGATAATTAGAAATAGTTGTGCATTTTTTGGTTGTTCATATGATGGTAGACATGAGGGAACGAAGAAATTAATCGGAGTTAATTATAAAGCACCTATAATAATAGAAGAGAGTAGTAATATTATTTTTTTTCCTACGTGTTCACCTAGATTCAATGATTGTATGTGGATATCTCATGCACATATATTAAAGTGTGAAAACTCATTCAATAATGCTATTATATATTTCAAAAATGGATTTAAATTGCCTTTAAAAATATCATATGGTTCTTTGAAAAATCAAATTCTTAGATCTTCACTTTTAGAAAATGTTTTTCAAAGTAGAAAAATACTTAAATAATTGAAAAATTGCTCTTTTTCCGCCATTTTATGGTATAATTAGAAGTGTGTATAGGAGTATTTCTATTAATATAAAAATCAATGTACATGCTTTAAATGGTCAAAAAGAGGTGAGTGATGTATTTAAAAAAGTTATATTTATTACATTTTCGTAATTATGATAATTTATTATTAACATTGCATAATGGTATAAATATTATTTATGGTGAAAATGCTCAAGGAAAAACAAATTTATTAGAAAGTATATATGTTTTAGCTATGACGAAATCGCATAGATCTTTTATTGATAATAATTTAATCCAAAATGGAAGTAGCTATTCTCAGATAAAAGGTCAACTTCATCAAGATGATATAGATAATACATATGAAGTAATAATTGAAAATAAGAAAAAATCAATTAAAATAAATGATAATACGATAAAATCAGTGAGTGATTATATTTCTAATATTAATATTATAATCTTTTATCCAGATGATTTAGATCTTATAAAATCTTCCCCTTTAATAAGAAGAAGATTTATTAATTCAGAATTGGGACAATTAGATGGAAAATATTTGAATATTTTATCAGATTATAATAAAATTTTGAAAATGCGTAATGATTACATTAAGTTGATAAATCAAGGTGAATCATACGATGAAAACTATTTTAATATAATTACTGATTATTATATTGATAAATCTATAAAACTATATCAAGAAAGGTATAATTTTATTAATTTATTAAATGAGCAGGTAGAAAAAATTTTTAAAAACATTTCTGGCTTATCAAATTTTCATATTTTGTATAAGAATTCATTTGATTTTGATTCATATGATGATGCAGCTAAAATGCGTATACAAATGAAAAATAAGATTAAAAATTCATATGCAACAGAAATTAGGTTAAAATCAACACTTTTTGGACCACATAAAGATGACTTAGAATTTTATATAGATACTAAAGAAGTTAAAAATTATGGATCACAAGGTCAACAAAGAATGGCTGTATTGGCAATTAAATTATCAGAAATAGAAATATTCAAGAATAAAACAGGTAATTATCCTATACTGCTTTTAGATGATGTATTTAGTGAATTAGATTATATGAAAAAAAATAATTTATTAAATTATATACGTGATAATGTGCAAACAATAATTACAACAACAGAATTAGATAATATAAGTCCTGAAATAAAAAGACACGCTAAGTTAATAGAAATTAACTCAGGAAAAATAAAAAACATAAAAGAGGTGAATTAGAATGGAGAATAATACAGAACATTATGATGCGTCTGACATTCAAGTATTGGAAGGTTTAGAGGCTGTTAGAAAACGTCCTGGTATGTATATTGGAACTACAGATGTTAAAGGTCTTCATCATCTAGTATGGGAAATAGTTGATAATTCAATAGATGAAGCTTTAGCTGGATTTTGTAATAATATTGAAATTATTATAAATAAAGATAATTCTATTACTGTTAAGGATAATGGAAGGGGAATTCCTGTAGGCGTTCATCCTAAAACTGGTATTTCCACAGTTGAAACAGTTTATACAGTACTACATGCTGGTGGAAAATTTGGTGGAGGCGGATATAAAGTATCTGGTGGTTTACATGGAGTTGGAGCATCAGTTGTAAATGCCTTATCTAAATGGGTAACTGTAACTGTATATAAAGATGGTAAAATATATGAAACAAAATTTGAAAATGGTGGAAAAACTGTACAAAAATTAACTGTAATTGGTGAATGTGAATCAAATAGAACTGGTACAACAGTATCATTTAAGCCAGATCCTGAAATATTTGATACAGATATATATGATTATGATACTTTAAAAATTAGAACTCGTGAGTTAGCATTTTTAAATAAGGGTTTGAAATTAACTTTAAGGGACGATAGGGACGATGAAGATACAACTGGTGAGGTATTTCACTATGAAGGTGGAATTAGCGAATATGTAAGGTATTTAAATAAAAATAAGACACCAATTCACGATCAAATAATCCATCTTGAAGGTGAAGATGATGGTGTAATGTTTGAAGTGGCACTACAATATAATGATGGTTATAGTGATAGCATTTATTCATTTGTTAATAATATAAATACACATGATGGTGGAACACATGAGGAAGGTGTTAGAAGAGCTTTAACACGTATTATCAATAGTTATGCTAGAAAAAATAAATTGTTGAAAGAAAAAGATGAATCTCTAACGGGTGATGATGTCAAAGAAGGATTAACAATGATTGTATCTTGTAAACATCCAAATCCACAATTTGAGGGTCAAACAAAAGGAAGACTTGGAAACTCAGAAGTAAGAAAATTAGCAGATAGTGTTTTTAGCGAAGGATTTGAAAGATTTTTATTAGAAAATCCAGATATTGCTAAAATAATAGTAGAAAAAGCAACAACTGCATCAAGAGCAAGAATGGCTGCTAAAAGAGCCCGTGAAGCAACTCGTAGAAAGACAGCATTAGATGGTTTTAATACTATTGGAAAACTTGCTGATTGTACTAGTAAAGACGCTTCCATTAGTGAAATTTTTATTGTCGAAGGTGATTCAGCAGGTGGTTCTGCAAAAGATGCAAGAATTCCAAAAACACAAGCTATATTACCACTTAGAGGAAAAATTCTTAATGTTGAAAAAGCAAGATTAGATAAAGCTTTATCTAATGAAGAAATTAGAACAATAATTACAGCTTTTGGAACGGGAATAGGTGAAGAGTTTGATTTAAGTAAATTGAGATATCATAAAATAGTTATTATGACTGACGCTGATGTAGATGGTTCTCATATAAGAATTTTATTATTAACATTATTTTATAGATTTTTTAGACCTATTGTTGAAGGCGGATATGTTTATGCAGCACAACCACCACTTTATAAAGTAATTACTGGTAAAACCATAAAATATGTACTTACAGACGAAGAACTAGAACAATATAGAAGTACTTTGAGTCCAAATGCTAAACCAATAGTACAACGTTTTAAAGGTTTAGGAGAAATGGATGCTATTGATTTGCGTGAAACAACAATGCACATAAATAATCGTGTTTTGAAAAGAGTTACAGTGGATGATGCAATAGCTGCAGATAAAGTATTTACAGATTTAATGGGAGATGATGTACTTCCACGTAAATCATTTATAGAAGAGTATGCAAAATTTGCAGAAATGTTAGATGTATAGGGGGATAGTATGGATAGAATAATTGAAAAAAATATAGTTCAAGAAGTTAAGGATTCTTTTCTAGAATATTCGATGAGTGTAATTGTAGCTCGTGCTATTCCTGACTTACGAGATGGATTAAAACCAGTTCACAGAAGAATTTTATATTCTATGTATGAATCAGGATATACAGCAGATAAACCTCACCGTAAAAGTGCAAGAATAGTTGGAGATGTAATGGGTAAATATCATCCCCATGGAGATTCAAGTATTTATGAAGCAATGGTACGTATGGCTCAACCTTTTAGTTTTAGACATATGTTAGTAGATGGACACGGAAATTTTGGTAACTTAGATGGTGATGGAGCAGCAGCTATGCGTTATACAGAAGCAAGATTATCTAAATTATCACTAGAAATGGTTAGAGATATAAATAAAGATACTGTTGATTTTAAGCCTAATTTTGATGAAACAGAAAAAGAACCAGAAATATTACCGTCTAGATTTCCTAATATATTAGTAAATGGATCGATGGGAATAGCCGTTGGAATGGCAACAAATATTCCACCACATAATTTGGGAGAAGTTATAGATGGCTGTGTTGCTTATATAGAAAATCCAGATATTGATACATTAGAATTAATGCAGTATATAAAAGGTCCAGATTTTCCAACAGGAGGAATTATCCTTGGAAATAGTGGTATAAAAAAAGCATATGAAACAGGAAAAGGTACTATAACTATTCGTGGTAGAGTAGAAATTGAAGAAAATAATGGTAAGAGTAGAATTATTGTAACTGAGCTTCCATATCAAGTTAATAAAAAAGAATTTCAAGAGAGAATAGGACAATTAGTTAGAGATAAGGTTTTAGATGGAATAAGTGATTTACATGAGGAATCTAACTTGGAAAATCCAGTGCGTGTTATAATTTATTTAAAGAAAGAAGCAAACGCAAATGTTGTGTTAAATAATTTATATAAACATACACAATTACAATCAACATATGGAATAAATTTATTAATGATAGATCAAAAAACACCAAGTATTTTATCTTTAAAAGAAATAATTTCAAAATATATTGATTATCAAAAAGAAATTATTATCAGAAGAACTAAATTTGATTTAAATAAATGTGAAAATAGAGTTCATATTTTAGAAGGATTAAAAATTGCCTTAGATAATATAGATGAAGTTATTAAAATTATTAAATCATCTAAAACAGACGATATTGCAAAAGAACAATTAACAGCAAGATTTAATTTAGATACAATTCAATGTGAAGCAATATTAGAAATGAAACTAAGAAGATTAACTGGACTTGAAAAAGATAAAATTGAAAATGAATTGAATGATTTACTAGAACGTATAAGAGAATTAAAAGAAATATTAGCATCAGAGAAAAAAGTTTTGGATATTATTAAATTAGAATTACTAGAAATAAAGGATAAATATAGTGATGAAAGAAGAACTTCTATTGATATGACTGCAATAGATTATATTGAAGATGAGTCTTTGATACCAGTAGAAGATATTTTAATTACATTGACAAATAAAGGATATATTAAAAGGGTAAATGCTGATACATATAAATTACAAAACCGTGGTGGTGTTGGAATTAAAGGAATGACAACTAATGAGGAAGACTTTGCAAAGAATATTCTTTCAATGACAACACATGATTATGTATTGTTCTTTACTAATAAAGGTAAGGTATATCGTATGAAAGGTTATGAAGTTCCTTCATTTAGTAGACAATCTAAGGGTATACCTATTATAAATTTACTTCCAATTGAGAAGGATGAGTATGTTACATCAATGTTATGTGTACAAAATACAGAAAGCAATAAGTATATTGTACTTTGTACACAAAAAGGAATAATTAAAAAGACAAATATTAGTGAATATGATAATATCCGTGCAAATGGAAAAATAGCTATTACACTAAAAGAAGAAGATATATTAATATCTGCAAATAAAACATCTGGTAGTGACGAAATCTTAATTGGCGCTTCAAATGGACGTATGATTAGATTTAATGAAAATGAAATAAGAATTATGGGTAGAACTGCAGCAGGTGTAAGAGGAATTGATATTGAAGATGCAATATGTGTTGGATGTGAAATTGCTAATAAGGATCAACAAATTTTAGTTGTAACCGAAAAAGGCTTTGGTAAGAAAACAGATTTAAGTGCATATAGAATGACACATCGTGGCAGCAAAGGGGTAAAAGCATTAAATGTTACAGAAAAGAATGGAAATATTGTTTCATTTAAAACAGTAAGTGGAAAAGAAGATTTAATGATTATTACAGACAATGGTATTATAATTAGATTGCCATTAGAGCAAGTTTCAACAACAGGAAGAGTAGCCCAAGGAGTTAAATTAATAAATTTAAAAGATGAAACAAAAGTAAGTACAGTTACTATTGTTGATAGAATTGAAGAAGAACAAAATTCAGAAAAATTAGAAGAAGAATAATATGTTTCACGTGAAACATATTATTTATATATTTCTAAAAATTAAATAAAATTCAAATGTTTCACGTGAAACATTTGAAAAAAAAGAAAAAATATTATATATTAATAACGGCACAACATTTATGCTCGAAATAGGTCAGGATTGGAAAATAGCAGCCTTAAGAGTCTCTAAATGTGTGTGTCTTTTTTTATGGTTGGGTGATATAATGAAACACGAAAATTATATGAATGAAGCTTTAAAATTAGCGTATAAAGCATATAAAAAAAATGAAGTTCCAATAGGCTGTATAATTGTAAAAAACAATAAAATCATAGCTAAAGCATATAATAAAAAAAATAAAAAAAATATTTCAGTGTATCATGCTGAAATATTAACAATAATAAAAGCTTGTAAAAAATTAAAGTCATGGCATTTAGATGATTGTATATTGTATACAACATTAGAACCTTGTGTTATGTGTAGCAGTGCGATAGAACAATCTAGAATATCGCAAGTGGTGTTTGGTACAAAAAATATTCAGATGTCAGGTGAAAAATATTTTAATAATATTAATGTAATAAATTTAGAAAATAAAGAGTGTGGTGAATTGTTGAAAAAATTCTTTAAAAACAAAAGAAAAAGCAATAATTAGTAGTTAAAAGATGATATAATATACATATTGAATTGAGGTGATTTTATGTACCAGTCATTATATAGAAAATATAGACCGCAGAATTTTGATGAGGTCGTAGGACAAGAAATTGTAAAAAAAACATTAATTCATTCTATATTAAATAATAAAATATCGCATGCATATTTATTTACAGGACCCCGTGGAACAGGGAAAACAAGTATAGCTAAAATATTAGCAAAGACAGTTAATTGTTTAAATTTAAATGGCTCAAATCCATGTAACGAATGTATCAATTGCTTACAATTTAATAACAAACAAAGTACTGATGTAATAGAAATAGATGCAGCATCTAATAATGGTGTAGATGAAATAAGAGAATTAAAAAATAAAATAAATATAGTGCCATCAACCGGTAAATATAAAGTATATATTATTGATGAGGTTCATATGTTAACTGTTGGTGCGTTTAATGCACTTCTAAAGACATTAGAAGAGCCACCAGCACATGTAATTTTTATTTTAGCAACAACGGAACCACATAAAATACCTGCAACAATTTTATCAAGATGTCAAAGATTTGATTTTAAAAAGATTCCTATAAGTCAAATAAGCAATCATCTATTAAAAATTGCTGAATTAGAATCTATTAATATTGATGCATCAGCTTTAGATGAAATTGCAAGAATATCTGATGGAGGTATGAGGGATGCATTTAGTTTATTTGAACAAACAATAGCGTATGAAGAAAATAATATAACTTTAGATGTTATTCATGAAATAAATGGAACTGTACCACAAGTCCAATTATATAATCTATATAATAATTTGATAGAAAATAATATTGAAAATATTTTTTCAATAATTGATAATTATGATACAAGCGGAAAAAATTTAGTAAAGATATTAGATGAATTTATATTATTTTTAAGAAATATATTACTTTCTAAAGAGGCTCCATTATATTTAAAATCAAAAATAGATGATATTTCTTTATACGATGATATAAAAGAAAAAATATCTGAAACAAAATTATTTGAATATATTAATAAATTAAATGTAGGTTTAAATGAATTAAAAAATTCAGGTAATCCTAGATTAAGTATGGAATTGTTATTTATTGATATAATGACATCTATTAATAACAAACAAGCAACTGACGAAAAAAAGGAGACAAAGACAGATTTAATAAAATCAGAACAAATCAAAGCAAATAAAATTAATGAGTTAAACTCAGAAAAACAAATAGAAAATAAAAAAATTACATATTCAGAAAATTATAAAAAAAATTTAGAACAACTAATAGAAATAAGGGTAAATAACACTTTGTGTAATTTTGACAAGAAGAATTATTTAGAATTAAAAAACAAAATGGAAGACGCAAATCAATATATTTTAAACCCTGAATATTCTAGCGCAGCAAATATAATTATTAATGGTAATTTAAAAGCCGCAAATAAAAATTATTTTGTTTTTGTATATGATTATGAAGAATTAAAATATAATTTTTATGAAGAAGTAGAGACAATTGAAAAATTGTTAAATGAAATTTATAATAATAATGTTCATGCTGTAGCAGTTACCTTAGAAGAATGGAATACAATCAAAGAATCTTTTAACAAACAGTTAAAAATATATAAATATATAGAAGAACCAGATGATATAATGTCATTTTTACACAAATCAAAGAATAGTAATAAAATCGAAGATTCTTTTGAATATTTAATTCAATATAATTAAATTAAAAGAAAAGAGGAATAGAAAATGAATATACAAGCAATGATGAAGCAAGCTCAAAAATTACAAAAGGATATGATGACATCAAAAAAAGAAATTGATAAAACACTATATACTGGAAAATCAGAAATGGTTACAGTTGAAATGTATGGTAATAAGCAAATATCAAAAATTAAGTTGAATATAGAAGATATCGACAAAGATGATGTTGAAATTCTAGAAGATATGATAGTTATAGCTGTAAATGATGCAATGAAAAAAATAGATGATGATACAGAAAAAAAATTAGGTAAATATACACAAGGAATGCCAGGACTATTTTAATGAAATATCCAAATTCAATAGTTAATTTAATTGAATCATTTAAAAAGTTACCAGGAATAGGTGAAAAAACAGCAGAGAGATTAGCTTTGTCAATTCTTAAACAAGATAAACAATCTGTAGAAATGTTTTCACAAGCTTTAATTGATGTTAATACTAAAATTAGAAGGTGTATATGTTGTAATAATTTATCAGACGAAGAATTGTGTTCAATATGCAAAGATACTTCACGTGATAATAATACAATATGTGTTGTTGAAGATCCTAAAAATATAATTTTATTTGAAAAAACAGGATCATATAATGGTAAATACCATGTTTTAGATGGATTAATTTCTCCATTAGATGGGGTTGGCCCTGATGATTTAAAGTTAAATCAGTTAATTGATAGAATAGAAAAAGAAAAAATTAAAGAAATTATTATTGCCTTAAAACCAAGTATTGAAGGTGAAACTACAGCTTTGTATATATCAAAATTATTAGAAGGTTATCATATAAAAATAACTAAATTGGCATATGGAATTCCACTTGGTATAGATATGGAATATGTTGATACCATGACACTAGAAATGGCACTTATTAATAGAAAAGATATGTAATTATTTAAATTTTTAGACATACGATTTAATGGTGATTATATGTTTAAGAAAATTTTAAAAATTTTAAAAAAAATAATTTTTTATTCTTTTTTATTATATGGATATAATGTTTTAATCGAACCAATTGGAGTTATCATACCAATTAATGTAATTACAGTTGGAATTTTGTCAATTTTGGGAATACCAGCTTTATTTTCGTTTATATTAATTTATGTTATAATGTTTTAGGAGGAAAGAATGTTAGATAGTTATAAAGATAAGTGGCCAATTGTTTATAAAATTTTATCTTCTAGCATCAAAGAAAATAAAATATCACATTCTTATTTGTTTGAGTCAAATGATTCTAAGGAAGCATTAAATCTCGCAATAGAATTTTCTAAATCAATTTTATGCCCTTATTTTTATTTAAATTACAATAATTGTGTAAATTGTACGCAATGTAAAAAAATAACTGAAAATGAATTTTCAGAACTGTTAATAATAGAACCGGATGGTTTATGGATAAAAAAAGAACAAACTGATTATATTCAACATTTATTTGAAACAAAAAGTGTTGAAAGTAAATATAGGGTTTATATTATTAATCATGCAGAAAAAATGAATTTGTCAGCAGCTAATTCAATTTTAAAATTTTTAGAAGAACCAGAAGAGGGAATCATTGCTATACTTATTACAAATAATAGATATGAACTCTTGGATACAATTCGTTCAAGGTGCCAAATTATAACTTTAAATAATAGAAATGGTAATGAAATATCACCTTTAGTTAAAATAAAAAATAGTATTAATTCTATTAGTGTAGATGAAATGACAGAGGAAGAATTAAATGCCAAAATAACTGATGCTATTAATTTTATAAATTATTATGAAAAAAATGGATTGGATACGCTTTTGTATACAGATAAATTATTTCATAGTATTTTTAATACAAGAGATTTAGTTATATTTGCTTTTGATATATGGATATTATATTATCGTGATATACTTGCAATTATAAATGGTGTTTCAAATATAATTTTTGAAAATAGTATTGATGACATCAAAAATATTATAAAAAATAATTCAGTAAAGAAAATAATGAAAAAAATAAAAATTATAATGAGTTTAAAAAAGAATATTCAATATAATGTAAATATAAATTTATTAATGGACAAGTTAGTTATTGATCTAGAAAAGAGTGATATGTATGAAGAAGGTAGTTGGAGTTGAACGTGTTGGAAATAATTCAATAGCATATTATTATACAAATAATTTAAATTTGAAAAAAAATGTTACTATAATCTTAGAAGAAGGAAAATGTAAATACTTTGGAAAAGTTGTTACAGATGTGCACTCTCTTGATGAAACTAAACTTAATAAAAACTTGGGAACTGTTCTTAGAATTGCGTCAAAAAAAGATTATTTAAAAAATAAAGAAAATATAAAAGATGCATCATTAGCTTTAAAGAAATGTAAAAAATTGATTCAAAAGTATAATTTAGAAATGAATTTGTTAGATGCATATTTTACTTTTGATAGGGATCAATTAATTTTTAGATTTTTTTCAGATAAAAGAATAGATTTTAGAGATTTGGCAAAAGATTTAGCATCTATATATAAAGTTAGAATTGAGCTACGCCAAATTGGTGTTAGAGATAAGGCAAAAGAAATTGGTGGCATCGGTTCATGTGGACAAGAATTATGTTGTCATAGATATTTAAAAGAATTTGATTCTGTTTCAATTTCTATGGCTAAAAATCAAAATTTAGCTTTGAGTCCTAATAAAATCAATGGTCTTTGCGGAAGATTATTATGTTGTTTAAAATATGAGAACGAATGTTATAAAACTTGTAAAAAAGGTTTACCAAAGATTGGTGATATAGTAGAAGTTGATGAAAAAAACGGAACAGTTATTGATGTTAATATATTAGCGCGTAGTTATACTGTAGATATACCTTTAGTCGGAAAAGTAGAGGTAAAGATGTAATGGAGGTACTAAATTATTTGCTTGGATATAATAATTTAAAAATATATCAAGATACAAATATGTTTAATTTTTCACTTGATTCAGTGTTACTTCCAAACTTTGTTTCACTTAATGCAAAATGTAAGAAAATATTAGATATTGGTACAGGAAATGCAGTTATTCCAATAATTCTATCGACAAAAACACAGGCTCATATTGATGGCGTAGAAATACAAGAAAAAGTATACAAACTTGCTCAAAAATCTATCTTATACAATCATTTAGATAAACAGATTAGTCTATATAATGAAGATATAAAAGAATATAAAAATAGAGTGGAAAGTGATCAATATGATGTTATTACATGTAATCCACCTTTTTTTAAAGTACAAGAATTATCAAGGAAAAATGATAGTGAATATAAAGTTATAGCAAGACATGAAGTTAAACTAAATTTAGATGAAATTTTTACAGTATGTAAGAAATTATTAAAAAATAATGGTGTAGTAGCTATGGTACATCGTCCGGAAAGATTAGTTGAAATATTGGATACAATGAAAAAATATAATATACAACCTAAAAAGATACAATTCATTTATCCAAAACCAGATATGGCTGCTAATATATTATTAATTGAAGGTAGTAAAAATGGAAAACCAGGAATAAAGATATTACCACCTATTTATACACATGAAGAAAATGGAGAATATACAGAACAAATAAAAAAATATTTTATTAATTAGGAGGATGTAATATGTCACAAAAAAGTTATGATGGTACACCTACAGTTTATTTGATACCAACACCGATTGGTAATCTTGATGATATAACATTGAGAAGTATAAAAGTATTAAAATCAGTGGAAGTTATATTTAGTGAGGATACAAGGGTTACTGCTTTATTGTTGAAACACTTAGATATTTCAAAAAAATTAATTTCTAGTCATAAATTTAATGAATCGGAAAATAAAAATAAATTAATTGAATATTTAAAAAACGGATATGATGTTGGAATTGTTAGTGATAGAGGAACACCAGTTATAAGTGATCCTGGATATGAGCTTGCTAAGTTTGCGATAATTAATAATTATAATGTGGTAGGGTTACCTGGAGCAACTGCACTCATTCCAGCTTTAATAATGTCTGGAATTAATCCTATGCCTTTTTTATTTTATGGTTTTTTAGATCATAAAGAAGGAAAGAGAAAAAAAGAATTGCAAAGTCTGAATAGTTTATCTTATACTTTGATTTTTTATGAAGCTCCACATCGTCTTGAAAAAACATTAAACAATATGTTAGAAATATTGGGAAATAGAAGCATTTCAATTTCCCGGGAAATAAGTAAGAAGTATGAAGAAGTTTATCGTGGAACAATTTCTGAAGTTATTGAACAAACAGTTGACATAAAAGGTGAATTAGTTATCATTGTTGAACCTAATTTAGAACAAAAAAGCTATGATAACTTGACACTTATTGAACATATTAATTTATATCTTAAAGAAGGATATACAGTTAAAGATGCAATAAAAACAGTAGCACATGAAAGAGGATTGTCTAAAAATGAAGTTTATATGGAATATCATAAGGGGGAATAATTATGAAATTAATTGTTGGTTTGGGAAATATAGGAAATATTTATAATAACACTAGACACAATGTTGGATTTATGGCGATTGATAAATTATGTAATTACTATGGCATAAAACTTGATCGTCATAAATTTAATGGTAATTATGGTGAAGGCATAATTAATGGTATTAAAGTAATGTTATTAAAACCAGAAAAGTATATGAATTTATCTGGAGAAGTAGTTGCTGAGTATGTTAAGTTTTTTAAAATATCTATTGATGATATTTTAATAATTAACGATGATTTAGACTTACCTCTTGGTAGATATAAAATAAAATATAAAGGTAGTTCAGGTGGACATAATGGGTTAAAAAATATTGAACTGCATTTAAATACAAAAGAGTATAAACGTATTAAAATAGGAATTTCCAATAATAAATCAATTGATACAAAAGATTATGTTTTAGGTAAATTTAGTCAAGATGAATTAAATATATTAAATAAGATATTTGATAATATTCCAAATATTATTGGTGATTATGTAATCCATGATTTTGATTTTGTAATGAATAGATATAATAGAAATGATACTTAGTATCATTTTTAGTGTTTGGAGGAATATATGAGTATTTTTGATAAATTAATAGATATAACATCAGATTCTAGGATAATCGGGTTGACAAAAGAATTAAAATCGATGTACATTTCTAAATTATTTTCAACAGATAAAAAATCAATTTTAGTTGTAAATAACTCTTTATATGAAGCAAATTTGATATATCAATCTCTACAAAACTATACTGATAAAGTTTTGTTTTTTCCAATGGATGATTTTTTAACAAGTGAAGCTATAGCTGCAAGTCCTGAATTATCAATAACAAGACTTGAAACTTTAAATACATTATTAAAAAAAGAAAACTATATAGTTGTTACAAATTTAATGGGTTATTTACGTTTCTTACCTAAAAAAAGTATTTATGAACAATCAATTTTATCATTAAAAATCAATCACGAATATAATATGAATATAATTATACAAAAATTAAATGATCTCGGATACAGTCGAGAGCCGCTTGTTGAAAAAACAGGGGACTATGCTGTGAGAGGGTTTGTTATAGATGTTTTTCCTGTTGGTTGTGAAAATCCAATTCGTTTAGAGTATTTTGGTGATGAAATTCAATCAATAAGAACGTTTAATGTTGAAACACAACGTACCATTCATGACATACAAAATACCGTTATTTATCCATATTATGAAAATATTATTAATTTAAATGATGAAAAAATGGTTAGCAATATTTCTGGTTATTTAGATAATTATATTGTTGTTTATAATGAGTATAGTGAGATTAAACAAGGTTACTTATTGTTAGAGGAAGATATTTTAAATTATAAAAATGAACAAAATATAGAATCATCAAAAAAATATATGTTTTCATTTGATGAATTAAGTGAGTCAGATGAAATATTCTTTGAAAAATATGATGAAAATATAAATAGTGTAGATAATACAATAATATATAATTCATATCAATTAGATTCTTTTGAAAGTACTATTATTTTAAAAAAGTATTTAAATCAAAATATAAAATCACATAAAACAATTGTTATTTGTTTATCCAATAGATATAGTTTAAATAAAGTAGAAGACTATTTAAAAAATGAAAAAATTATTATTACAAATGAAAATGAAATATATGAAAATTATATAAATTTAATTGTTAAAAATATATCAGAAGGATTTAGTTTGAATAATTATATTTTTATATCAGAAAGAGAATTATTTAATCGAAATTCTAATTCACAAAAATATAATTCAAAATTCAGATATGGTAAAAAAATTAGGGATATAAACAAATTAAATATTGGTGATTATATTGTTCATAATACTCATGGGATAGGTAAATATTTAGGATTAAGTGTACTGACAAAAAATGGCTTAAAAAAAGACTATTTAGTTTTAGAGTATAAGGGTGGAGATAAGTTATATATTCCTGTTGAAAAAATAGAATCTATTAGTAAGTATTCATCTAATGAAGGGCTAACACCACCATTAAATAAACTTGGTGGAACAGAATGGGCCAAAACCAAAATGCGAATTCAAAAGAAACTTGAAAATATGGCAGGTGAATTATTAGAATTATATGCATTAAGAGAAGCGAGTGTTGGATTTTCATTTTTACCAGATTCAAAAGAACAACTAGAATTTGAGAAAGAATTTAAATATACTGAAACAGAAGATCAAATAAAAGCAATTAACGAAATCAAAAAAGATATGGAAGATGTTCATCCGATGGATAGATTATTATGTGGAGACGTTGGGTTTGGTAAAACCGAAGTAGCATTTAGAGCAATGTTTAAAGCTATTATGTCTGGTAAGCAGGTAGCGTATCTTTGCCCTACAACAATTCTATCATCTCAACATTATAACAGTGCTTTAGAGAGATTTAGTAGTTTTGCTGTTAATATTGGGTTATTAAACAGATTCACAACAGGACAAAAGTTATCTAATTTAAAAGAAGGTATAAAGAATGGTGCAATAGATATTGTAATTGGTACGCATAGATTATTAAGTGAAGATATAAGCTTTAAAAACTTAGGATTATTAGTTATAGATGAAGAGCAAAGATTTGGCGTTAAACAAAAAGAACAAATTAAAAAGTATAAAAATAATATAGACATTTTAACTTTATCAGCAACACCAATACCGCGAACACTTCAAATGTCAATGACTGGAATTCGTAGTTTATCATTAATAGAAACACCTCCATATAATAGATATCCTATTCAAACTTATGTTTTACAACAAAATAAAGCGGTTATAAAGGATGCTATATATAAAGAGTTATCGAGAAATGGGCAAGTTTTTATTCTTTATAATCATGTTCAAGAAATGAATAGCAAAGCTATGGAAATATCTGCATTAGTACCAGATGCTAAAATAGTTTGTGCTCATGGCCGAATGACAAAAGCAGAACTTGAAAATACTATGATGGAGTTTATTCAAAAAAAATATGATATTTTATTATGTACAACAATTATAGAAACAGGAATTGATATACCAAATGTCAATACTTTGATAATTATGGATGCAGATAATTTTGGCCTTTCACAGTTATATCAAATTCGTGGTAGAGTAGGAAGAAGTGATAAGATTGCATATTGCTATCTTATGTATAAACAGGGTAAAGTTTTAACAGAAATAGCACAAAAAAGATTGGATGTAATAAAAGAGTTTACACAACTTGGAAGTGGTTTTTCAATTGCTATGCGTGATTTATCAATAAGAGGTGCAGGGGATTTATTAGGAAGTGAACAAGCTGGCTTTATTGATTCTGTTGGTATAGAGCTTTATTTAAAAATGTTGAATGATGAAATAGCAAAATTACAAGGAAAAAATATCATTGAACCATCAACAAGTAACATGCCACTTGTTGATGTTGGAACTACAATATCAGATGATTATGTATCTGATGTTGATGTCAAGATAGAAATTCATAAAAAGATTAATACAATTGATTCTCTTCAAAAATTAGAACAGGTAAAAGATGAATTAGAAGATAGATTTGGTAATGTTAGTGATTCAACATTGATATATATGCATGAAGAATTATTTGAAAAATATGCAGAAAGATTATCAATTACAAAAGTAAGACAAACTAAAAATTTTATAGAAGTATATTTGCCTTTTGATTTAGTTGAGAACTTAGATATTCAGAATTTATTTTTAGATGTGACAAATTTATCTAGAATGTTTAGATTTAGTACAAAACAAAAACAAGTTATTATAACCTTAGATATTGTGGGCATAGATAAACATTTTATATATTATTTAGTTGATTTAGCTAAAATTATAGAAAATAACAAAAAAAAGAAATAGTAAAAACTATTTCTTTTCTAATATATTCATAATTTTTGGAATAATTTGTTTTTTCCTAGATACACATCCATCAAGATAATATCCTTCGTAAAGATCTTTTATTTCAAAACAATTGTCTAAGATGTCCTTTGCTGATTCATTATATAGCATATATGAACCATTTTTAATAATATCTGTTGCAAAAAGAGCAACAATTGCGTAATCATTATTTGCAGCAATATCATTAATTAGTTTAACATATTCGTCTTTGTCATTTAATATTTCATCAATGTTAAATGTTGTAATTTGTCCAACACCGACTTTTTTATCATCAATTGTGAAATTCTTAAAGTCTGTATATAAAATTTCTTCTTTTGTTTTACCTTTAAGTGAAGATCCTGCTTTTAGCATTTCCATTCCATAACTTTCAATATCAACTTCTGCAATAGTAGCTAAAGATTTAGCTATATCGATATCAATTTGTGTTGTAGTTGGAGATTTAAACAAAAGTGTGTCTGATATTATTCCAGATAACATTAAACCAGCAATATTTTTAGGAATTTCAATTCCATTTTCCTTATATAACATATAAATAATTGTATTAGAACTTCCAATTGGCATATTACGGAATGAAATTGGCATGCTTGTTCCTATTGTTCCTATTTTATGGTGATCAATGATTTCTATAATTTCTGCTTCTTCTAGGCCGTCAGCACTTTGAACAGCTTCATTGTGATCAACAAGAATAACTTTTCTTTTTTTTATGTCCGTTACATCTGATAAACGAATCAATCCAACGTATTCATTGTCGTCATTAATAACAGGATAATTACTATATTTATATTTTTTAGAAATATCAATGAAATCATTTATATCATCTTTCATGTTAATAGTTATAATTTCTTGTTTTGTCATAACACTACTTACATAATTTGCCATTCCAATTTTTCTAGAAGTTTTGAAAGTATCATCATTTGCATAAATAATATTTACTTTATTTTGTTTAGCAGCTTCTAAAAGTTCATTTGCTAATTCATTCTTACCTGTTAAAATTATCATTTTAACTTTTTTTTGTATAGCATGTTCAATTATGCTATATCTATCACCAACTATTAAAATAGATGAAGAATCTAAATCAACAGTTTCAATGAACGTAGCACTTTTATAAGAAGCAATGAAAATATTTCCTATTATTTCGTCATCAAATTTTAATATTTCCTTAGCATTTAATGCTTTTACAATGTTTGTGTATGATGTACATAAATTTGATATATCACCACTTACAAGTCCTTTAGCAATGTCTTTTAAAGAAACGAGTCCAACTAATTTATTTTCTTTATTTACTATTGGTATGGCACCTATTTCTTCATTAGTCATTTTTATAAAACCATCATATATTGAATCTTTTTCACTAGCTGTATAATTTTTTAAAAAATCAATATCTTTAATTTTGGTTTTAATGTCATTTAAATATCTTGGTGTGTCAACATTAAAATAGTCAAGTGCAAATTTTGTTTCATTGTTTGGATTACCAAGAACTCTTGCTTCTGCATTAATACCTAGTTTATTTTTTAGATATGCAACTGCAATTGATCCTGCAATACTATCTGTATCTGGTTTTTTATGTCCAAATACAAGAACTTTTTCTGAATTATTCATAAAACATCTCCTTTGATATAAACGCATTTATTATATCATAAATAAATTCAAAATTTAAAGGTAAATAAGTATATTTCATATAAAAATAACCAAATTATTGATAGGAAGAGAGGTATATATGAAGGCAACTGGTGTTGTAAGAAGAATTGATGAACTAGGAAGAATTGTAATTCCAAAGGAAATAAGAAAAACCATGCGAATAAGAGAGGGTGAAAACATTGAAATATATACAGATACAAATGATGAAATTGTTTTAAGGAAATATTCAATCATGAAAAAATTAGGAGATTTTGCCCAAGTTTATGCTGATTCTATCAATAATTTTTTGAAAAAAAACGTTATAATCACTGATAGTGATAATATAATAGCAGCGAGTGGTGAATTAAAGAGAAATTTAATGAATAAGGAATTAAGTGATGAATTAATAAATTCAATTAAACGACGTGAAAGCATTTTAGAAAAGCATATTAAAACTTTAAAATTAACAGAAGAATTATCATTAGATTGCACTTATGTGATAGATTCAATTATTTGTAATGGTGATTCTGTTGGATTGGTTTTGATTTTTTCTAAAATAGATAAAATATCGGAAATAGATGAAAAAATAGCGCAAATAGCTGCAGAATTTTTATCTAAATATCTTGAAGCGTAAAAAAGTTTATGTTATAATTTATCCATAAAGCTGTGATGGAAAGAAGAATATGTATGCTTGTAGAGAGTCTATGGAAGGTGTAAATAGATAGCAGAAATATTTTAAATGGTTCTGGAGCTGTATAGATGAATAGTTAGTCTATGCCGTATTCTGCGTTAAAGATTTAAGATATAGTTTATTCTATAAGTAAGGTGGTACCGCGATTTTGTTGCCCTTATATTATAGAATTTTTTTATTTATTTTACGTTTTATGGAATGGACTAAAAGGAGGAAGAAAATGAAAGAAAAATTTTATATTAGTACAGCAATTGCATATACATCTGGGAAACCTCATATTGGTAATACTTATGAAATTGTTTTAGCTGATGCGATAGCACGTTATAAACGTTTAACTGGATATGATGTTTATTTTCAAACAGGAACTGATGAACATGGACAAAAAATAGAAGAAAAAGCTAGAGAACTTGGTGTACAACCACAGGAATTTGTTGATGAAGTATCACTTGAAGTTAGAAAAATATTTGATGTTATGAATACAAGTTATGATAAATTTATACGTACGACAAATCCACAACATGAAGAGGTAGTGCAACGTATTTTTAAAAAATTATATGATCAAGGGGATATTTATAAAGGAAAGTATGAAGGGTTATATTGTACACCTTGTGAGTCTTTCTTTACTGAAACACAACTTGTAGATGGAAAATGTCCAGATTGTGGAAGAGAAGTTGTAAAAACAAGTGAAGAGGCATATTTTTTAAAATTAAGTAATTATAGTTCTAGGTTAGAAGAATATATTGAATCACATCCTGATTTTATACAACCAGAAAGCAGAAAAAATGAAATTATTAATAATTTTATAAAACCAGGTTTACAAGATTTATGTGTTTCACGTACATCATTTAAATGGGGAATACCTGTAACATTTGATGAAAAGCACGTTATATATGTATGGGTAGATGCTTTAACAAATTATATTACTTTTCTTGGATATGATGTTGATGGAAAAGAAAGTGAAGAGTTTAAAAAATATTGGCCTGCTGATTTACATCTAATAGGTAAGGATATTTTACGTTTTCATACAATTTATTGGCCTATTATTTTAATGGCATTAGATTTACCACTTCCTAAAAAAATATTTGGCCATCCATGGGTTTTATTTGGAAATGATAAAATGAGTAAAAGTAAGGGAAATATTGTATATGCAGATGATTTAGTTAATGAATATGGTGTTGATGCTGTTAGATATTATTTACTTCATGAAATTCCATTTGCAAGTGATGGAACTTTTACTAAAGAATTATTAATTGAAAGAATAAATTCTGATTTGGCAAATATACTAGGTAATTTAGTAAATCGTACAATTTCTATGGCACATAAATATTTAAATGGTGAAGTAATGGCACCTAGTGTTTATGAAGATATTGATAAAGAATTAATAGATTGTGTATTATCAACAAAAAGTAAAGTTGATAAAGATATGGATGATTTAAGAATAGCAAATGCCTTAGATGATATTTTTGATATTTTTAGAAGAAGTAATAAGTATATTGATGAAACAATGCCATGGGTTTTAGCACGCGATGAATCTAAAAAGGAGCGTTTACAAACTGTTTTGTATAATTTACTTGAAGCAATTAGAAGTGGTGCAGTATTATTACAGGCTTTTTTACCAGATACGGCAGACAAAATATTTAAACAATTAAATACAGAAAATAGATTTATTGATAGTTTAGATTTTACTGGACTTGATATAGGTATTATTTTAAATAAACCAGAACCTCTATTTTTAAGAATTGATAAAGAAAAATAATAAAAATGTAAAATGTTGTAAATTGTCGGGCACTTTTCCTCGATTTTATTTGCTATATGACTATTTGTTTGATATATTAGTTATGTTGTTTCAAAAATTTAGATATAAAAAGGAGATAATATGTCAAACGATGATGTTAAAGAATCGAGGGCTGTTAGATTTGTGTGTATAATAGGTGCTTTACTTTTTTTAGGAAGCATCTTATCTGATTTAGATTTTTTAGGAGCATTTTATTTATTCTCTGTTTCAGTATTTGTTATTAGATATTTTATTGCAAAGAGAAAAATAAAAATGAGTAGTAAGTAGAAAATTATATCAAAAAATGATATAATTTTTTTGGTGAAGAAATATGCTTATAGATACACATTGTCATATATTTAACGAATATTATGATGATATAGAAGAATTAGTTGATGAGATGCATGATGGCATAATTATTGTAAGTGGCGATAATAAAGATAGTAATAAAGAAGTATTAGAATTATGTCAAAAATATGATAATGTTTATGGTACAGTTGGCTATCATCCTGAATTTGCTAAAACAACGTCATTGCATGATTTAGATGTATTAGAAACGTATCTTAATTGTGATAAGATTGTTGGTGTGGGTGAAATAGGTCTTGATTATCACTATAATAAAGATGATAAACAAGAGCAAATAGATTTATTTAAAAAACAGATTTTTCTTGCACAAAAATATAAAAAACCAATCGTCGTTCACAGTAGAGATGCAGCAGAAGATACATATGATGTTTTGTCAGAAAATCTAAATGGAAATAAGTGTATTATGCATTGTTATAGTTATAGTGTTCAAATGGCTTATAAATTTAAAAAACTTGGAATTAAATTTGGTGTAGGTGGAACACTAACTTTTAAAAATAATAGAAAAACAGTAGAGGTTGTATCTGACCTTAATTTAACAGATTTTGTATTAGAAACTGATAGTCCATTTTTGACACCAGAGCCATATCGTGGAAAAAATAATAGACCATACTATGTTTCTATTGTTGCAAAAAAAATAGCAGAATTGAAAAATACATCATATGATAAAGTTGTTGAAGCAACATCACAAACGGCAAAGAGTGTGTTTGACTTGATGTTATAATTGTGCTAAACTTTAGCTATATTTTACTAGTGTATGAGGTGTGATATGAACTTATATGTTTTGCAGGTAATTTACAAATGGTTAAGCATAGTATTTGTTTCATTAATGTCTTTTTTTCGTATTGGTAACTATAAAGATAATAATATTTTAATAACAAATGTAAATCAAGAAAAAAATGTAGATGTTATAAGTACAGTTACACATTATGAGACTGAGTATATTTATAATCCTAAAATGCCTTATAATTTGTCAAAAGTAATTAAACCAGGCGTTCTTGGTGTTTCATATTTTGATAATGGCGAAACACATGTTGTTGAATCGGTACAAAATGAAATTGTAGAAGTAGGAACAGGATCATATGGTCTTTTCAAAGGGAAACTAACTGGTTATAGTGCTTATTGCGCAGGTTGTAGCAAGCTCGGTAATGTAGCATGTTTGACTAGTGATAAAAAGAAACATAGTTTGATAACTGATGGAATTTATTATGATGATTCTGAATATGGTAAAATTCGTATTTTATCAACAGCAAAATATTTTCCTTGTGGAACAATTATTAAAGTTACAAACAAAAATTTTAATTCTTTTTATGCAATTGTGTTAGATCGTGGAAGCTCTATGAATACAGCGTGGCAAAATGGAAAAGTGTGGATGGATTTGGCTTATGAATCTAATGATATGACAAAAACAGATGGATTAATCGGAAATGATATAGAATTTAGTGTACAAAGATGGGGTTGGTAGACCTTAAATTAGGCGGTGATATAATGGAGTATTCTCCAAAAAAAATGCAAAATAATTTAAATAGTTACAATTTTCATTTTAAAAAGAATTTTGGTCAAAATTTTATTGTAGATGAAAATGTTATAAATAGTATAATTGAAAAATCAAATATTGATAAAAATACGTTAGTTATAGAAATAGGCCCAGGTGCAGGTTCACTAACTTCGAAATTATCTAAATATGCAAAAAATGTTTTGTGTTATGAGATTGATAATACTTTAGAAGAAGTACTTTGTACTAATTTAGATGTTGATAATGTTGATATTATATTTGGTGATTTTTTAAAGTGTGATGTTATTTCAGATATAAAAAAATATAATTATGATAAATTATATATTATTGCAAATTTACCATACTATATTACAACACCAATTATAATGAAGATAATAGAAGATAAACTTCCAGTTTCAAAGCTTGTTATTATGGTACAAAAGGAAGTTGGTGATAGATTTAAGGCTAGTCCAGGTTCTAAAGATTACAATTCTTTATCAATTTTTTTGCAGTATCATTTTCAAATAAAAAAACTACTTGATGTTAGTAGAAATGTATTTCTTCCAAAACCTAATGTTGATAGTATAGTAGTTGAATTTAAGAAAATTGATAAAAAATATGTTGTTAATGATGAAGATTTATTATTTAGGTTGATAAAAGATAGTTTTACGCAGAAAAGAAAAACTTTACGAAATAATTTAAAAAAATATGACTTAAATATTATTGCTAGTGTTTTAGAAAAGTATAATTTGGATTTGTCTGTGAGAGCTGAACAACTTTCATTAGAACAATTTATAGATATAGCAAATGCATTATCAAATTAAACAGTTTAGGACTGTTTTTTTTTAATGTTAATATATTTATATAGGGTGATATAATGTTGACAATTACACATAAAGTTCTTTGGGCTATTGCTACATCTATGATTCTTTTATCAAGTGTATATTATTCTATAAAATTAAAATGGAAACAATTTAAGATATTTTCATTATTTAAAGAAATTTTTAATAAAAAAAATAAAAATTCTTATGATGCTTTAATGCTTACACTTGCCGGCAGAATTGGTGTTGGAAGTATTGCAGGGATAGCTTTAGGAATATATATTGGTGGAGTTGGAACTATCTTTTGGCTTTGGGTAACAACATTTATTGTTTCTATTTTGTCTTATGTTGAAACAATTTTGGGAATTAAATATCAAGAAAAAAATAATGTTTGTGTAGGAGGTCCAAGTTATTACATAAAAAATGGGTTAAATAATAGTAATTTAGCTACTTTGTATGCTATTTTAATAATTGTATGTTATGTTGGTGGCTTTTTAGGAATTCAAGCAAATACAATTACGAAAGGTTTTAATTCATTTATTGTAGTACCTAATTATATTACTGCAATTATGTTGGCAATATTAACCTCTTTATGTATATTTAGAGGACTAAATTCTATAACTAAAATAACTAGTAAATTGGTTCCTTTTATGACAATATTTTACTTGGTTTTATGTGTTTATGTATTATGTGTTAATAGCACACAAATACCAGAAATAATATGTAATATATTTAAATCGGCTTTTGGAATAGAACCAATAACAGGTGGAATAATTTCAACTTGTATTATAGGATTACAACGTGGAATATTTTCAAATGAAGCAGGTCTTGGGACAGGAAGTATTACTTCATCAATTTGTGATAAAAAAGATATTGAAAAACAAGCTTGTTTACAAGTTATAGGTGTATATATTACAAGCTTATTAATTTGTACAGCTACTGCTTTTTTTATAATGACAACTGATTATATTGATATATCTTTTACTGATATGAATGGGATCGAACTTATGCAGCAGGCTTTTTCATATCATTTTGGCTGTATTGGTGAACTTTTGCTTTTAATTTTTATATTTTTATTTGCTTTTTCCACCATTTTGACGGGTTACTATTACGGTGAAGCAGCCCTTTTATTTATTTTGAAGAAAAGAAATAGCGTAATGATATTTATTTTGAAATTGATTACATTAATTGTTATATTGATTGGATGTATTATTAAATCAACTACTTTATGGTTATTTGTTGATATATTAGTTTCTCTTTTGGCAATTATAAATATTTATGCTTTATTGAAGCTATCTTATATAGTTAAATAGTTGTATAGATACTATTAGTGTATGCTCGAATATTGTTTTTACATTGATAATTATGATAGAATATTATTGGTGTTGTATATGATAAATAGAATGTGGGATAAAGTTTTACAAAAAGAATTTACAAGTGATTATTTTAGAAAGTTAGGAATTTTTGTTAAATCAGAATATAAAAGCAAGATAATATATCCTGAATATGAACATATATTTGATGCATTTAGGTATACTGATTATGATCAAGTTAAGGTTGTAATTTTAGGACAGGATCCATATCATGGTGAAGGAGAGGCACATGGTTTATCATTTTCTGTTCGAGAGGGGGTAAAAATGCCACCTTCACTAAGAAATATATTTAAGGAATTAGAAGATGATGTTGGTGTAAAAAGAACACAAACTAATTTAGTAGATTGGGCTAAGCAAGGTGTTTTGCTTTTGAATTCAATTATGACAGTTGTAAAAGATAGTCCATTGTCTCACAAGGATAAAGGATGGGAAATTTTTACTGATAATGTTATTAAAGAACTAGGAAAAAGAGAAAAGCCTATGGTATTTATATTATGGGGAAGTTATGCAAGAAGTAAAAAAGTATTGATTGAAAACAAAAATCATTTAATTATAGAGTGTGTTCACCCATCTCCATTATCTGCAAATCGTGGCTTTTTCGGAAGTAAACCATTTTCTAAAACAAATGCTTTTTTAAGAAAAAATAATATGGAAGAAATAAAATGGTAGGAGGATATTATGGAAGAAGCTTATAATTATTTATTGAATTCAATTGATTTGAAGTATGGTGATAGTGTTGTTGTTGCTGTTAGTGGTGGACCAGATTCTATGGCTCTTTTGTATCTTTTGTCAAAACTTAGAAAGGCAATTGATATTACTATCGTTGTCGCACATGTTAACCATAATACAAATCGTCCAGGTCAATTAGAAGAGCAAAAATATGTGGAAAAATTTTGTATGATTAATAATATTATTTTTGAAGGAATGGTTATTGATGATTATGGAGATGATAATTTCGAAAATGAAGCAAGAACAAAAAGATATGCATATTTTGAGACAATTATAAAAAAATATAAAGCTAAATATCTTTTTACTGCTCATCATGGAGATGATTTAATTGAGACTATTTTAATGCGTATTGTAAGGGGATCAACATTAAGAGGATATAGTGGATTTTCTAAAGTCATAAAAAGAGATGGGTATACTTTAATAAGACCACTTATAGAAGTTACAAAAGATGAAATTGTAGCTTTTAACAAAAAAAATAAAATTCATTATTTTATAGATTCTACAAATTTAGAAGATATACATACTAGAAATCGTTTTAGAAAATATATTGTACCAGCATTAAAAAAGGAAGATAAAAATGTCCATAAAAAATTTTATAAATTTAGTCGTACATTATTAGAATATAATGACTACATAGATAGAACCGTAAAGAGTATTTTACCTTCTATTTACATTCAAGGTATTTTAAATGTTGATAAGTTTAAAACTTTAGAACAGATCTTGCAAATGAAAGTAATTTATTTTATTTTAGAGCAAATATATCAAGATGATTTATTGCTTATAACTGATCATCATGCTCTTTTACTAAAACAATTAATTTTGTCAAGAAAAGCCAATACATATATATATTTACCTAATAATTTAAAAGCCATTAAGTCATATAATATGGTTACATTTGCATTTGAAAAAGTAAAAAAAGATTCCTATGAGATAGAGATTATTAAGTATTTAAATTTACCTAATGGAAAAAATATTGAGGTTATAGAAGAATCAAATAAAGACAATAATAACATATGTAGACTATCTAGTGATAGTGTAAAATTTCCTTTACGTGTTAGAACAAGAAAAGATGGCGATAAAATGTACGTTAAAGGTATGCTTGGAAGAAAAAAGATAAATGATATTTTTATTGATGCTAAAATACCAACACATGAACGTGATATATGGCCTGTTGTTGTTGATTCTAATGATATGGTAGTTTGGCTTCCAGGATTAAAAAAATCAAAATTTGACAAAACAAAAACAGAAAAGTATGATATAATACTAAAGTATTATTAAGGAAGGAGCAGTTTAATGAATAAGAAAAATATAAAACGTGGGCTGATGCCATATTTATTTATTACAATTGTTATGCTAGGTTTACTTTATTTTGTAAATTTTGCAAATACGAAAGTTAATTTAATAACTTATGATGAATTTATGACAGAAGTGTCAAAAGAAAATGTAAAAGAAGTTGTTTTAACTCCTAGAAGTAGAGCAGGAGTTTATGAAGTGACTGGTACATTAAAAGGATATAGTGATGGTGAAACATTCTTCTTTAGAGTACCTTTAGCAGAAGAATCGATATCAAAGTTAGTAGAAGCTTCTGAAAATAGTAAATTTACTATTGATACTACTACTGATCCAGAATCAAGCACAATATTATTATTTCTTGTAAATGTATTACCTCTTGTTATTTTAGTAGGTGTTGCTTTCTTCTTTATATCTAGACAAATGGGTACTGCTAATAAATCTATGGATTTTGGTAAAAGTAGAGCTCGTTTGAATGAAGATAGTAAGAAAGTTACATTTAAGCAAGTAGCAGGATTAGATGAAGAAAAAGAAGAGGTTGCAGAACTAATTGACTTTTTACGTAATCCTAAAAAATTTCAAAAACTTGGTGCAAGAATTCCAAAGGGTGTATTACTTGTTGGTCCACCAGGAACAGGAAAAACTTTATTAGCTCGTGCAGTAGCTGGAGAGGCTAATGTTCCATTTTATTACATAAGTGGATCTGATTTTGTTGAATTATTTGTCGGTGTTGGTGCTAGTCGTGTTCGTGATATGTTTAAACAAGCCAAACACAATGCCCCATGTTTAATATTTATTGATGAAATAGATGCAGTTGGTCGTCAAAGAGGTGCAGGATTAGGTGGAGGACACGATGAACGTGAACAAACTCTAAATCAATTACTAACCGAAATGGATGGTTTTGGAGCTAATGAGGGAATTATAATCATTGCTGCAACTAACCGCCCTGATGTTTTGGATCCAGCACTTCTTAGACCAGGTAGATTTGATAGACAAGTAACTGTTAATTTACCAGATTGTAAAGGTCGAGAAGAAATTTTAGCTGTTCATGCTGAAAATAAAGTTTTTGCTAAAAATGTAAATTTAAAAAACATTGCAAAAAGAACAGTAGGTTTTAGTGGAGCAGATCTTGAAAATTTACTTAATGAAGCGGCTTTATTAGCTGTTCGCAGAAATAAGAAATGTATCACAATGGCAGAAATAGATGAGGCGCAAGATAGAGTTTTAATGGGACCTGCTAAAAAGTCACATAAATATACAGAACATGAGAAGAAAGTTGTTGCTTATCATGAAGCTGGGCATGCTGTTATGGGAATAAAATTGGATGGAGCTAATGCTGTTCAAAAAATAACAATAATTCCAAGAGGTGAAGCTGGTGGTTATAACCTAATGCTTCCAAAAGAAGAAAAATATTTATCAACAAAAAATGAATTGTTAGAAAGTATTAGTGGTCTTCTAGGAGGACGTGTTGCTGAGGAAGTTGTATTTAATGAAGTTACAACAGGTGCTCATAATGATTTTGAGAAAGCAACAAAAATTGCCCGTGCAATGGTTACTGAATATGGAATGAGTGACTTAGGACCTGTTCAATTCGAACATCAAGAATCAAGTGTATTTTTAGGTAGAGATTATAATAAAAGTCGTAATTTCTCGAGTCAAGTTGCTTTTGAAATTGATCAAGAACAGAGAAAAATAATTGGGGAATGTTACGATAAAACTAAGAAAATTATTTCTGAAAATCGCGATTTACTAGATTTAATTGCTAATGCACTTCTTGAAAAAGAAACTATTACAAAAGAAGAAATTGATTATTTAATTGAACATAAATGTTTACCTGATACAGATACAGAAGTAGATGCATCTGATTTTAAAGACGCAAGTTTAGACGATTTAAAATTAAATGAATTAAAAGAATTAGCACGTGAAAAAGGTATAAAAGGTTATTCTTCAATGGATAAAGAGGAACTAAAAAAAAGATTAGAGGATGAATAATTCTCTAATTTTTTAAATTCAATAGCAATATTTATTAAACTATGGTAAAATGTATACTGGATTATGTAGTTAGAAAATGGTGATAGATGTGGGAAAAATAATAGCTTTAGTAAATCAGAAGGGTGGAGTTGGTAAAACGACATCAAGTATCAATTTAGCCGCTTCATTGGGTGTTTTAAAGAAAAAAGCACTTCTTGTTGATTTAGATCCACAAGGAAATTCAACAACTGGTGTTGGAATTAGTAAAACTGATTATTCAAAAAGTATATATGAATTATTAAAAGATGAGGCAACATTAAAAGAAGTAATCATTAAAACAAAATTTAAAAATTTATATGTTATTCCAGCAACAATTAATTTAGCTGGTATTGATTTTGAATTGATGGAAAAAAGTAAGGCTGATCCAGAATTTGTAAGAGGACAACAACTAAAAAAATACATGGATGAAGCCAAAGAATTATTTGATTATGTTATAATTGATTGCCCTCCATCACTTGGAATATTAACAACTAATGCACTTACAGCTGCCGATTCTGTAATTATACCTGTTCAATGTGAATTTTTCGCACTTGAAGGGATTATGCAACTTTTAAATACAATTATGTTAGCTCAAAAAAATTTAAATCCAACTTTAAATATAGAGGGTGTACTTTTAACAATGCTAGATAGTAGAACTAATTTGGGACTTGAAGTAGTAGAAGATATTCGTAGCTATTTTAAAGAAAGAGTTTATGAAACAATTATTCCTCGTCTTGTTAAATTATCTGAAGCACCTAGCCATGGTAAACCAATAATTTCTTATGAGCCACAAAGTAGGGGGGCAGAGGCTTATCTAAATTTAGCTAAGGAAGTGATTGAAAGAAATGGAAACTAAAAAAAGAGCATTAGGTAGAGGCCTAGAACAATTATTTAATAATGAAAATTTAGATGTTGATACATTAGAAAAGACAATTTATGAGAATGCTACTAATGATGAAGTTATTGAAATAAATCTTTCTGATTTAAGACCAAATCCTTATCAACCTAGAAAGGTATTTGATGAAAACGCATTGTCAGAGTTAGCTAGTTCGATAAAAGAACATGGCGTATTTCAACCAATTATTGTTAAGAAAAGTATTAAGGGATATGAAATTATAGCTGGAGAAAGACGCGTTCGTGCTAGTAAAATAGCTAACTTAGAAAAAATCCCAGCAATAATTAGAGATTTTTCAGATGAACAGATGATGGAAATTGCCTTACTTGAAAATTTACAAAGAGAAAACTTAAGTGCAATTGAAGAAGCATATGCATATAAGGCAATGTTAGAAAAATTGAATTTAACTCAGGAAGAACTTGCAAAAAAAGTTGGTAAAAGTAGAAGTCATTTGACTAATATTTTAGGATTACTTCGCCTTCCTGTTGAAGTTCAAAAAATGGTTACTTTAAATCGTATTTCCATGGCTCATGCTCGTATTTTAAGTAAACTTGAAAACGATGATGAAATAAAAGAATTAGCAAATAAAATAGTGTCAGAAAAAATATCGGTTCATGAATTGGAAGAAATGACAAGCTCTAATAAGGTAGAAAAGAAGGTAAAAATGCCTATGAGATCTACGTCTCAATCACGTGATTATAAATATGTTGAAGATATTTTAAGGGATAAACTAGATGCTAAGGTAAAAATAACTGATAAAAAAATTGAAATAAAATTTACAAATGTAGCCGATTTAAATCGTATACTTGAAATATTAAATGTAAAGGAGTAGTTACGTATGGAGAAATTTTTAATAAAAGAGATTGTATCTCCAATTATTATTATTTTAGTATTTACTCTTATATATTTAGTGATTAACAGTATAATAAAAAAAGTAATTAAATTACATTGTTCAAAAAAAACACAAAAAAGAAAAAAAACATTGATGATTTTGTTTAATAATATTGCAAAATATACATTAATTATAATAGCTATAGTAATGATTTTAAATGTATATGGTGTTAATACAACCGCTTTACTAACATCACTTGGTCTTGTTGGTTTGGGAGTTAGTTTATCTTTACAAGATACTGTAAAAGATTTTCTTGCAGGAATATTTATTATATTTGAAAACCAATATGATGTTGGAGATACAATTGAAGTTGCGGGCTTTAAGGGTGAAGTTATTGCTCTTGGACTTAAAACCACTAAAATTAAAGCTGTAACTGGTGAAGTTAATATAATTGCTAATAGGAATATTGGTTCTGTAATAAACCATAGCTTTAGTAATTCTCTCGCTGTTGTTGAATTTGACGTTTCATACGAACAAGATCCAAAAAAGGTAGAAAAGGTTTTAACAAGCTTTTGTTCAAGAATGACACAACAACTTAAATATCTAAAAGGGGATGTAACTTTATTTGGTATTACAAATTTTGGAGCATCTGGTGTTGGATATAAAATAACAGCTCCAACTGTTCCAATGAAGCATTATGAAGTTGCTACAAAAATTCGTTATGAACTTCAAATAGAACTTACTAAAGAGGGTATAGAAATTCCATATGACCAGTTGGTGATTCATAATGCATGATTATAAAGTAGGAAGTATTGTTATTATGAAAAAACCACATCCATGTGGAACAAATGAATGGCAAGTTACACGTGTTGGTGCAGATGTTAAAATAAAATGTCTATCTTGTGGTAGGAGTATTATGCTTCCAAGAATAGAATTTAATAAAAAAATAAAAAAAGTAGTTAAATAGGAGGAGTTATGGCACGTATAAAAAATAAAAAGGAAAAAATATTTGGCCCAGTTTCTGTTATTATCATGTTGATATTTGGAATTGCTATTTTAAGTTTTTTAGTGTCGATACTAGGCATTGAAAGTCATAAAACAGTAATTGCTAATGGAACCCTTGAGTCAACTCTTATTTCGGTTAGAAATTTATTCAGTTTGAATGGTATTAAATTTTTTATAGGAAATGCTATAACAAACTTTACAAAATTTGAACCTTTAGCATTAATTATAATTGTTTCAATAGGAATTGGAATTTGCGAGAAAAGTGGTATTATATATCACATGGTTTCTCCATTTAAAAAAATTAAGTTTAGTGTACTTATATATTTTACTTTTATAGCCGGGGTTATTTTCTCATTTATTGGAGATTATAGTTATGTTTTGTTAATACCACTAGTTGGAGTTATATATAAAGATATATCAAAAAATCCGATGATAGGTATTATAACTGTTTATTTAGGGCTTACAATTGGATATGGAACGGGACTTATATTTAATTATAATGACTATGTTCTTGGTAATTTAACTCAAGCAGCCGCATCTTTGGAAATTGATAAGACATATGGATTTGGTTTATTTTCTAATATTTATATTATGATTGTTTCAACTTTGATTTTGTCTTTTTTTGGAACAATTGTAATCGAAAAGTTCATAGTACCAAAATTTAAGAAAAAATATAATTATGAGGAAGAAGAAGTCATTATAAGTAAAAAAGCATTGTCTGTAACCATGATAGTTAGTTTAATTTTATGGCTTATTGTTATTTATATGCTTTTACCAATTAAATTACCAGGTGCTGGTATATTGCTTGATCAGAGTTCTGAAAGATATATGGATAAATTATTTGGTACTAAGTCAGCTTTTAGAGAAGGAATACTTGTTATAATAACAATTGTTATGATGGTATCAAGTTATGTATATGGGAAAATATCTGGTAATATAAAAACAAGTAATGAGTATAGTTTGGGTCTTTCAAAAAACCTTGAAAATTTAGGATTTATGTTTGTTCTATTATTTTTTACATCGCAAATGTTATCAATTTTAGATTGGACGAATTTAGGACAATTTGTGTGTGGAAAGATAGTTGAAATTATAGGAAATTTTCAATTCTCTGGGGTACTTTTGATTATTGCATTTATAATTGGAACTATTTTATCAAGTATTTTGTTACCTGATACAGTTGCAAAGTGGGAACTTATGTCACCAACACTTATTCCTTTATTTATGCGTTCTAATATAACACCTGATTTTGCTCAGTTTATATTTAAAGTATCTGATGGTATTGGAAAATGTTTCACCCCATTATTTGTTTATTTTATTATCATGTTAGCTTTTCTAGAAAAATATCGTGTTGATGAAAAGAAACAAATTAGTATCTTTGGAACATTAAAAGCAATTTTACCAACGGTACTTATACTTACATTTATATGGATTTTAATTATTTGTTTATGGTATTTAATTGGAATTCCAATTGGTGTAAGTACGATGTCAACATTGTAAAGGAGGTAATTATGGGATTAAAAGCAGGAATTGTTGGTTTACCAAATGTAGGTAAATCAACATTATTTAATGCAATAACAAAACAAAATATTTTGGCAGCTAATTATCCATTTGCTACAATAGAACCAAATGTAGGTGTTGTTGTTGTTCCAGATGAAAGGCTAAATTTTTTGAATGAATTATATAAACCTAAAAGTTTGGTTCCAACATCATTTGAGTTTACTGATATAGCAGGTCTTGTAAAAGGGGCAAGTAATGGTGAAGGTTTAGGTAATAAGTTTTTATCACATATTAGAGAAGTTGATGCTATTGTTGAGGTTGTTCGATGTTTTGACGATAATAATATTACTCACGTAGAAGGAATTATAGATCCTATACGCGATATTGAAATCATAAATATTGAACTTATTTTAGCTGATTTAGAAGTAGTTGAAAATCGCTTAAATAGAATTGGTAAAAAAGCAATTATGTCAAAAGATAAAGAAACGCTTAAAGAAGTTGAATTTTTGACAAAAATAAAAGATTCATTAGTAAAAAATATTCCAATTCGTAGGATAGAACTTAATGAGGATGAGATTTTTATGTCATCATCATTTAATTTTTTAACACAAAAGCCAATAATTTATATGGCTAACATAGATGAAGAAGACATTTTAAAAGATGGAAATAAATATGTTGATATGGTTCGTAAATATGCCAGTGAAGAGGGATCTGAAGTAATCACTGTATGTGCTAAAATAGAGGCTGAGTTAGCTGAGCTAAGTGAAGATGATCAGAATTTATTTTTAGCTGATATGGGATTGTCAGAAAGTGGATTAACTAAACTTATTCAGGCAACATATAAATTACTTGGACTTGCAACTTATTTTACTGCTGGAAGTGATGAATGTAGAGCTTGGACTTTTAAAGTAGGAATGAAAGCTCCTGAATGTGCTGGAATTATTCATTCTGATTTTGAAAAGGGTTTTATTAGGGCAGAAGTTATGAGTTTTGATGATCTTAAAAAATATGGTACAGAACTTAAAGTAAAAGAAGCCGGAAGAATGAGATTAGAGGGAAAGGAATATACTATGAATGATGGGGATATCTGTTATTTCCGTTTCAATGTATAGAGGTGAAAAAATGCTAAAACAAAATAATGTAATTGCTAAATCTTTTGGATGGATGTTTATAGGATTATTATTAACATTTGCTACAGGGTATTATTTATCATGTAATGAATACACTTTATATAAAATATTTTCAGGTGGCTTATGGATTGTTTTAATTTTATTAGAACTTGGTACAGTTATATTTTTATCAAGTAGAATAAATAAAATGAGCCCTAATACAGCTAAGATAGTATTTATGTTATATTCAGTTCTAACAGGGTTAACTTTTTCATCAATATTTATTTTATATGAGTTACAATCAATAATATATGTATTTATTGCAACTGGCTTAGTTTTTGGAGCATTTGCTCTTTTAGGATATTATACAAAAATAGATTTAACTAAATTTGGAACATATTTAATGATGATGTTATTTGGAATAATTATATGTTCAATTATAAATATATTTATTGGTTCAACTATGTTTGATATTATAATTTCATGTATATCTATAATAGTTTTTGTAGCATATACAGCATATGATGTTAAAAAAATAAAAATGTTAGCTGAATCATCAACTAGCGAAAATATTGCTATAATAGGGGCGTTAGAATTATATTTAGATTTTATAAATTTATTTTTAGAGATACTTAATCTATTTGGAAAATCAAAAGATTAAAAAAGGGTTTACTTTTAAAAAAAAGTTTGTTATAATCAATTGCGAGTATTAATTTACTCCTTGCTTCTTTGGAAGCCGTAAAGACCATAGGGAGGTGTAAGAATGAGAAATTATGAGATTATGTTTATCGTAAGACCTACATTAAGTGAAGATGAGACAAAAGCTGTAATAAAAAACTTTGGTGATGTTTTAACTTCAAATGGAGCAAAAATTGTAGATTCTAAAGATATGGGTCAAAGAGAATTAGCTTATGAAATTAAAGATTGTAAGAGTGGTTATTACTACGTTTACGAAGCAGAAGCTGATAGCGATAAAGCAGTTAGAGAATTTGATCGTCTAGCATCAATTAGTAATGATATTATACGTCATTTAATTACAAAGCTAGAAAAGTAGAATTGAGGTATTATTATGAATCGTGTTATGTTGATTGGACGTTTAACGGCAAAACCAGAGCTTAGATATACAGGGTCAAATATTCCTTATTCAAGATTTTCTATTGCTATAAATCGTTCATTTAGTAATAATCAAGGACAAAGAGAAACTGATTTTATTAATATCGTTGTTTGGAGAAAACAAGCTGAAAATGTATGCAATTTTTTAGACAAAGGTAGTTTAGTCGCTGTAGAAGGTAGACTACAAACTGGAAATTATGATGACAAAGATGGTAACAAACGTTATACAATGGATGTAGTTGGAGACAATGTTCAATTTTTAGAGAGCAAGAGTCAATCACAAAATAGAACTAGCAGTAGTTCTGATAATTCTTATGATTATCAACCTAGCGAACCAAGTTATCCTACAATGGATGTAGCAAATGATCCATTTGCTGATTTTGGTGATAGTGTGTCCATTGATGATAATTTCCTAGATTAAGGAGGATATATAATAATGGCAGAATTTCATAGAAAAAAGAAAAAAATATGTCAAATGTGTGCTGGTAAATCTGTTGATTATAAAGATGCAGAAATTATTAAAAAATATATAAGTGCAGATAGAGCAAAGATTTTACCTCGTCGTATGTCAGGAGCATGTGCAAAACATCAAAGACATATTGCTAATGAAGTAAAAAAAGCAAGATTTATGGGTATTATTCCATTCGTAAAATAAGACTATGTCTTGTTTTTTTTGTTGCCAAAATAAAAAAAGTAGTATATACTTTTTATGGTGATAATAATATGAAAAAAGGGTTTACATTAGTAGAACTTCTAGCCGTAATAGTTGTTTTATCGATAATATCTGTAATTTCTGTTCCGCTAGTTTCCGATGTTATTGAAAAGGGTAGAATTAGTGCTATTCAAAACAGTGTTGAATTTTATGTTTCAGAAATTGAAAATGCTTATGCAGAATGGAGTATAGAAGGATATCCAAATAATTTAAGTATAAGTGTTAAAGAAGAAGGCTACATTGAGCTTTCTGCATCTGAAGTAAATACTGTTCTTAAAATTAAAGGAACAAAACCTTTGTCGGGAACTATTGTCATAAATTCAAACTTAGATGAGTCTAATGCATTATATGGTTTTGTAGTTGATGCAAAATTAAAATATGATGGCGGATTTGATGCTACATATACATATGATTTAAATACCGCTGGAAATAATAAGAAAAAAATTACAGTTGTACGTGGTAACTAACATAGAATAATTTCTATGTTTTTTTTGAAAAAGTTATAAAAAAAGCTTGTAATTCATATAGTTTTATTGTATAATTTTGAATGTGTGGCACGCATTGATGTGTGAGGTTGCTGATACGCCAGGTTAAGTTGTTAGCAATTTAAAATGGTAAATTCAGGTTTTTACACGGAGCGAGTCTATACTGGATATAGGCGAAGGGAGGATACAATATGTCAAAAACTAAAGTAAGCATTAAGTTAAAAGCTTTTGAACACAAGAGCTTAGATAATGCATGTGCTAAAATAGTCGAAACTGTAAAGAGGACAGGTGGAGAAATTAGTGGTCCAGTACCATTACCAACTGAAATCGAAAAAATTACAATTTTAAGAGCTGTTCATAAATATAAAGATTCACGTGAACAATTCGAAAAAAGAACACACAAAAGACTTATTGTTATCAACAATCCAAGTAAGGAAACTATTGAGTCATTAACTCATTTAGAAATTCCAAGTGGTGTTGATATTCAAATAAAGTTATAAAAATAGGAGGATGAATTTATGAAAAAGGGAATCTTAGGTCGTAAATTAGGAATGACTCAAGTATTTACAGAATCTGGTAAATTAATTCCTGTTACTGTTGTTGAAGTTGAACCAAACGTGGTTACACAAATTAAAACAAAAGAAACTGATGGATATGAAGCAATTCAACTAGGTTTTGATACAAAGAGAGAAAAGTTAGCGACAAAAGCTTCTGTTGGTATTACTAACAAAGCAAACACTACACCTAAGCGCTTCTTTAGAGAGATTAGAGATGTAGAAGTTAACAATTATTCTTTAGGACAAGAAATTAAAGTAGATATCTTTTCTGAAGGAGAAGTTGTTGATGTAACTGGAACTACAAAAGGAAAAGGGTTCCAAGGTGTTATTAAACGACACAATCAAAGCAGAGGACCTATGGGACATGGTTCACATTATCATAGAGGACCAGGATCTATGGGTACTATGAGACCAATGCGTGTATTTAAAGGTAAAAAATTACCAGGACATATGGGTACACTTACTGTTACAATTCAAAACCTTGAAGTAGTAATGGTAGATGTTGAAAATAATTGCATTTTAATTAAAGGTAATATTCCAGGGCCTAAAAAATCTTTGGTTATTATTAAGTCAGCTGTAAAAAATCCAGATACTGTTAAAGAAGTAGAAAAGATTAATAAATATACAGCTGAAGAAATCGTTGAAACACCTGTAAGTGAAGAGTCTGCTGCTACATCTACAGAAAATGTAGAAGAAACAGTTGCTGAATAAGGAGGCACAAATATATGAAAAAAATGTCTGTTTTAAATATTAAAGGTGAAAAAGTAAACGATATTACTTTAAATGCTGAAGTTTGGGGAATTGTTCCAAATGATGCAGTATTATATGATGCAATTACATTAGCAAGAAATTCAATGAGACAAGGTACTCATGAAACAAAAACACGTAGTGAAGTTTCTGGTGGTGGAAGAAAACCATGGAGACAAAAAGGTACTGGACGTGCTCGTCAAGGAAGTATTCGTGCAGCACAATGGTATCACGGTGGTATCGTATTTGGGCCACATATGAGAAGTTACGATAAAAAGATGAATCGTAAAGAAAGAAGATTAGCTTTAAAATCAGCTTTAGCTTACAAAACTATTAATAGTGAACTTGTTATCGTTGATAACTTTACTTTAATTAGTGGGAAGACAAAAGAAGTTAAAGAAATTTTAAAAACTTTAGATGCTTCAAAAAATATATTATTAGTTGTAAATGAATTAGATGAAAATATAATTTTAGCAACTCGTAATTTAGATAATGTTACATTATTAGAAGCAAATGAAATAAATGTATTAGATGTTATTGCAGCTGATAAAATGATTATTACAGCAGATGCAATTAAAACAATAGAGGAGGTGCTTGTTTAATGAATAATTATAGAGATATTATAAAAGCGCCAATTATAACTGAAAAAAGTGCTGATTTAGCTCAAAATCATAACACAATTACATTTAGTGTAGATGTAAAAGCTAATAAAACACAAATCAAACAAGCTATTGAAAAAATATTCAATGTTAAAGTTGAAAGTGTTAATACAGTAAATGTTAAGCCAAAGAAGAAAAGAGTTGGACGTTATACTGGAAAAACAAATAAAGTAAAAAAAGCAATTGTTAAATTAAGTGAAGGAAGTTCTATTGAACTTAACTAATGTTAGGAGGAGAAATATATGGCTATTAAGAATTTTAAACCAATGACTAATGGTACTCGTGGTATGTCAAAGTTAATTAACGAAGAAATTACTACTTCTACTCCAGAAAAGTCATTAGTTGTTACTTTAAAGAAAACAGGTGGACGTAATAACCAAGGACGTTTAACTGTTAGACATATTGGTGGAGGAGCTAAGAGAAAATACCGTATTATTGATTTTAGAAGAAATAAAGATGGTATTGTTGGAACAGTTACTTCTATTGAATATGATCCAAATAGATCTGCTAACATTGCTTTAATTACATATGCTGATGGAGAAAAAAGATATATAATTGCTCCAAAAGGTTTAAAGGTTGGTGCAAAAATTGAAAGTGGAGCTAATGCTGACATTAAAGTTGGTAATAACCTTCCACTTGAAAATATTCCTGAAGGAACACTTGTACACAATGTTGAACTTAAGGCTGGAAAAGGCGGACAAATGGCTCGTTCTGCTGGTTCAAGCGTACAAATCTTAGGACGTGAAGGAAAATATACATTACTTCGTTTATCAAGTGGTGAAGTTCGTAAAGTTCTAAGTGTTTGTAGAGCAACAATCGGAGAAGTTGGAAACGCTGATCATGAACTTGTTCATGTTGGTAAAGCTGGTAGAAAAAGACATATGGGAATTCGTCCTACAGTTAGAGGATCTGTTATGAACCCTAATGATCACCCACATGGTGGTGGAGAAGGTCGTGCGCCAATCGGACGTAAAGGACCAGTTACTCCATGGGGAAAACCTGCATTGGGATATAAGACACGTAAAAACAAAAAAGCTTCTGATAAGTTAATTGTTCGTCGTCGTAAAAAATAGTGAAAGGATGGTTTAAATGGCTAGAAGTTTAAAAAAAGGACCTTTTATTGATTCTCATTTAATGAGTAAGGTTAAAAAAGTTAATGAATCTGGAAAAAAAGAAGTAATTAAAACATGGTCTCGCCGTTCAACAATTTATCCTGAATTTATCGGACATACATTTGCCGTTCATAATGGTAAAGAATTTATCCCTGTTTATGTTACTGAAGATATGGTAGGTCATAAATTAGGTGAATTCGCGTTAACCCGTAAATTTGGTGGACATGGCGATGACAAAAAGTAGTAATTAGTTATCAGGAAGGAGGACTAAAATGGAAGCAAAAGCGATTGCAAAAGGAGTTAGAATTGCACCTCGCAAGTGCCGTTTAGTTATAGATTTAATACGTGGAAAAAGCGTAGTAGAAGCTGACAAAATTTTAAAAAATATAAATAAAGAAGCTGCAAGATTAAGTCATAAAGTACTTACATCTGCAGTAGCAAATGCCGAAAATAATTTACATTTAGATAAAGAAAACTTATATGTTAAAGAAGCTTATGTAAATGAAGGTCAAGTAATGAAAAGAATGAAATTTGGTTCACGTGGACATGTGGATCCAATTAAAAAAAGAACAAGCCACATTACAATTGTTGTAAGTGAGAAAAAATAGATAAAGGAGGTAAACTGATGGGTCAAAAAGTTAGTCCAGTCGGTCTTAGACTTGGTATCAATAAAAATTGGGAATCAAAATGGTATGCTGGTAATAATGATTTTGCAAAATATTTAAACAATGATGTTAAAATAAGAAAATGTTTATCAAAAAAATTAAAAGACGCAGCAGTTTCAAGTATTCTTATTGAAAGAAACTCTAACAAGACTGAAGTTATTATTAACACTGCAAAACCAGGTGTAGTAATCGGTCATGGTGGAGATGAAATTGAAAAATTAAAAAATGAATTATCAAAATTAGTTAATGAAAATGTTCAAATTTCAATTATGGAAGTTAAAAATCCAGATGTTGATGCTGCATTAGTTGCAGAAGGAATTGCACATCAAATTGAAAACAGAGTATCATTCAGAATTGCTCAAAAGAGAGCTATTCGTAATGCTATGAAAGCAGGAGCAAAAGGAATTAAAACTTCTGTATCTGGTCGTTTAGGTGGAGCAGATATGGCTCGTAGCGAAGGATATACAGAAGGTAATATTCCACTTCATACTTTAAGAGCAGATGTTGATTATGCAGCAAAAGAAGCTGATACAACATATGGGAAAATTGGTGTTAAAGTATGGATTTATAAAGGAGAAATCCTTGCCTCAAAAGAAAAAGGAGGTAATGTAAATGGCACTAATACCAAAAAGAACTAAATATAGAAGACCTCATAAATTACGTTATGATGGTGTTGCCAAAGGTAATACAGAACTTCACTTTGGTGAATATGGATTAATGGCAATGGATGGTGCTTGGATTACACAAAGACAAATTGAAGCAGCACGTGTTGCTATGACTCGTTATATGAAACGTGGAGGAAAAGTATGGATTAATATTTTCCCACATCTTTCATTAACTAAAATTCCATTAGAAACTCGTATGGGTAAAGGTAAAGGTCAACCTGAAGAATGGGTAGCAGTAGTAAAAAAAGGAAAAATTATGTTTGAAATAGGTGGAGTAAGTGAGGAAGTAGCTCGTGAAGCTTTAAGACTTGCTATGCATAAATTACCTATTAAGTGTAAATTTGTAAAAAAAGAAAGTGGTGAGGCTTGTGAGTAATAAAGAAATTAGAGAATTAACTAATGAAGAAATTACTAAAAAAATCGAAGAATATAAAGAAGAACTATTCAATTTGCGTTTTAGCCAAGCTACAGGAAATCTTGAAAAACCTTCAAGAATTAATGAATTAAGAAAGTTAGTAGCACGTATGAAGACAATCTTACGTGAACGCGAACTAGAAGTAAAGGAGGGTAACTAATGGAAAAAGTAAGTAACCGTGAATTAGTTGGAAAAGTTGTAAGTGATAAGAATGATAAGACTATTACAGTTTTAGTTGAAACTTACAAAACTGCCCCTTTATATGGAAAACGCGTAAAAAGTTCTAAAAAATATGCTGCTCACGATGAAAAGAATGAGGCAAAAGTTGGAGATACAGTACGTATCGTTGAAACTAGACCATTATCAAAAAATAAACATTTCCGTTTAGTAGAAATCGTAGAGAAAGCAATTATTTTATAATTGACACTGGGAGGAGGATCAATATATGATTCAACAAGAAAGCCGTTTAAAAGTTGCTGATAATTCTGGTGCACGTGAAGTTAGCGTTATTCGTGTATTAGGTGGAAGTAAAGTTAAAACTGGTAATATTGGAGATACAGTCGTTGTAGCTGTAAAAAAAGCAACTCCTAACGGAACAATTGGTAAAGGAAAAGTTGCCAAAGCTGTAATCGTTAGAAGTAAATTTGGTCTAAGAAGAGAAGACGGATCTTATATTAAGTTCGATGATAATGCATGCGTACTTATTAAAGATGATAAGAGCCCAGTTGGAACTCGTGTATTTGGACCAGTAGCACGTGAATTACGTGATAAAGATTTTATGAAAATTGTATCACTTGCTAAAGAAGTGTTATAACTTTCGAAGGAGGATAACATGAAACTAAAAACAGGAGATAAGGTTGTTGTTATTGCTGGGAAAGATAAAGGAAAAGAAGGAAACATTATCAAGACATTAGCATCAAAGAATAAAGTAGTTGTTGAAGGTATTAATATCGTAAAAAAACATGTTAAACCAAACGGACAAACTGCTGGAAGTATTGTTGAAGTAGAATCAGCAATCGATGCTTCTAATGTTATGTTAGTAGATCCTAAAACCGGAAAACAAACCAGAATAGGACATACTGTTGATAAAAAAGGAAAAAAGATTAGAGTCGCAAAAAAATCAAACTCTAATATTGATTAATTGGAAGGAGGGTATATATGAACCGCCTAAAAGCAAAGTATAATGAAGAAATCATACCTAGTTTAGAAAAAGAATTTAATTACACAAACATTATGGACGTTCCAAAATTAGATAAAATTGTTGTCAATATGGGAGTTGGAGATGCTACTTCAAACAGTAAATTGTTAGAGGCTGCAATGGCTGACTTAGAGATTATCACTGGACAAAAACCAGTAGCAACAAAAGCTAAAAAAGCAATTGCTGGATTTAAGTTAAGAGCTGGTCAAGCAATTGGATGTAAGGTAACTTTACGTGGTGAGAATATGTATAATTTCTTAGATAAATTAATTAGTATAACATTACCACGTGTAAGAGACTTTAGAGGTATATCTACAAAGTCTTTTGATGGAAGAGGTAACTACACATTAGGACTTAATGAACAATTAATTTTCTCTGAAATAGAATATGATAATGTTGTTAAAGTACGTGGTATGGATATTGTTTTTGTAACAACAGCAAAGACAAATAAAGAAGCACTTGCTCTATTAAAAGGTTTCGGTATGCCATTTAAAAAGTAACAATATAGGAGGATATTATGGCTAAGAAAAGTATGATTGTAAAACAGTCAAGAAAACCAAAATTCAAAGTACGTGAATATACTCGTTGTGAGAGATGTGGTAGACCTCACGCAGTACTTAAAAAATATGGAATTTGTCGTATTTGCTTTAGAGAATTAGCATATCAAGGACAAATACCAGGTGTTAAAAAATCTAGTTGGTAAGACTGAAGGGAGGATAAAGTATGGGATTTGCAAATGATCCAATCGCTGATATGCTTACACGTATTCGTAACGCAAATCAAATGCGATATGCAGAAGTTGAAGTACCCGCTTCAAAAATAAAAATGGAAATTGCTAGAATATTAAAGAGCGAAGGATTTATTTCTGACTATTCTGTAAAGAAAAATGACGTTCAAAATATGATAGTATTAAATTTAAAATATGGAAAAAATAAAGAACGTGTAATTACTGGATTAAAGAGAATTTCAAAACCAGGTTTACGTGTTTATGCTAAAGCTACTGAAGTACCTAGAGTATTAAATGGTCTTGGTATTGCAATTGTGTCAACATCTAAAGGTGTTATGACTGATAAGGAAGCAAGAAAAGAATCATTAGGTGGAGAAGTTTTAGCTTATATTTGGTAGAAAGCAAGGAGGATTAATATGAGTCGTATTGGTAATAGAAAATTACTAGTACCTGAGAATGTTACAGTAACAGTTGATTCTAATATCGTTACAGTAAAAGGTCCTAAAGGTGAACTTTCTACTGAGTTACAAAAAGGAATTAATGTTGCTGTTGAAGGAAATGAAGTTGTTGTTACAAGAGACAACGATAACATTAAACATTTTCATGGAACAGCAAACGCTAATATCAAGAATATGATTATTGGTGTAACAGAAGGATATGTAAAAAATCTTGAAGCTGTTGGAGTTGGATATCGTTTCAATGTAAGTGGTAATACAATTACAATAAGTGCAGGTTATTCACATCCAGTAAAAATAGAAATTCCAGCAGGACTTACTGTTGAAGGTATAAGTAATACTGAAATTAGTATAAAAGGTATTGATAAGTGTCTTGTTGGTGAATTTGCTGCAAATGTAAGAAAAGTAAGAGAACCAGAGCCATATAAAGGTAAAGGTATTCGTTACAAAGAAGAACACATTCGTCGTAAAGAAGGAAAAAAGGCAGCGTAACCTAATTTAGTAAAGGAGAGTAATACTCATGATTAAAAAAGTATCAAGAAATGTTGTGCGTCAAGCTAGACATGATCGTGTTAGAGCTAAAGTAAGCGGAACAGGTACAACACCAAGATTAAGTGTGTTTAGATCAAATGAGAATATATTTGCTCAAATTATCGATGATGAAAAGGGAATTACATTAGTAAGTGCTTCTTCAATCGATAAAGATTTAAAACTTGAAAATGGTGGAAATGTAGAAGCTGCTAAAAAAGTTGGTGAATTACTAGCTAAAAGAGCAGTTGAAGCAAAAATAAGTAAAGTAGTATTTGATAGAGGTGGATACCTATATCATGGACGTGTTAAAGCTTTAGCAGAAGCAGCACGTGAAAATGGATTAGAATTCTAAAAGGAGGGTAACTAATGGAAAATAGAAGAAGAGAACCACGCCCAAAACAATATGAAGATGAAGTAATTACTATTAAAAGAGTTACAAAGGTAACAAAAGGTGGTCGTCATTTCCGTTTTGCTGCTACAGTTGTAGTAGGAGATAGAAAAGGTAAAGTTGGTTTAGGTACTGGAAAAGCAAATGAAGTTCCAGATGCAATCAAAAAAGCCATTCAAGCTGCTACTAAAAACGTAGTAACAGTATCATTAGTAGATGAAAGAACAATTCCACATGAAGCGATTGGTGTAGAAGGTGCTAGTCGTGTTATGTTAAAACCAGCTGTTTCTGGTACAGGTGTTAAAGCTGGTGGACCAGTAAGAGCTGTACTTGAACTTGCAGGAGTTAAGGACATTTTATCAAAATCACTTGGTTCAAATACAAAAATTAATATGGCAACAGCTACTTTAAATGCATTAAAATCTCAAAAAACAAGAGAAGAAGTTGCTGCATTACGTGGTAAGAAAGTAGAGGAAATCTAATGAAACTACATACAATGTACGCTCCAGAAGGAGCAACAAAAGTTGCAAAAAGAAAAGGTCAAGGTGTTGGTTCAGGTAACGGTAAAACTGCTGGACGTGGACACAAAGGACAAAATGCAAGAAGTGGTGGCGGAGTAAGACCTGGGTTTGAAGGTGGACAATTACCATTATTCAGACGTTTACCAAAAAGAGGTTTTACAAATGCTCAATTTAAGACTGTATATGCTGTTATTAATTTAAGTGATTTAAATAAATTTGAAGATGGAGCAGTTGTTACTCCAGAATTATTAAAAGAAATGGGATTGTTAAAAAATCAACTAGATGGTGTTAAAGTATTAGGAAATGGAACTTTAGAGAAAAAATTAACTGTAAAAGCAAATAAATTTTCTGATAAAGCATTAGAACAAATAGAAAAATTAGGTGGAAAAGCAGAGGTGATCTAAAATGTTTGCCAAATTTAAGCAAATATTTGCTCCTCAGAATAAAGACTTAAGAAAAAAGATATTATTTACATTTTTAGGATTATTTATATTTAAATTAGGTACGACGATTGTTGTTCCTGGTATTGATAAAAGTTCATTAGACGCTAATAATTTAGGTTTCTTAGAATTAATTAATGCTATGGGTGGAGGAGCCATGGAGCAATTTTCTATTTTTGCTCTTGGAGTAATGCCATATATTAGTGCATCAATTATCGTACAGCTATTACAAATGGATATTATTCCATATTTCTCTGAACTTGCTAAACAAGGTGGAACTGGTAGAGCAAAATTAAATCAAATTACGAGGTATTTAGGAATAGCACTTGCATTTATTCAAGGATATTTCTTCTCATTTGCATTTGTTTCAAATGGGACACCTCTTGATTATATGACTTATTCATTAATTTTAACTGCTGGTACCGCATTATTACTATGGATCGGAGATCAAATAACTGCTAAAGGTATTGGAAACGGTGTTTCATTAATTATTATGGCAGGTATAATAGCTACTTTACCTAATATGTTTATTGAGGCGTTTAATAGTTTAATTGTTACTACAAGTACACAAGCGTTAATTTTAGGAATTGTTAAGTTTGTTTTATTTGTTATGTTATATATTGCAATTGTTTTAGCAGTCGTATTTATTGAGGGAGCTGAGAGACGTATTCCTATTCAATATGCGAATAAATCAACAAGTATGTATGGACAAAAACAAAGTTATATTCCATTTAAGTTAAATTCGTCTGGTGTAATTCCTGTAATCTTTGCATCAGCAATTATAACTATACCTGGTTTAATTGCTAGAGTTATAAAAAAAGATGGATTTACATTATTTGTAAGTAAATATCTATCTCAAACATCTGTAACTGGGTTTATTTTATATATAATTTGTATTTTTGGATTTGCGTATTTTTATACATTCTTCCAATTAAAACCAAAAGAACTTTCTGAAAATTTAAGTCAAAATGGTGGTTATATTCCAGGTATTCGCCCTGGTGAAGAAACTGTTACATATGTTAGTAAGGTTTTAAAAAGAATTACAACAGTAGGTGCTACTAGTTTAGCTATAATAGCGGCACTTCCAATTATATTTGGTATGATTTCTACGATGCCAACAAGTGTAAGTATTGGTGGAACAGGACTTTTAATTGTTGTTGGAGTTGCTTTAGAAACTTATAAACAAATTGATAGTGAACTTATTACTCGTTCATTTAAAAGAGGTAGAAGAAAATGAAAAGTATGATTTTTATTGCCCCACCTGCTGCGGGAAAAGGAACACAAGCTAAGTTAATTTGTGAAGAATATAATTTAGAACATATTTCAACAGGTGATTTATTAAGAATTGAAGCATTAAATAATAGTGATATAAAAGCTAAAATGGATGCTGGTGAGTTTATTAGTGACGATATAATATTATCATTAATTAAAAATAAGATTAAATCACTTGGTTCTAAAGATGGATATATTTTAGATGGCTTTCCTAGAAATATAAATCAGGCTGAGGCATTTAATGAAATGCTAGAAAATGTAAATGAAAAAATTAATTATGTTATTTATATTGATGTTTCGAAAGAAACAGCAAAAAATAGAATCGTTGGTCGTTTATATTGTACAAATTGTGGTTCTACGTATAGTGAGTTAGTAGATGAAAATAAACCAAAGGTTGAAAATATATGTGATAGATGTCAAAGTAAGCTTGTAAAACGAGCAGATGATAATGCAGAAACATTTGAAAATCGTTTTGATAAGTATATGACACTTACATTACCATTACTTGATTATTATAAGAATCAAAATATTTTGTATAGTGTAGATGGAAATCAAGATTCCTCTATTGTGAATAAAGAAATTAAAAGAATAGTTGAAGGTGAATAATATGATAACAATTAAATCTGAACGTGAAATTGAATTAATGAAAATTGCAGGTGAAATTGTTGGTAAAACGCATCATTACTTAGAGAGTTATTTGAAACCAGGTATTACAACTGGAGAATTAGATAAACTCGCTAATGACTTTATTTTAAGTCAGGGTGCTACTCCTTCTTTTAAAAATTTATATGGTTTTCCAGGAACAATATGTATTTCTTTGAATGAAGAAGTTGTGCATGGTATTCCTGGAAAACGTAAATTAAAAGATGGTGATATTATTACGCTTGATATTGGAGCTTGTTATAAAGGTTATCATGGTGATTCGGCATGGACTTACGCTGTTGGAAAAATTAGCGATGACAAAAAGTATTTAATGGAACATACCGAAAAAGCATTATTTAAGGGCCTTTCTGAAATTCATGATGGTGTTCATTTAGGTGATGTTAGTTGTGCTATTGAAGAGTATGCTAATTTACATCATTTAGGTGTTGTAAAAGAGCTTACTGGACATGGTATAGGAACAAAAGTTCATGAAGATCCTGATGTTCCAAATTATGGGAAAAGAGGTACTGGACCAATTTTAAGAAAAGGTATGACAATTGCCGTTGAACCAATGCTTAATTTAGGTACAGCAGACATTTTTATGTTAGATGATGATTGGACTATAGTAACAGCAGATGATAAACCTGCTGCACATTATGAACATACAGTACTTGTTACAGAAGATGGGTACACAATATTAACAAAGAGGTGATAAAATGCCAAAGAAACCAGTTAACAAAAATAAAACAGTTATAGAAAAACCGCAAAAAAAATCAGCTATCGAAGTTGAGGGAAAGGTGTTAGAAGTTTTACCTGGAGGTCAATTTAGAGTAGAACTTGCTAATAAGCATACTGTAGTTGCTCACGTTTCTGGTAAAATCCGTATGAACTATATTCGCATTTTACCAGGTGATACAGTTACGCTTGAATTATCAGAATATGATTTAACACGTGGGCGTATAACCTATAGAAAATAGGAGGGAAAATATGAAAGTAAAAGCTTCGGTTAAACCGATATGTGCAAAATGCAAAGTAATTAAAAGAAAAGGTAAATTAAGAATAATTTGTGAAAATCCAAAACACAAACAAGTACAAGGTTAATATAGGAGGTGTTTTATGGCACGTATTAAAGGTGTAGATATACCTAATAATAAAAGAATTGAAATCGCATTAACTTATATTTATGGGATTGGAAGAAGTTTATCTAATAAGATTTTAGCAGATGCTAAAATTGACTCTAATAAAAGAGCTGGAGATTTATCAAATGATGAATTAGGTCAAATTCGTGATCAAATTGATAAATATGCGATTGAAGGAGATTTACGACGTGAAGTTAATATGAACATCAAAACAAAGATGGAAATTAATTCATATCAAGGAACTCGTCATAAAAAAGGTTTACCAGTAAGAGGACAAAGAACAAATCGTAATGCTCGTACTCGTAAAGGTAAAGGAAAAACAGTTGCAAATAAGAAGAAATAATTATAACTAAAAAAGGAGGTTATATATATGGCTTATAAACCAAGAAAACGTAAAGTTAAAAAGAATGTACCAGAAGGTAGAGCATATATTCATTCAACTTTTAATAACACTATTGTAACACTTAGTGATAAAGAAGGTAATGCAATTAGCTGGGCATCAGCTGGTACTTTAGGATTTAAAGGAAGTAAAAAATCAACTCCATTTGCTGCAGGAATGTCTGCAGAAGCTGCAGGAAAAGCTGCATATGATATGGGAATGAGAAAAGTAGAAGTATTTGTAAAAGGATTAGGTTCAGGACGTGAAACAGCTATTCGTTCACTACAAACTGCAGGACTTGAAATATCTTCAATTACTGATGTAACACCAGTCCCACATAATGGATGTCGTCCACCAAAACGTCCACGTGGCTAATAGAAAAGGAGTGTGTTAAAGTGTTAAACTTTGAAAAACCAATCTACAAAATCACTGATTACGTAGAAAATAATAATTATGGAAAATTTGAATTAGAACCTTTGGAAAGAGGATTTGGAACTACGATTGGTAATGCTCTTCGTAGAGTAATGCTATCTAGTATGCCAGGAAGTGCAATAGTTGCTGTTAAAATAGATGGTGTAATGCATGAATTTCAAACAATTGATGGAATTGTAGAAGATGTTACATCTATTGTTTTAAATCTAAAGAATGTAGTTGTAAAGAAACAAACTAGCGATGTTAAGATAGCTCATTTACATGTTGAAGAAGAGCGTGTAGTTACAGCTGCTGACATTATTACAGATGAAGATGTTGAAATCGTAAATCCTACACAAGAAATTGCTACTATTTCTAAAGGTGGAAAATTAGATATGGAATTCATTATTGCTAGTGGTAGAGGTTATGTTCCATCTAATGAAAACAAAAAGTATATCGAAGACTCTAAAATTGGTTTTATTCCAATTGATGCACTTTATTCACCAATCGAAAGAATTAGCTATGATGTAGATAGTGCACGTGTTGGACAAGATGCAAGTTATGACAAATTAATAATGAATGTTTATACTAACGGATCTATTCGTCCAGAAGAGGCAATGGCATTAGGTGCTAAAATTTTAATTGAACATTTAAATGTAGTTACTAATTTAAGTGAAATTGCGGATACAACTGGTATCATGAACGCAAAACAAGAAGATAGTAAATTAAAGAAACTTGAAACATCTATTGATGATCTTGATTTCTCTGTAAGAGCATATAATTGTTTGAAGAGAGCTGGTATCAATACATTAGGTGATTTAACAGAAAAATCTGAGTTAGAAATGATGAAGATTCGTAATTTAGGTAAAAAGTCTCTAAAAGAAGTAATTGATAAAATTAAAGAAATGGGACTTAAATTCCGCGACGAAGATTAACAGTTAGGAGGAATAATATGGCATATAGAAAATTAGGAAGAACTTGCAAACATAGAAGAAGTATGTTAGCTAATTTAACTAAAGATTTAATAATGAATGAACGAATTGAAACTACTGAAACTAGAGCAAAAGAAGTTCGTAAATTTGTTGATAAAATGATTAGTTATGGTAAAGATGGTTCTTTAGTTGCAAGAAGAAAAGCATTAGCATTTATGCAAAATGATAATGTAGCTACAAAAAAAGTATTTGATGATTTAGCAAAACGTTATGCTACTAGAAATGGTGGATATACAAGAATTTTAAAATTAAATGAACGTAAAGGTGACGATGCGTTAATGGTTATTTTAGAATTAGTAGAAGGAGAATAATCCTTCTTTTTTTTTTTGACTTTATCTTAGTTTTTTTGTACAATAGTATTGGTGAGAGTATGACAGCTTTGATAACTGGGGCAAGTTCTGGTATTGGAAAAGATATGGCTATTATTTTAAGTAATTTAGGCTATGATTTGATTTTAGTATCAAGAAACAAACAAGAATTATTGTTGGTTCAAAAATTAATTAAAACAAATTCAAAAATTATTCCTCTTGATTTATCGGTAGAGGAAAACTGTTTTAACCTTTTTGAAGAGGTAAAAAATGAAAATATAGATATTTTAATAAATAATGCTGGTTTTGGTATTTATGGCTTTTTTGATAAAACAGATATTGCAAGTGAAATAAAGCAACTAGAATTAAATACTAAAGCAGTATTAATTTTAACAAAACTTTTTTTACCGTTGATGGAAAAGAAAAATTATGGATATATATTAAATGTAGCATCATCAGCGGCTTATTTACCAGGACCTTTAATGAGTGGTTATTATGCAAGTAAAGCCTATGTACTTAGATTAACAGAATCTATTCATGGTGAATTAAAGGCAAAAAAAAGTAATGTATATATTGGTGCATTATGTCCAGGTCCTGTCGATACTAATTTTAATAATAATGCAGGTATAAAATTTAGCGCACCAACTATATCAAGTTATAAAGTTGCAAATTATGCATTAAAGAAAATGTTTAAAAAGAAAATAGTTATAGTTCCTGGTATGCATATGAAACTTTCTATCTTTTTTGTTAGATTTATACCACATTGTATTTTAATCAAAATAGCATATTTTATACAAAGGAGGAAAAGTATTTATGAATAATAAAGGATTAACTTTAGTGGAATTATTGGGTGTTTTAGTTGTTTTAACTGTTATTGTTTCAATTGTAACTTCCATTGTAACAAGAGATTTAAAAAAATCACGAGTAGAATTATGTGAACATGAATTAGATTCTTTTATTGATGCTTCTAAAAATTGGCTTACAGATAAAATAGATGGTGATTATTCTAATGTATATGAGTCTGATGGTAATTTTATAGAACAGTGTGTAACAGTAGAACAATTATATAATGGAGGTTATATTACAGAACCAGATAAAAAATATATAAATTCTAATGTTGGAGTAATTATAACTAAAAATAATGCATCATATTCATATGATATTGCTGAAAAAACAGGTTCTACTTGTAAAAAAGTAAAAACTTCAAATATATGTAATTAAAAATTTGTATAGTATTAGTGGGGATGTTTATGGAAAGTATTATTAAACTAAAAAATATGGAATATAAGAAATCAGAATATGTTGTGTTAAAGCATATTGATTTTACTTTATATAAAGGTGATTTTTTATGCATAATTGGTAAAACTGGAAGTGGAAAAAGTTCATTTGGAAAAATGCTTTCTAATAGCGATATTTATCAAAATAAAGATTTAAATATTAAGTATGCTTATAAAAAATCACTTGATTATTATGATACTTTGTATGAATATTTTGGAGTACAAAAAAACAATAAAGAAGTATTAGAATTAGCAAAAAATCTTGAACTTATCGAATACCTTGATTATAAACCAAGTAGTTTAAGTTATGGGTATCAATCACTTATATGTCTTATGGAAGCATTATTAGTTAATCCTGATGTTCTTATAATAGATTCACTTTTAGATGGGTTATCTATGCCTTTACATGATAAGGTGTTAAAGTTTTTAAAAAGTCTTAATTATAAAAAAAATATAACAATTATATATATAACAGAAAATATATCAGATGCACTGTTATTTAGAAAAATTGCTATTATAAGTGATGGTACAATTGTATATAGTGGTACTTTAAAAAAATCATTTATTGATTTAAATATATGGAAAAAGGCAGGATTAGAGTTGCCTTTTGAAATAGAACTTTCAAAGAAGTTAGAGTATTATGGATTAGTTGATGAACCAATATTTAGTGTAGATAAGTTGGTGGATAAGTTATGGAAATAGTTTTAAATAATGTATGTTATAGTATAAATAAAGTAAATTATAAAAAAAAATCAGTTTTAGAAAATTTATCCATAAAGTTTGATACTGGGTTAATTCATGGTATAGTAGGAAAAAGTGGAAGTGGAAAGACGATTTTAATTGAGTTGTTAGCTGGAAAAAGAGAGATTACATCAGGAGAGATAAAATTATCTTTCGCTAATAATGAAATTGGCTTTTTAACTGAAGAAGATAATGATAAAAGAAATATTTTAGTTGTAGATAAAATGAAAGAGGAAATATGTCTATATAAAAATATGAATCATTTGGAATTTAATAAACGAATAATAGATTCATTAAAAATGGTTAATCTTAATGAATCATATTTATATAAAAATTGGGTAAGTTTAAGTAGTGGTGAAAAAAAGAAAATTTTAATTGCTATTATGTTATTTCACAATCCGAAACTTTTATTGCTTGATGATCCATTTAGAGGTATTGATTCTAAGGGTAAAAATGAATTGTGTAAATTTTTAAAAATGTTAAAGAACAGATATAATAAAACAATTGTTATAACAAGTAATGACGTTGATTCATTACATAAAATAGTTGATAAAGTTTATATATTAAATGGTGGAAATATTTGTTTGAGTGGTGATAAATATCAAGTTTTTTCAAATGTTTCAAAATTAAAAAAATATGGAGTGGCTGTACCTAGATGTATTTTATTTTCTAATACTGTATTAAAAAGAAAAAATATAAAGATTGGTTATCGTGATGATATAAATGATTTATTAAAAGATATTTATAGATATGCAAAATGGTAGGTGTTATATGAGATATTTAATTACATTCTCTTATGATGGAACGAATTATAATGGTTATCAAAGACAACCAAATGTAAAAACCATTGAAGATGAAATAGAAAAGGTATTATATAAAATAAATGGTAATAATGCTGTTATTATTCATGCTACAGGGCGAACTGATGCCCATGTTCATGCTATAAATCAAAAAGCTCATTTTGATTTGTTATTAGAAATTCCTAATTCTAATTTAAAGAAAGCTATGAATAGTTTGTTACCAGGTGATATTTATATTAAAAATGTAGAAAAGGTTTCATCAGAATTTCATGCACGATATAATATAGTTTCAAAGGAATATATGTATATAATAAATATAGGTGAATATAATCCTTTAGAGAGAAATTATGTGTATCAGTATAATAAGAAGTTAAATGTAGAAGAAATGAAAAAGGCGATTAAAAATTTTAATGGCGAACATAATTTTAAGTCATTTACTAAAACAGATGATAAAAGAGAAGATTATGTTAGAAAAATTTTTTCAACTTCTATTTTATTAGAAGGTAATTATATAAAAATAATCTTTAAAGGAAATGGTTTTCTACGATATATGGTTCGTAATATGGTTGGCGCATTAATTGCTGTTGGTGAGGATAAAAAAAACTCAGATGATATTGTAAAGATATTACGTATGGAGGATAGAAAGTATGCTTGTAAAACTGCTCCACCAGAAGGACTTTATTTAAGAGACGTTTTTTATTAAAAAGTAATATTTTAGTTGACTTTTTAAGATATTTTTAGTACAATTTTAATTGGTACATTTTATATCCCATGAAATAGGTGTTGGGACCACCTGTTTCGAAAATTTAATGTTAGAAAGGGAAATATTATGAAAAATACATATATGCAAAAAAAAGAAGATTTAGTGCGTAATTGGTATGTAATTGATGCTGAAGGTAAGAATTTAGGACGTGTTGCAACTAAAGTAGCACATGTTTTAAGAGGAAAACATAAAGCAACATTTACACCTCATATGGACTGTGGAGATTTTGTTATTGTTATTAATGCTGACAAAGTTAATTTAACTGGAAATAAATTAAATGACAAAATTTATTACAATCATAGTGGGTATACTGGTGGTCTTAGAGAAAGAACTGCTCGTGAAATGAAAGAAAATTATCCAGTTGAAATGATGGAAAGAGCCGTAAAAGGAATGCTTCCAAAAGGAAGACTAGGACGTCAAATGTATAAAAAATTATTTGTGTATGCTGGAAGTGAACATCCACATACTGCTCAACAACCTGTTGAGTTAAAGATGGATTAGGAGGAATTTAACATGGCTGAAAAGAAAGTTTATACAGGAACTGGAAGAAGAAAATCTTCAATAGCTCAAGTTAGAATGACTTCTGGAAAAGGTTCTATTACTGTTAATGGAAGAGATGTTCGTGATTTCTTTCCATATGAAACTAATGTAATGGATTTAATGCAACCACTAGTTGCAACAGGAAATGAGAGTACATTTGATATTACTGTTAAAGTTAATGGTGGAGGATTTACTGGACAAACTGGAGCAATTCGTTTAGGAATTACAAGAGCTTTACTAGAGTTTGATGCTCCAAATGAAGGTAATGAAGGTTGCTACCGTCAAATTTTAAAAAAGGCTGGATTTATAACTCGTGATTCAAGAGCTAAAGAACGTAAGAAACCAGGTTTAAAAGCTGCACGTCGTGCACCACAGTTCTCAAAACGATAATATGCATATATCGAAAATTCAAGTTTATCTTGAATTTTTTTCTTTGAAATGATGATTTTATATTTGATATTAGTTATAATATATATGGTGAATATTTTATGAAAGTAAGTAATGAATGGAAAGATTATTGTATTATAGATGCAGGATCAAAAGAAAAACTAGAAAAATGGAACAATATTATTTTGCGAAGACCAGACCCTAGCGCTATTTGGAATATAGAACAAGGCGATGAATGGAATAATGTAGATGGATTTTATCATAGAAGCTCAAAGGGTGGAGGTTCATGGGAATTCAAAAAGAAGTTACCAGAATATTGGACTATTGGTTATCACGGTTTAACTTTTAAAGTTAGTCCAACTAATTTTAAACATACTGGTTTATTTCCTGAACAGGCTATAAATTGGGATTTTATGATGGATAAAATAAGTAAAGCAAATAGAGAAATTCGTGTTCTAAACTTGTTTGGTTATACAGGAGGTGCAACAATGGCATGCTCTAAAGCTGGAGCTTCCGTTGTTGTGCATGTTGATGCAGCTAAGGGAATTGTAGACTGGGCAAAAGAAAATGCTAAGTTATGTGGCCTTAGTGATAAACATATTCGTTATATTGTAGATGATTGTTTAAAGTTTGTTTTACGTGAAAAAAGAAGAGGTAATACATATGATGCTATAATAATGGATCCTCCATCTTTCGGAAGAGGTCCATCAGGTGAAGTTTGGAAATTCGAAGATAAAATAAGTGAATTAGTAGAAGCATGTGTTGAATTATTGAGTGATAAACCTTTATTTTTTCAGATAAATTCTTATACAACTGGTGTTGGAAAAACAGCTATGCAAAATGTTCTTACAACAACAGTTTTAAAACGTTTTCCGAATGGTATTGTTGAAGCTGACGAAATAGGTTTACCAATTGCCAAAAGTGGTTTAGTTCTTCCTTGCGGAATTTATGGAAGATGGTACGAAAAAGATAAATAATTTTAGAATTAGACATATATTTTAATAAGGTGATAATGTGTTACGTTATAAAATATGTGTTTTATTTTTATTTATTGTTGGTATATGTTCTTCAAGTTTTGTTTTAGCAAGAGATAATAGTTTACCTCTTTTTGGTAAGGTTATATATATTGACCCAGGTCATGGAGGTGTTGATCCAGGGGCTATGTATAAAGATATTAAAGAAAAAGATATTAATTTAAGTATTAGTAATGTTATATCCGATAAACTTACGAAACTTGGTGCAATTGTGTATTTAACCAGATATGATGATTATGATTTAGCTATAACAAATACAATAAATCGAAAACGAAGTGATTTATCAAGACGTGGGAATATAATTAATAGATCAAATTGCGATATATTTTTATCCATACATTTGAATGCTGAAGAAACAGGAATATGGAGAGGTGCCCAAGTATTTTATAATAATGAAAATAAAGAAAATGAGGTACTTGCTAAATTATTGCAAAAGAATTTTAATAAAAGACTTAATAGTAATAGAGAGTATAAATTAGCTAATGATTTATATCTCCAAAAAAGAGTTGATAGGCCAGGAGTATTAATTGAAGTTGGCTTTTTAAGTAATGCAAGTGATAGATATCTTCTTAAACAAGCAAGTTATCAAAATAAAGTTGCAGTAGTTGTAACTGATAGTATAGTTGAATATTTTTTACAAAAATAGTTTAATATCACAAAATTCACACATTATATTGATAGTGTATAATTATACAATTCATTTCACCCAGTAGCATTTTTATGATATAATCTTTATAGTTATAATAGGAGAGGATATCATATGGGTAAAAAAATATTTAAAACTTTAGATGAACAAATAGAAATATTACAAAATAAAGGTTTAATTATTAATGATATAGATAATGCTAAACAAATATTATTTCGTGAAAACTATTTCTTTGTTAGTGGTTATAGACATTTATTTATGCGCTCTTCTAAAGAAAATATTTTTATTAAAGGAACTACATTTGATGAGTTGTATGCAACATTTGTTTTTGATAGAAGAATTCGTAATATCATGTTTAAGTATATTTTAATAATTGAAAATAATATGAAATCAATCATTAGTTATCAATTATCAAAAAAATATGGTATTAAAGAAAGAGATTACTTAAATCCTAAAAATTTTATACAAGATGGAATAAAATCAAGACAAGTAAATGATGTAATAGCAAAAATGAAAAGACAAATTCGTGTTAACGGAAAGCAACATACAGCAACACTACATTATTTAAGTAATTATGGTTATATTCCTATGTGGATTTTAGTAAAAGTTTTATCTTTTGGTATTATTTCTGAATTATATAATATTCTAAAAGCAGAAGATGCATATAGTATTGCAGAATATTATAATTTACAGCCTGATTCTCTTTCTATTTATTTAGCAATTTTATCTAATTATAGAAATGTATGTGCCCATGAAGATATTTTATATGACCATAGGATACAAAGGTCTATACCTGATACTAAATATCACTATTTACTTGATATTGAAGCGACAGATGAGGAATATAATTATGGTAAAAATGATTTGTTTGCCGTAATTATTATTATGAAATTTATGTTACAACCAACTGAGTTTCATGACCTTATCTATGAAATTGGGTATGAAATTGATATATTAGATGGAAAAGTTGATACAGTACCATTGAATTTAATTTTGAATAAAATTGGTTTTCCTAATAATTGGCGTGATATAGACGATTTAGATTAGGAGGAGTTATGAAAAAAAAGATATTATATGTGTCTAATATTCTTTTGGCTCTTATAATTGGGATATTAGGAACTTTATTGTACTTTAATTACAATAATAAAAGTGTAGAAGTTGTTTCTAAAAATTTACAAAATGTAACAATTACAGAAACAAATACAATAAAAAGTGCAATTGATAAAATATATGATTCTGTTGTCGTTGTTGAAGTAAGTAGCAGAACTTCTAGTGGAACAGGAAGTGGATTTGTATATAAAAAAGAAAATGGAAAAGGATATATAATCACTAATCATCATGTTATAGAAGGCGCTGATACTATATATGTAACAAATAGTGAAGGTGTAAAAGAAGAAGCAACATTACTTGGAAGTGATGAATATTCAGATATTGCAGTTTTGTCAGTAAATGATGATTTTGTAATAGGTGTTGCAACAATTGGCGATAGTACAAAATCAGAACTTGGCGATACTGTGTTTACAGTAGGATCTCCACTTGGTAGTAAGTATCAAGGAACGGTTACGAAAGGAATAATTTCTGGAAAAGATAGGCAAGTTACAGTAAGCCTTACAAATGGAAGTTTCATAATGGAGGTTTTACAAATAGATGCTGCTATTAATCCTGGAAATAGTGGAGGACCACTTGTTAACATCAATGGTGAGGTAATAGGTGTTAATTCACTTAAACTTGTAGAAGATGAAATAGAAGGAATGGGATTTGCAATTCCAATTGAACTTGCTATGTCTACTGTTGATAGTTTGGAAAAAGGCGAAAAGATTGTTAGGCCACAAATTGGTGTAGAAGTTGTTGACGTTGATAGTAAGTATTTACTTGCACGTTCGAAAATAAAAATTGATTCTGATATTACTGCTGGAGTAGTTATAATATCAACAGTTTCTAATTATCCTGCAGAGAAGTCAGGATTAGAAGCAGGAGATGTTATAACAGAAGTAGATGGTGTAAAAATAACTGATTCAGCTCACTTCAAATATATATTGTATAAATATAATGTTGGTGATACGATAAAAGTTAAATATATTCGTAACGGTAAAGAAAAGGAAACTTCAATTAAGTTGTCAGTCGGAATCGAATAATTTTAAATTTATTAGCACTCAACGCTTGACAGTGCCAGTATATTGTGATATTATTAATATGTAAGTGAGAGATAGCTTACAGGTATGATTGAATATATTTATGTGCTACCTAAATGGTGTCAACACATAGAAAATGAAAGGAAGTAGATATATATGTTAATGATACCAAGAAGAAATGATTTTGATGTGTTGGATGATATTTTTAGAGATCCATTTTTTACACGTAATAATAATGGAATTATGAAAACAGATATAAAAGAAAACAAAGATAGTTATGCAATTGTTGTAGATTTGCCTGGATATGATAAAGATAATATTAAAATTGAGGTAGAAGATGGTTATTTAACTGTTCATGCTGCAACAAATAATGAAACAGAGGAAAAAGAGGAAGGTAAATTTGTTCGTAAAGAGAGATATTTCGGAGAATGTTCTCGTAGTTTCTATGTTGGAGAGGCTGTTGAAACCGATGATGTTAAGGCTACATTTAAAAATGGTATATTAACTCTTGAAATTCCAAAAAAAGAAGAGAAGAAAGAATTGCCTGAAAAGAAATACGTCCAAATTGAAGGATAATTTTAAAAATATGAAAGAAGCTCAATATATTGAGTTTCTTTTTTTAATAAAATATATAAATAATAATAAAAAAATGTTATAATATACGTGAATATAAAAATAATAGAGGTGCATATGAAAAAATATATAAAGAGAAGTATTAAATTTTTTTGTTTGTCACTTATAGTTTGTCCTTTATCTATTCATGCTATAACATTAAAAGAATATGAAGATCAAGTTGCAAAGTATACAGCTGAATTACAAGAAAAACAAAATCAAATTGCCAAGAATGAAGAAGAGGCTGCGCAAATAAAAGAAAAAATAAATAGTATCAAGAAACAAATTAATGATGCTGGTTCACAAATTGAATCATTAGAAGATGAAATTGTGAAGAGTAATGAACAAATAAAGCAGAAAAAAGAAGAAATAAAAAAAATAGTTAACTATTATCAAATATCTAGTAGTGGAAATTCATATATAGAATATATCTTTGGTGCAGAGAGTATTACAGATATGATATATCGTTTAGCTATTTCTGAACAACTTACATCATATAATGATAGAACAATAAAAGAATTAAATCAATTGATTGAAAATAATGAAAAAAAGAAAGAAGATTTAAGTAAGAAACAAATAGAACTCGGTAATTTAAATGCATCATTGTATGAAGAACAAAGCAAAATAGAATCTGATACAGGTCAAATAGAGGGAACATTACCTTCTACAACAGGGCAGATTGCTTTTTATCAAAAGAGAGTTGATTATTATAAATCAAAAGGTTGTAAATCAAATGATGTAATTGGTGTTACATGTGATGTACCAAGTAAAACAACAATTATAGGTGCAAATGGATTTAGATTTCCAGTAGATGGTGGTAGAATAACGCAAGCTTACGGTAATGCAGGACATAAAGGTGTTGATATTGGAAAAAGTTGTGGTGCACCAATATATGCTGTTGCAGCAGGAAAAGTATACTATGTTGGTAGTGACCTAGATAAATATGGTGCTAAGATGGTATTAATTGCTCATAATGTAAATGGAAAGTTGGTATTTTCACAATATGCCCATTTAAGTTCATATAATGTATCTGTAAATGAAGATGTTGATATTAATACTATTATTGGATATATGGGTAATACTGGATTATCATTTGGATGTCATTTACATTTAGAAATGTCACAAAATATTGGTTGGGGATATAATGGAAGCTATGTTAATTATGTAAAAAATATCATAAGTCCATTTACATATGTACCACGACCATAATATAGTTAGTAATGAACATGTTTCATTACTTTTTTTATTTAAAATATATTATTAATTAACAATATATTAGATTTATGATAATTAATAACACATTTACGTCTTTTTCATAAAATATTTTTAGGAGGAATATGTATGAATAACTATAAAATTGTTATTGATGCTGGTCATGGTGGAAGTGATCCAGGAGCCAGTGGAAATGGAATAATAGAAAAAGATTTAACTTTAAAAATATCACAATATATGTATGATAGATTTAGAGAATTAGGAATTCCTGTTACAATGACAAGAACAACAGATGAAACTGTTGAGCCAACAGAAAGAGTCAACCGTATTTTAAATGCTTATGGTAATAGTAGTGATGTAATTGTCATTAGTAATCACATAAATGCAGGAGGAGAGACTTAGCTCTTACATGGATTAAATTTATAAGGGTATTAAGATGGCTGTATTTAAATGATTGAGTTAGATAGTATAAATTATCTAGAACGATATTAAATGATGTTAAAATAGTGTTTATTTGAGAGATAAATGCTATTTTTTGCTTTTTAATTAAAAAACATTAAATTGTCCTGAAAATACTGAAAAAAATGTCAAAATATGATAATATATACTTGTGAGGATAAGCAGTATTTAATCTTTTTAAGATGGATACTGCTTATTTTTTGAAATAAAGGAAGTGCCAGTAATGAATTATAAAGAAAGAGGATATCTATTTCAAGATATATTTTCAACATATATAATTATTAAATATGTTAAACAAATATTATGTGGACAAAAGGTACAGGCAGAAGTGGTTTTAGATAAAAAGAATAGTAAAGATGATAAATTTGATGACTTAAAGATAATTAATAATGATGATATATTAGAAGTTCAATTAAAATATAAAGAAATAAAAGAAGAATTAGAATTATCCGATTTTTCAAATTATAGTGGTGACTTCAATCTCTATCAGTTTATTCGAAGTTATAAAAATGGAAAAAATAAACAGGTTTGTTTACTAATAAGCTTAAATAAAATTAAATTGTCGAACGAACTAATTAAAGTATTAATTTTAGAAGATGATAATAAATTTTTTTCAAATTCACACAGATATAAATTTAAAAAAACAAAACAGTTAATAAACCTTCTTTATAAAAAAAGATTATCTGCTAAAGAAAAGCCTAAAATAGATTATTCAGATTTGACAAAAAATGATATTGAAATTTTTTTGGATAATTTTGTAATAGAAATTACTAATAAGTCTATTGTTAATAATAGTATAAAAGTAGAGGTATTAGACGAGATTAGTGATGACATTGAAAAAATATCAAAAATACCCAAGCAAGTTCTATATAATGATATGATTGAGACTATAAGAGAATATAGAGCAGAAGATGAATATAGAAAAATTAGTATATCTGAAATAACTAAAAAATGGATTGAAAGAATAAAATTGATGAATTATACAATTCCAGTTAATAATGAATTAAATGTTGATTATGATTGCTTTATATCTAGAAGAAATGATGTAAAAGCTATTTTAGAAAAATTTAATAATACAAATCTAATCCATGTTATTGGGCAACCAGGAGTAGGAAAAAGTTGGTTTTCTAAAGAATTAACAGATGAGTTATGTAAGAAGAATATAAAAAATAGTACATATTACTTTTATTTTAATTATGAAGATGTTGATAAGGAAAAGAGATTAAATGAGTATAATTTTATTACTACTTTTAATTATAATTTACAAAAATTTCATGGTTATAATATAAATATTTTTAATATGAATTTTGAAAAATTAGTACTTGGCGATGATGGTGAAGAGCATTACATTATTTTTGATGGTCTTGACCATATTATTAGAGAAAAAAATTCAAATAGTATTAATATAGGTAATTTGATTGAAAAAATTGTAGAATTTTCAAAGAACAATAAAAATGTAAAAGTTCTAATTTTATCACAGCCATTAGAAGGAATTAAAATTGAAAATATATATGAATTAAAAAATTTAAATGAGTATCAATCAAATAAACTAATAGAGTTATATTCTAGAACATTAGATTTTCCTTTGGAAAAATTAATTGATAAAAGATTTTATTACAATAGTTGTGGGAATCCATTATTATTAAAATATATGGTAACAGACTATATTTTAAACGGCAATTTAGTTGATTACAAAATTACCGATTTAAATGATTATTACAAAAATATTTTTGATGGCAAACAATTTGTTATTTATATGTATTTTGCAATTTTAAGTTTTCCTATATCACCAAAAGAATTAGAAGAGATTTCTTCTATATCTTTAGAAGAAATAATAAAAGAATTGAAATGTATTAGAAATGTATTATTAATAAATGAAAAAAATGAATATACGATTTTCCATGAAAGTTTAAGAAGATACATTTTATCATTAAAACAACTAAATAAAGATAAATTGATAATGGATATAATTAATTGGTTTAATACTAAAGATTTATATTTTGAATCTAAAAAATTTAATTATTATCCATCTTTTGTATTAGAAAATAAAAAATATGAGTTATTTGATGAGAAATTTAATTATCAAAAAATAAAAATGGCAATTATTCAAAATGCATATTCAAATAAAGAAGTCCATCTTTTTATTAGAAATTTATATATTATAAGTCAACATAAGTCAGATTTTAAAATGCTGTATTACTTAGAATATTTTTATGATGCTTATTATACTTTTTCATATGACTTTGATGTAAATATATTTGAGAACTACATTTATATGCTCTATTACTCTGGTGAATTTGATTTAATTAGAAAATTGGTTTATACAAAGAATATATCAGAATTTTCTAATGTTAATCAGCAGTGGGAATATATGAGAAAAATACTTGTTTTTCTATTAAAAAATAAATTTGAATTAAATTATAAAGAAATAATTAATAAATATTTTAATCATGATAAAAGCAATAAAGTAATAAGGATAAATGACTTATTAATATCTGATGATTATGATAATATTAGATTAATATATGAATACTTAAAATATAATAAAATATCTGATTTAAAGTTGACAGAAAATAATTTAGATATTAGTTCAGATTTATATGTATTATTGAATGCATTATTAAAAAATGAGAAAAGTCTTTTTATAGAAACTTTTTATAAAAAGGATATTTTTCTATTAAAAAATAAAAATAAAGATTTATCAAATTTATTATTAAAATTATGTGAAAAGAAGTATATTTCTTCTTTAAATAATTTATTTTTGCTAATTAATTATATATTTAATAACAATGAAAAAAAAATAAACAAATTGTTTTCTAATTGGGATCAAACATTTGAAAATGTTCCTTGTGTTTATAAATTTATTTGTATTTTTATAAAGTTGCTCTTGAATGATAATACTACAGAAACAGAAATTGCTGATTTTTTTAATCAATATAATTTTGAAACACTAAACTTTGAAGGATATTTAAGCAATTATAATAATAATGATATAAATTTTATTGGTAAACTTGTTGTACTAAGCAGTAAGAAGAATTTTGTTATTCAATGCTTTATGAAATTTAAAGAAAGGATTTCAAAAGAAGCTGCAAAGCATTATCATGACGGAATTATATCCCTGTTAGCATCTATATATAGTCAAATTATAGAGAATGTCAAATATAATAATATTATATTAAATAAAGATACTTTAAATGAAATATTGATTAGGAATAATTATCAACAAAGTAATATAACAGAATTTGAAAATAATATCATTAATTATACTTTATCAATAATTTCCGGAGAATTTAATGATATATATTATAATAATATAATTAAATATATGTTTAGTTACGGAAGCTATAGAGATATACAAATATGGGAATTAGAAGATATACTTTCAAGATTAATTGGTTCAAGTAAAATTGATTTAAACAAATTTATACAATTAGTAACAATTGCCTATAATGCAATAGACAGAATGGATAGAGCAAAGGATGTTTGGCATGTACCTAATGAACTAATAAAAATGTATTCTGACAAAATATCTCCTATAGAGGCAATAAATGTTTTCTTTAGTTTTTTAGAAACCTTTGACTATGATATAAGAGATAAAGATGATTTATTTTCACATTTATATGAAAATCTAAGCAATAATGAAAAGAATAATAAGATAAATTTTATATATAATTATTGGCGATTCATGAATAAAAATATTACTTATCAATTTGATTCTAATAATACCGAACTAAAACAATGCATTAAAAATTCTACTAAAGCACAGTTTAATTTTCTAAAATACAATATTTTGGAGTCATTAAAATTGAATGATATAGAATTGAATTATAATATACTAAAAGAAAAGTTTAACAAGAAAAAATTGATATTAAATTATACATATCATCCACTTAAAAATTATTTGAAAAATGATAATCCCTATACTAATTCTATTAAATTTAATTCTTTTGCGGAATTCATTGAAAAAACAAATAATAGTTATTTTGATTGTAGAACTATTAATTTTGATAGTTTTATAAAAAATATTAAAGAATTAAATGATTCACAAGATGTATTTAATTTATTTATAAATACAAAAAATTCTTCATACTTAAATTATATTTATGAAATATTTGAAAAAAACAATCTTGATTACAATACAATAAACGAAGATATAATAGTAGAAATTTTAGTTGGAATTTACTATAGAAGCAATGGATATGTTTCTAACATGTCATATGATGAAATATTTGAAAAAGCCTTGCAAATTTCTCCAACAAAAGCAAAAGAGTCACTTAAAAGATATGTAATAAATGATAATAATATCGATTTAGGTAGAAAATCAGGAAAAATATTTAAATACCTGCTTAATGATAATGACATTGATGAAATCTATAATTATGTTATTGAAATATATTTTTCACGATTACCAAATTATATAGAAATTACTAGGTATTGGAATTTAAATAAATTTGATAATAATGATATTCTTTTAAATTATTTTTTAATAAAAATAATGAATTCAGGATTAAAACATAACCTATCTACAACTGAAGAAATGATTTTTTTAAAACTGTTTGAGGTAAAAAAATTTTCAAATAATAAGATAGTTTATATGAAAAACATGGAAGGAGACTCATTATTTTATATTATTAATTTTTTGAAAATGTACAGTAGGGTATTACGAATTAACTATGACTCTTTTTTGAATTATAAAAATATTAATAAATTTAATTATATTAAATTTCAAATAAATAATTCTAAAACAGAGATTGTTGAATCAGAACGAAGTTTAGTAAATGATGAGTTAGATACAAAATTAGTAAGAAATTATAGAGGGTTAATAGCTATAGAATCTGACTTGGTATATTGGTATGAAGCAAATATGTATCAAGATTTTGGTGACGATTTGTTAGATAGAAATATAAATTATAAAATATTTCATATGCATAAAGTAAATGTTTTAAAATATTTAAAAAACAGATTTTTATGTAATTTAAAATTAAAGATTTATTGGAGGAAGATTAATAAAATTATTAGAAAATCTTATTATGTTTTCCCTTCTTCATCTGTCATTTATATATATAATGAAAGAGACAATATATGATATAATTATATATAGTTAGGAGGTTTTAATTATGACTGAAAAAGAATTAGATTCAAGTGTTAACGAATATGAAGAAAAATATAAATCTAATAATTATGTAAAACAATTGAAGTGGGATATGGCTATTGGACTTCAAGAAGTAGATAATTTAAAGCCTTCTAAATATTTAGAAAAATTATTAAAGGAAGAAGTAGAAGGTAATTTAACAATAGAAGAAGTAGAAAAAGAATTAAGAGAATATTATATTGAAAAAGAAAGTAAAAATGAAGTAAATCATAATGAATTAGAATGTGATTTTGTATCTACTAGAATAGTTGAATTATTAAATAAAGATAATTTCGATTTATCAGTTAATTATTTAAAATACGTTCATAAATTTTTATTTCAAGATGTTTATGAATTTGTTGGTGAATTTAGAAAAATAGATTTTTCTAAACAGGAAAAGATACTTAACAATGATTCAGTAGTATATGGAGATTGTACTACTTTAAATCAATCACTAGAATACGATATATCGAAAGAATTAGAAAAAAACTATAAAGAAATGAATATAGTTGAAGTTATTAATAACATAACTAAATTTTCTTCTAGTATATGGCAAGTGCATCCTTTTAGAGAAGGAAATACTAGAACTACAGCCTTATTTATTGAAAAGTATTTAATTAGTTTAGGTTATAACTTAGATAATAGTTTATTTAAAGATAAATCGGTTTATTTTAGAAATGCTTTAGTAAGAAGTAATTATTTTAATAATTATTTGAATATAAAAGAAGATAGTAGTTATTTATTTAAATTTTATGAAAATTTATTATTAGGTAAGAACAATAACCTACATTCAAAGGATTTAATTGTTCAAGAATAATTGTTTGATAAAAAGTAATTAAACTATTACTTTTTTTAGCAATTTTGATATATTGGTTATGCAAGGAAAAAATGGTAATACATTTTTGCAAGGGCACTATCTAGCGGTAGAGCCCTATTTTTTATTTTTGATTATGTAATAAGAGAATGTATTTTCTCTTTTTTTTTTTATAATTTTTTAGTTCAAATCCAAAGTTTACCAAATTTCATGATATAATTAATATGATGGATGTTTATAATCTTATATAAATATAGGAGAGGGAGATTATGGAAGAAAAAGATTTAAAAAAATTAGAAGATAAATTATGGGCAGCTGCCGACAAAATGAGAGGTGCTGTTTCTGTATCAGATTATAAATTTATAGTACTAGGGTTAATATTCTTAAAATATATTTCTGATTCTTTTGAAGAAAAATATAATGAACTTGTAGATGAAGGTGCTGGATTAGAAGAAGAAAGAGATTGTTATACAGCAGAAAATATATTCTATGTTCCAAAAAATGCTAGATGGGAATATTTAGTAGAACATTCAAAGGATTCTAATATTGGTGAAATTATAGATGATGCTTTAACATTAATAGAAAAAGAAAATACATCATTGAAGAATGTTTTACCAAAAGATTACAACTCTCCAACAATGAGAAATGTCAATTTAGGTGAACTACTAGATTTATTTACCAATATTAAAGTTGGAACTAAAGAAGCAATTCAAAAAGATATTTTAGGAAGAATATATGAATATTTTTTAGGTCAATTTGCCAAAAATGAATTACAAAAAGGTGGAGAATTTTATACACCAGCTTGCTTAGTTAGAACTATGGTTGAATGTATTGAACCATTTAAAGGTAAAGTATATGATCCAGCTTGTGGTTCTGGTGGAATGTTTATTCAATCAATGAAGTTTGTAGAAGAAAATCAAGGTAATATATATAATATTGGAATTTATGGACAAGAGAAAAATCCTACCACATGGCGACTTGCAAAAATGAACTTAGCTATAAGGTCTATGTATGGTGATTTAGGAAAATATGCGGCTGATACTTTTACTGAAGATTTACATAAAGATTTAAAAGCTGATTTTATACTTGCCAATCCACCATTTAATCTTGAGTGGGATAGAGATAAAGTCGAAAATGATCCAAGATGGAGATATGGTTTAGCACCTAAAAACAATGCCAATTTTGCTTGGTTACAACACATGATATCTAAGTTATCACAGAATGGTAAAATGGCTTGTATTTTAGCAAATGGTTCATTATCAGCAGGTGGTCAAGAGGGCGAAATAAGAAAAAAACTAATTGAAAATGATTTAGTAGATTGTATCTTATCAATGCCTACTAACTTATTCTATACAGTTACCGTTCCATGTTCTATATGGATAATTAATAGAAATAAGAAACAAAAAGGTAAAACATTATTTATTAATGCAAATAATTTGGGTTCAATGGTAACTAGAAGATTAAGAGAGTTATCAGAAACAGATATTAAAAAAATTGCAGATACATATCATAGATATCAAAATGATGATAATTATGAAAATGTTAAAGGATTTTGTTATTCAGCAACTACAGAAGAAATAAGTGCCAATGATAATGTATTGACACCTGGTAGATATGTTGGAGTTGAAGAAAATCAATGTGATGATGTTCCGTTTGAAGAGAAAATGAAGAATATTACTTCAGAATTATCAAAGCAATTTGAAGAATCACATAGATTAGAGGAAGAAATTAGAAAAAATATGAAAGCCATTGGTTTTGAGTTAGAATAATCGTTTGTAGTATAATAATTACCGTCTTAAAGGGGGAAATTATTATGAAAACGGAAGTAATATCTAATATTACAAAAGACATGGAAGATAGTCTTACTGATTATCAACTAAATAAGCTTAAAGAGAGCTTAATAATAAACTTCGAAGGAGTAGAGTTTATTATAAAAACTGATGAAGTAAAACATCAGGAAGAATTAGATGAAAATAAGAATATGATTGATTCATTTATTTCATCTAAACAAGTTGAAGGTTGTTCAGAACGAACAATTAAATACTATAAAGAAATTATTGAAAAATTTGTTAATAGTTTTGATAAAAGTATTAAACAAATATCAACAAATGAAATAAGAAATTATTTATCTAATTATAAAGATAATAGTTCTTGTGGATCTACAACTATAGATAATATAAGAAGGGTATTATCATCATTCTTCTCTTGGTTAGAAGATGAGGATTATATTATAAAGAGTCCAGTTAGACGAATACATAAAATAAAAACAGCAGTGGTTGTTAAAGATGTTTTAACTGATGAAAATTTAGAAAGGTTAAGAGATGAATGTGAAAACGTAAGAGATTTATCACTAATAGAATTATTAATTTCAACAGGAATGAGAGTTGGAGAACTTGTTAATTTAAATATTAATAGTCTTAATTTTGAAGATCGTTCTTGTATTGTATTAGGTAAAGGTAATAAAGAAAGAGAAGTATATTTTGATGCAAAAACAAAATTGCATTTAAAAAAATATATTTCAAAAAGAAATGATTCAAACGATGCCTTATTTGTATCAATGAGAGAACCACATCAGAAATTATCTATTTCTGGTATTGAATTAATAATTAGAACATTAGGAATAAATTCAAATATAAATAAAGTTCATCCACACAAATTTAGAAGAACATTAGCAACAATGGCAATAGATAAAGGTATGCCAGTTGAACAAGTTCAAAAGTTGCTAGGTCATGTAAAAATAGAAACTACAATGAACTATGCTTTAGTTAATCAAAGTAATGTTAAAATATCACATAGAAGATATATAGCATAGAATTATTATTTGTAAAAGGAGAGAAATATGGAGTTAAAAGAATTATGCAAAATTAAGCATGGTTTTGCTTTTAAAGGAAAGGATATAATAAAAAATTATTCTACTAAATATGTTTTAGTTACTCCTGGTAATTTTAATATAGGTGGTGGTTTTAAGAAAGATAAATGTAAATATTTTTCTAAAAATGGTAACATTCCAAAGGATTATATTTTAAGAGAAAATGATTTGATAGTTACCATGACCGATTTGAGTGTAAAGTCTGACACATTAGGCTACTCTGCACTTATACCAAAAGATAATAATATATATCTTCATAATCAACGAATTGGATTAGTTCATGATATAGATGAATCTAAAGTATTAAAAGATTATTTATACTGGTTTATGAGAACTAAAAAATATCAACAAGAGGTTGTAGCTTCTCAATCAGGTACTGCAATTCATCATACATCTCCAGATCGAATATTAAATATAGAAATCGATTTGCCATCAATAGATAATCAGAGAAAAATAGTTAAAATATTGTCTGATGTAGAACATAAAATTAAAAATAATAATGATACAAATAATAATTTGTACGAGGTATCAAAACAATTGTTATTAAAATATTTAGATGAAAATAAGAGTTTTGATGAAATTAATATAAGTAAATTTCTAAATATATTTACTGGAAAGAAGAATGCTAACGAAACATCTCCAACTGGTAAATATAAATTCTTCTCTTGTGCACCAGAAAGTTTATTATCTGATACATATTTATGTGATAGTGCTGCAATAATAGTTGCTGGTAATGGTGCATATACAGGAAGAACAAGATTTTATGATGGTAAGTTTGAACTTTATCAAAGAACTTATGGATTAACATTGAAAGATGGCTTTGAAAAGAATAATATATATGGTTTATATGTATTTATGAAAACTATTTTTGAACCAGATAAGATGGGTGGAACTCATGGATCAGCTATACCATATATTGTGTTATCAGATTTGACAGATTATAAATTAAAATATAACAAAGTTGAATTTGATAGATTTTCAAATTTAGTAAGTGGTAATATAAAAATGATTCAAGAAAATGAAAAATCTAATGAAAAATTATCAGAACTAAGAGATACATTATTACCAAAATTAATGAATGGTGAAATAGATTTAGATAATATAGAGATTTAATCATACAAATTGTGATTTGTATAATGGAGGAATACATGAAAAAGGATTTATTTGATTATATAATAGAACCAACGGATAAAGAGTATAGAAAAGAAAATATAATAGACGATATATCTTTTATCCCAAAACTTATCATCCCTAAAAATGCTTATTTTATGAATCATCATGATTACTTAATAAATGATGCAATTGTAAATTATAATAATGAAACAGTAGTTGCAAAAATGTTTTATGCAAACATGATAAAATATGAGAAATATTATGAAAAAACTAAAGATGAAAACTACGATTTTTGGGCAAGAAAGAATGGAGAACAGTTAATTAAGGAATTATATTCTATTTATGATAAGTCGGTTCATATTGTTAATTATTTGTTTGATTTGAAAGTACTTCCTGATTTAGGATTTAAAAAAAATATTAGAGAACAATTAAAATCTAAAGATAAAGATTTCTATAAAGTGTTTAACAAAATATTTAGTAAACTTTATGGGGAATCAAACAATGTCGTTCGTGATGATATAACTCACAATTTTAGTAATTTATTTTTTAGATATGTTCCTAAGTACGATGATAGTAAGGAAACTGGTTGGTATACTGAAGAGTCTTTATCCTTTAAAGAATACAAAAATATAATTGATGAAATCTGTTCGTTATTGGTAGAAAATAAAAATATTATTATAAATAAAATTGCTAGTATTTATCCTAAAAAGGGAACAGAAGAATACGAAGAACAATGTAAGAAGAATATTGATAGGGCAAAAGAAATGTATGATAAATTAAAAGCTGGAAATCATTAAAAGATATTTAATGAGTAACATCAAAAAATATACTTTAGAAATTATTAAAAAATCAGTTTATAACAGATTGAAACTGGATGATACATCATTGATAAGGGATATAATGGTGATTTCATGGATGTTTCCTATGTATAATAAATTGGCTTTGTAAGAGAGGAGTAAAAAATTATGGAATATATTTTAAATTTTATAGAGAATAATTTATTTGCAATAATAACTGCATTGATTGCAATTATTGCTTTACTTCAAACTCATAAACAAATTAAGATTAGCAACAAACAATATTTGTTTGATAAAAGACTTAGTAAGTATCTTTTAGCTAAAGGATTATTAGAATTATATAAGGATAATGAAAGTTTGCTTGATTATACTGATGATCCTGATGACGAAGCTATAATAGTTGATTATCAATTTATAAATTTAACCAATAATAATTATTTAAAAGATGTTACTTGTATAATAAATGAACCAAAAAATAATGAATTTAAGAATAACTTCTTGGTTAAAATTGAGGAATTAAAAAAATTATCAAATGAAGTTAGATTTCTTTTCCAAAATAAGAATGGATTATTATTAAGCAAATTTATTATGAAATATCAAAATGTATTGATGGAATTGTATAAGTATCAAATTGTATTAGATTTAATGAAAAAGAATGAAATACCTAGAAAAAATAAACCCACATACAATGAATTACAAAATGAGTATGGAGAATTAAAACATAGACATAGATTATATGATGCTATTGATGATTTGAAAAAAAGTTATCATGAAGTAGTAAGCAAAAAAGTGATCAATAAGATAGAAAAATCTATTAAATTATAAAGGAAGTGATTAAGATGTTTAATGAAGAACAATTAGAAGATGCTACATTAAATATATTTGAAGAATTGGGTTATGAAAGGTTAAATGGATATAACATTGATAGGGATTATCATAATGTTTTTATGGAAAATAATCTTTTTGATGATTTATGTATAATTAATAAAGATTTTAATGATTTCCAAATTCAAGATGCCATAAAGACTATAAAGACATTGTCGCATGGTAATCCAGTTGAAGATAATAAAATCTTTACTAGATATCTTTTAGAGGGTGTTCCTGTTCAGGTAAAAACTAATAATGGATATCAATATAAGAATGTTAAATTAATAGATTTTGATAATATTAATGCTAATCACTTCCAAGCAATTAATCAATATACTATTATTGAATTTGATACTAAAAGACCAGATATAATTGTATTTATAAATGGTATTCCTTTAGTAGTGATTGAATTAAAAACAGCCACTAATGAAGATGTTAAATTAGAAGATGCTTATACACAATTAACAGGATATAGAAATGTTTATATTCCATCATTATTTAAATATAATCAGTTTTTAGTTATTAGTGATGGTGTAACAGCTAAAGCTGGAACTATTACAAGTCCGTATTCAAGATTTAGTGATTGGAAGAAAGTTGAAGCTAATGATGAAGTTTATGAGAATATGCCTACACATGAAACATTATTTAATGGAATGTTTAAAAAGGATAGATTATTAGATATAATTCAAAATTTTATATTATTTAGTGATGATAAAAAGATACTTGCTCAATATCATCAATACTTTGGAGTTAAGAAAGCAATTTTATCAACAGTAACAAATGGAACAAAAACAGGTAAAGCTGGCATTGTATGGCATACTCAAGGATCAGGTAAATCATTTAGTATGGTGTTTTATTCTGGAAATATGATAAAACTATTAAATAATCCTACAATAGTTGTAGTAACAGATAGAAATGATTTGGATAATCAATTATATGAAACATTTGTAAAGTGTGATTATTATTTAAAACAAAAACCACAAAAAGCAGAATCAAGACAATCACTTGATGAAATGTTAAAAGATAGAATCTCTGGTGGTATATTCTTTACGACATTACAAAAATTTGAAGAAGAAACAGGATTATTTACTGACAGAAATGATATTTTGGTTTTAGTTGATGAGTGTCACAGAAGTCATTACGGATTAGAAGCATCCATGAAAATAGATTACGAAACAAATACAGCTAAAGAAAAATTTGGAACAGCAAAATACTTACATAATGCTTTACCAAATGCTATTTATATTGGATTTACAGGAACTCCAGTTGAAACTAAAGATAAATCTACTTCTTCGATATTTGGTGAAGTTATTGATACTTATGATATGACACAAGCAATTCTTGATGGTTCTACTGTTCCTATTATGTATGAATCAAGAATGGCTAGAGTTGGATTGAATCAAAAAATATTAGATGAAATAGATAATTATTATAGTTATATTGAGGAATCTGGAAGTGCTGATGAATATGCAATTAATAAGTCAAAACAAATGATGGCAAAAATTTCTCAAATTATAGAAGATCCTGATAGATTAGAATTAATTGTTAAGGATATAATTAGTCATTTTGAAGAAAGAAAAGATATGGTTGCCGATCATGCAATGGTAGTTGCATATTCAAGAAAAGCAGCATATACAATGTATAAAAAATTTATTGAATTAAGACCAGATTATAAAGATGTAGTAAATATGATTATTACACCAAGTAATAAAGATCCTGAAGATATGCAAAAAGCAGTAGGAACAAAAAATGATAAAAAAGATTTGGAGATTAGATTCAAAAATGAAGCTGATGATCCAAATGAGAAATTCAAAATTGCTATTGTTGTGGATATGTGGTTAACAGGATTTGATGTTCCAAGATTAGGTGTTATGTATATTGATAAGCCTATGAAAGCACATAATTTGATGCAAGCTATAGCAAGAGTAAATAGAGTATATAAAACTAAACCTGCTGGATTGATAGTTGATTATATTGGATTAAAGGCATGGTTGTTAGATGCATTAAAAACATATACAACTAGAGATCAAAAACAAGTAGTTGATAATGAAGAACTAGTAAATGCTTTAAAAGATAAAATTGAAGTTCTTGATGGAATATTGAATGGATTAGATTACTCCAATTTTGCTAATTTAGATAATACTGGTAAATATAATTTAATAAAAGATGGTGCAAATACAGTTTTATATTCTGAAGAAAAAAAGAAGAGATTCATGAAACATAGTTTAGATGCTAAAAATCTTTATACATTGTGTAATGGTATATTAGGAAATGAATATAAAGAAAAAGTATTATATTTTATTTCAGTTCGTTCATTTATTTCTAAAATAACTAATGAAAATAAATTGGATGTAAGTGAAATAAACAAGAATGTTGGAAAAATGTTAGAAGAATCTATTAAAGAAGATGAACTTATAAATTTAGGTGAATTATCAAGAGGTAATAGTTTAGAATTATTAAGTGATGCAATGTTATCTAAACTAAGAGGTCTAAAGGATAAAAATATAGCTGCTGAAATTTTATCAAGAGCAATAAAAACAACTATAAGTGATATTGGTAAAATTAATTTAACATTACAAGAAAAATTTTCAACTAAATTTAATAAATTAGTTGATGCATATAATGAGAGAACAGATTTAGCAGATATTGAAAAAGTAATTGAAGAATTAATTAAATTAAAATATGAAATTCAAGATGAATTAGATAAAGGAAATGAGTATGATTTAAGTCCAGAAGAAAAAGCATTCTTTGATGCTTTAGGTTCTGATCCTGAAATTAAATCATTAATGGAAGATGAAACTTTAGTTCAAATTGCTAAGGAATTGGTTGATATTATTAATGAAAACTTAACTTTAGATGCATTTAAAAGAGAAGATGCAAGAGCTAGAATAAGAGTTAATATTAGAAGATTATTAATTAAGTATAATTATCCACCAATTAAGAGAGAATCAGCTGTAGAAAAAGTTATTAAGCAAGCTGAATTAAAATATCAAAATCAAGATTAAAAAAGCTGTAGAATTAAATCTACAGTTTTTCTATCCTTTTTTCTCTTCCCAACATTTCATCTGTTGATAAATCATCATATACTTCAGATAAATTATATAGAAAACTAGTTGAAATTAAATATCTAGCATTTTCATAATTAGCATAACTGGCTTGACTAGTATTAATTTTATCTGCTACATATTATTGAGTTAGTTCAGTGTAAGAAATACTTTGAATTTTTCTAACTTATGTGAAATAGAAATAAGGCTTCCAATTATAGAAAAGTAAAATAAGTATTCTAATATTTTTATTATGTTCAACAATAAAATTGAATTAGAAGTAAAAAAAAACTATACAAACTACAGGAACTAAAAAAAGGACTTATGCAAAGTATGTTTGTATAGAATAATGTTGATTGGCACAAAAAAGCATTGAAAAGCATCGAAAAGCAAAAAAAAGAAAAATAAAGCACAAAAAAGCATCGCTTAGTTATTGACTTATCAAAGTCAAGTGTTACAATATAGTAAAATAGCAATATTTATATCTGGAGGACAATTGTCTTCCTTTTTTTTGTGCTATTTTTTAAGGAGGTGGTCATTATGTTTTATCATCCTATTAATTTTTTGATTTTTATAATAATAGGATGAATTAACAAAAATAACAATTATTAGAAATAAAGGAGATATAATAAATCATCCTTTATAAGTACCTACAAAGTAGGATGAATTTCGTAAGTACGAAATAAGAATAGCACCATAGCAATTCCTTATATTATAAGGAGTTTTTTTGTTTGTGGTGCTATCTTCTTATCCTGCTCTAATTAAAAACAGTAAAAATAATAGGACAATTATCCTATTTAGGAAGGAGTGATAGTTTGAGAATATTTAAATTATATTTACCAATAGACTTATTTAATAGAATTAAATTAATGTCTAAATTTTATAGAGTATCTATTTCTAAAATGATGACAGAACTATTAGAAAGAGGCTACTTAGAAATACTAAAGACAAATACGAAGGGAGAGTAATAAATGGAATACGATAAATATGTAAAAATACCATGGTTTATAATTTTAGATAGAAATATATGTGTTGGTAACAAACTTTTATATGGAATAATTATGCTTTTATCTCATAAAGAAGGTTACTGTTATGCTGATAATAAATACTTAGGAAATTATCTTGGAGTAGGTCCAAGAAGAATATCAAGCCTATTAAAAGAATTAGCAGATAATAATTACATTATTATGGAGTATAAACATAAATTTCAAAGAAAAATTTATGTTAATAAAGAAAAGTTTACATCTGATCTACCTGAAGATTTTTTCTAATGGGTTAGATGTTTTTTTTACACTCAAAGGACATATAGTTCAATAATAATATAATAAATATAATATAAAAATTAAATATAATAAATAATTCTAATAATATTATTAGTAATACTAATATAAAAAGAAAGGAAGTAGATATATGTATGAAAAAAAATCAAAAATAATAAATAAAAACATAAATTTAAATAGGTGGTTTAATTATGAAAGGAGCCTATTTGAATAACATTTCATTTAAAGATCTTATTTTAAAATACTTAATCGAAGAAATATCAAAAGAAGAAGGAGTGCAATCAAAATGATTTGCACTTTCTTAACTTTGATGTTATCATGGACACGTCTTAATACCCAATTAAGTAAGATAAAAGGAGGAATAAATGTATAATACTTACTTAACTGGTATAGATTTTAATGTTGGAATCTATATAAGGCTATCCCAAGAAGATAAAGATAAAAAATATGAATCTGATAGTGAAAGTGTAATTAATCAAAAAGAATTATTAAGAGGTTATGTTAAAAATAATAATTTTAATTTAGTTAAAGAATATGTTGATGATGGATATTCAGGAACTGATTTTGAAAGACCTGGATTTCAAAGTATGCTGGAAGATATAAATAATAAAAAAATAAATTGTGTAATAGTTAAAGATTTATCAAGATTAGGTAGAGATCATGTTATGACTGGTTACTATATTGAAACATTTTTTCCAGAAAATAATATAAGATTTATATCTATATTAGAATCATATGATAGTTTTAAAAATCAGGCAAGTAATGATTCATCAACATTTATAATTGCTTGCAATGATTATTATAGTAAACAAAATTCTATTAAAATTAGAAATGTCTTAAATGAGAAAAGAAAAAATGGTAAATTTGTAGGTAGTCTTCCATGCTATGGATATATGAGAGATCCAGAAGATAAAGGACATTTAATACCTAATCCAGAAACAGCACCAATTGTTAAAAAGATATTTAAATGGAGAGCTGATGGTATTGGACCCACAGAAATAGCTAATAGACTTAACAAAGCTCATGTAGTTACTCCTAGTGGTTATAAAAAAACTAATTATTCATCAAGATTAATTGATAGAGATAATTGGAATATTTCCACAGTAAAAAAAATATTGATTAATAGAGTTTATACTGGTGATTTAGTTCAACATACTCAAACAAAAGTAAGTTACAAATCTAAAAAGAAAATAGCAGTTGATGAAAAGTTTTGGATAGTAGTTAATAATACTCATGAAGCATTAGTTGATAAAGATACTTTTGAATATGTTAATAATTTAAGAAAAAGAAATACTAGAAATTATGAAGTAAAAACAGGTAGAGAAAAAAGATTACTGGAAGGAAAGCTATTTTGCAAAGAATGTTCTAATAGATTAACTGTATTATATAGAAGAAATTTAGATTATTGGTCAGTTAATTGTAATAGGTATTCTAGAGATCCAGTTAGAGGTAGATGTTATTCACATTTTTATCCATATAACTATTTAGAAGAACAAATATTAGAACAAATTAATAACTCAGTTTCTAAATTAATAAAAGAATTAGATTTAAAAGAACTTAATAATGAAGTCGTTAAAAGCGTTAACAAAGAAACTAGTAATATTGATAAAACTATTAAAAATTTAGAAGTTGAAAAAGAAAAGATAACTAAAAGAATTAATACTTTATATGATGATAGATGTGATGGGGTAATATCTGCAGAAGTTTATAAAGAACTTGCTAAAGAATCGGAAACTAAATTAAAAGAAATTAATGATTTGATTGATAATGAAAATATTAAAAAGTATAAAATAAAAAATAAAGTAAATGTTTTACCTGATTATACTAAAAAAATAAAGAAACTATTGGATTTAAACAAACCAAAAAAAGAATTAATAGATACATTAGTAGATAAAATAGTTATAGATAAAGATAGAAATATTAATATATATTTCAAATATGATATTGTACCAGTAGTTTCATTTAAATACGAAAATAGAAATCTAACTCGTAATCCATATGGTAGAAAAGGTAAAAATCAATATAGTAAAGATTAATATTTAAGCCCTAACTAGTTTATCTAGCTAGGGCTTATTTTTTGTTTATATAAGAATAATGTGCTAATTAGTTTACATTTAATCAATATAAGTGATACAATATTACTTAATTTTAGAGGTGATTAAAATGAAACTTTATTCTAACATAATTGTTATAATACTATTTGTTTTGACTATATTTTTTATGTTCAAAAAGGTTGTTATTCCAATAATAAGGGATATAAAAAATTATAAGAAATTAGATGAACATGAAAAACAAAAAATGAAAGCATTGTCTATTATTTTTTATGCACCTGCAATTTTAGTGTTTTTAGATTATTTTAATATTTTTTCTATAATTTTTCCTAAATATTCAAATTTATCTAAAGAATATGATTGGCTATCATTTATAGGAACATATTCAGGAGCTATAGTTAGTGCAATATTATTAATCTTTATAACTGAAAAGGATCGCGATGAGAATACTGCTATTCTTAGAACTTCTCAAAGACCATATTTAGATATAACATATATGAAAATAAGTGATGATTATTTTAAAGATAATAATGGTAAGGTAACTGTTTTTGAACATGGTACTGCAATTGACAAAAAATTAAAGAAAAAGGAATACTTAACATTATGTATAAAAAATACTGGTGCAAGTGTTGCTATAATTGATACAAATAAAGCAAAAATAGTATTGCAATATAAAAAGGGAGATAATATTGAGAAACAAGAGCTTACATTGAATTTTTCGATAACACGCTTATCTATTAGAAGTGGTGAAGAAATATATATTAAATTTATTAAAGATGAGCTATATAAAAATGGTAAGTTATTAGTAGATAGTAAAATAATTGGTAGTTTAATATATTATAAAGATTTGTTTAATAAAAATTATTATGATGAATGTGAATTAAAAAAAGTTTTAGAAGTTTTGCATGATAATGAAGAACTAAGTAATAATGGAGAATGAACTTATCAGGTGCCGATGGTGCTGAAGTAATCTATGCCCTTAGAAATAATAACAAGCTTGCTAATGCTGTATTAGAATCATTAGGAAAAGCAGGACAAAATATGCGTAAGGCATATCAAAGAAGATTACCAAGTGATACTTCTAAAGATTACTATTTTATTCACAGAAATACTGGTCAAACACAACCAATTATAGTTGAATATGGATTTCTTGACAGTAGTGGTGATGATGTTAATCAATTAAAAAATAATTGGGAAGAGTTAGCAAATGCAGTTGTGGATGCTGTAGCTGATTACATTGGTGTTTCAACAACTACTGACGAATCTGTCTATACAGTAAAGAGTGGAGATAGTTTATGGAACATTGCTAAAAGGTATGGGGTAACAGTTAATGAATTAAAAAGTGCTAACAACTTAACATCTAATACATTATCTATTGGTCAAAAATTGAAAATTCCTAAGGCTGGAACAGATGAAGTAGAAACATCTACATACACGGTAAAAGCAGGTGACAGTTTATATGCTATAGCACGAAAATATAATACAACAGTTGATGCTTTAAAAAGTTTAAATAATTTGACGACAAATACTTTACAGATTGGTCAAAAGTTAAAAATACCTATGACTGATAGTGAGGACTCTATAACAAATTATATAACGTATACTGTAAAAAAAGGTGATAACTTATATAGAATTGCTAGATCATATGGAACTACACAGCAAGAAATAATGAATTTAAATAATTTGAGTAGTAACTTATTAAGTATTGGTCAAACGCTTAGAATACCGACAAATGGTCAAGTAACTTATACAGTAAAGGCAGGAGATAATTTATATTCGATCGCTAGAGCATACGGAACTACAGTAGATAGTCTTATTAGAAAAAATAATCTAAAGAGTACAACATTAAAAATAGGTCAAATTCTTACAATATAAAAGACCACTTTTGTGGTCTTTAGTGTATTTGTTTGCATACTCCAATATTAGGATTATAAAAGCAATGTGATTTATATCTTCCAGCTAGAGATTGGTCGTACCATGTTGGTTTACAGTTTTCGCCACTTTTAGGGGCATAAAACCATAATGCGTTGGTTGCTGGAAAATAGTATTCTCCTTTTAAGATTCTATCAGCAAGATTTAATTCCTGTGTTGTAGGATTACTGAAGAAAAGAGGACTTTCTGTTCCTGAAAATTGATTTTTTTGATAAATTACATCACTAATTGTTGTGACATTTTTAAATGTTAAGCAGTCGGCAAGTCCTCTATTTACAACAACATTACCAACCATAAGCATTCCTAAGTTTCCTTCTCCTACAGCTTCTGAACGCATAATCCGAGCAAGCAGTTCTCTTTCTTTTGTATTATATTTTATAATAGCCATAAAATCACCCAATATAGTATATGTTTTAAAATTTAAATATTGTCTTTTGAAAAATTATATGTTATAATTATCGACATAGGGGTGTAATTCAATGGTAGAATGACGGTCTCCAAAACCGTTCATGTGGGTTCAACTCCTGCCACCCCTGCCATTTATTGTTTTATTTATTAGATTTATAGTTTTTATTTCTGCGTTGTATACGTGGATTTTTTTGTACCTAATTTTGATGACAAATATATATTTTTATGTTATGATATTGTACATATTTATACTTAGGTGGGATATTATGGATGAGAAAAGTTATTTAAATAAAATAAAACATGCTATTTATGATGATATTAATTCAAATCGAATAAGAAAATATGAAAAAGATTTACTTTTAAAAGTGCAATTTGAAGCTGATAATAAAAATAATGTTTCTTTGTTATTAGGAAGACTTTATTTTGAACAAGATGATTATAAAAATTCACTTAAATATTTTTCTTTGGCTAGGTATAAAAATCCTTTAGTTAAGTATTCATATTTAGGATTATATAAATGCTACGTCATGATGGATGATTATATAAGTGCCTTAGAAGCTATAAATACATATATTGGAAATAATTCTAAAATTAATTGTGATATAATTTTATCTATGCTTGATAAACTTACATTTAATAAAGGTAATATTACGATAAATAAAGAAAGATATATGCGTGAACAATTTTCAGGAGAGCTTAAATTAAAATACTCTGAATTTATAGATAGTTACGAAACACGCAATTATAGTAAGGCTTTATGTTTATTAAAAGAGTGTTCTTCTTTAGTAAAAGAAAAAAACATTTGTTTAGAATTTAAAACGTTATCTCATTTGCTTGAAAAAATCAAAGAAAAAGATGATGTACTAGCAAAATCTAATTTAAATAATTTGTATCATAGTTTAGAACTTGCCATTAATCATAAAGATTATGATGCTGTTTTAAATTATCTTACAACTATTTTAAATTGTAAGATAAAAAATTATAATCTTATTTATTATTCTTTATATACTTTAATAAAGAATGGATACTATAATGAATGCACAAGTTTAATTGAAAAAATTAATTTTAATAAAAGAGATAGTGACATTGAAAAGTTCTTTAAAAATACGATTAATAATGAAAAGAAATTGAATGATTTAAACAAGGATTCTATGGAAGTTTATAATAAAGCTATATATATTGGTCATAATTATTATGTTAGTGGTGATTTATTTGATGCTTATGATGTATATATGTGGGGTTATTATGTAACAAAAATGCCAGTTTTTATTTATTATATGGCTAAGATGTTATATAAAAATAGAAATTATGAGGAAGCAAAAGAATATTTTATGGAATATATATTAGTTGGTTCAGAAAAATTGTCAAAGGCATATTTATATTTAACTTGTTTAAATTCTAAAAATAAAAATGGAATAAAATATGCATCTTTAATGAATAAATTATCATTTGTTTGTCATAATGATTTTATTGTTGACTACATATATGATAGAAAAGAAAGTGGAATAGATATTCATAAAATGAAGGTTCAAAAAAGATTAAGAAATTCTTTTAAAGAGGATGATTTTAAGTAAAGATAATTAAATACTTTTAACTTTAATAAAAATAGTGTATAATGTTCGTTATCTGAAGATATGTAAGAGAGGTAACTTATGATAGAGATTATCAGAAATTATTTTTTACTATTTATAATATATTCTTTTATTGGGTGGATTGTTGAATTAATTAATGTTTTTATTATAGAACATAAAATTGTTGATAGAGGCTTTTTAATTGGACCATATCTTCCAATATATGGGTTTGGGGCTTTGTTTATAATTACCTTTTTATCAAAGTACAAGAGTGATTTGATTACTTTGTTTTGTATGAGTACAATAATTTGTGCAACATTGGAGTATATTACTAGTTTTATTATGGAAAAGTTATTTCATGCTAGATGGTGGGATTACAGTTCAAATAAATTTAATATTAATGGTAGAATATGTCTTGAAACTGCAAGCTTATTTGGAATAGGTGGATGTATCATCATATATATAATTCAACCTATTTTAGATAGTATCATATTATTTTTTAATCCTTTATTCTTAAATATAGCTGCCATTGTTTTAGCAATAATATTCGTTGCTGATTTGCTAGTTTCTTTTAAGATTATTTATAGTTTTAAAACAATAACAAATGATGTTAGAAAAGATAGTTCAAATGAGATTAATAAAATGGTTAAAAAAGTTTTGTCTTCTAGGTCAATTTTTACAAAAAGACTTATATTAGCATTTCCTAATGTTCAAGCATTAACAAAAAACTTTACTAAGAAAAGAAAAAAGTAATTTAAGGAGTTTGGAAAACTTCTTTTTTTTTTACATATATTTAAGTGGTGGTAACATGAGTAATTTGGTTCTTTTTTTTAAAGGAATTTTGATTGGATTTGCTAAAGTTATTCCCGGAGTTAGTGGTAGCTTATTTGCTGTTAGTTTGGGTGTTTATAATAGGGGAATTAAAGTTTTATCAAATCCTATAAAAGCTATAAAGAATGATTTTAATTTTATTTTTTATCTTTCTTTAGGTGTTGTTTTAGCAATTGGTTTTGGAAGTGGGATAATTGGTTATTTTTTGAAATTATATCCTCTATATACAACACTTTTATTTATAGGATTTATTATGGGAACATTTCCATCCTTGTTTAAAGAAGTAAACGTTAATTCATACAAAGATTATTTTTTGATTTTTTCAGGTTTCATTATTCTATTATTTATAACAAATTTAAATGGGCAAGATAATTTTATTTTTGATGGTACTATCAAAACATATTTTATGGTATTTTTGTTTGGTGTAATTGATGCTGCAACAATGATTATTCCAGGCATTAGTGGAACGGCAATTTTTATGTTGATAGGATGTTATAAGTTTGTTTTGAATCTTTTTTCTTCTATTTTAAATGTAAGTGTATTTTCTATATATTTGCTTCCTTTTATAATATTTTTTCTCGGATTATTATGTGGTTCTATAGGAATTTCTAAAGTAATGTCATTTGTTTTAGATCATTATTATAAGAAAACATATTTACTTATCATTTCTTTTGCCATTTCATCTATTTTTATGCTTTTTATGTCACTTTATACTAGTATTAATTCTTTAAGTCAAATTTTATTATCTTTGATATTTGTTTTTGTTGGTTTTGTTTTTTCATTTATTTTGAATAAGTAATAAATTATAACATATGTTTTATTGAGGTGAAAATATGGATAAAAAATTACCTAAGGTGTTTGCTAATAAAATAGATAAAAATTTAGAAAATAATGAAAATTATTTTTATTCTGCTAGTAGAAGTAATGATGAAATAAATATTGACAAAGATACTAATAAAAATGATAAAAAGTATGATTTTAAAGTTCAAGGAGATAATGTCGCTCAAAAAATTAATAGTATTTTTTCTTCTCCTAAATATGTATACAAGGCAGATGTTGACATTACATTAAAAAGTGGAATTGTAAAAAAAAGAATTATTGGAAAAAATATGACTCATTTAATTACAATTGACAATGAGCTTATACCTATCTCTGATGTTATAGATATTGATTTTAGTTCATAAAAAAAACGAATTAATCGTTTTTTTTAGATGCATTCAACGTATGTATCGTTTAAACAGCGAATGCAGCATACACAGCTTAGATTCATTGTAAAGAATGCGTTAGTAGCTACGTATGGTATAGTTGCATTTGTTGCTACGTCAGGATTGTCAGCAAGTACTCTAAATGTTGCACAGTTTCCATCTATTTTTTCGATTCTAAATACATTTGAACAAACAACGTTTTCATCTCCACAAGTTACATTTTCTCTTGTTGTAGGCATACTCCAAGGAGTACCATTTCCAGCTGATGTGTATAACATGATTGGACGTGTATTAAATACGAAATTAGTTGCTGTGTTTCCTAAGAATCCTCTGTCACATGTTTCTAGGCAAGCATCACCGCAAACGGCATTTTGTTGAAGGATACATATTACAGTTAGTATTTCTGCAATACATTTGCAATCGTTATTATTGTTGCACATATAATCCACCCCTTCTTTTATTTTCACTATAACATATTCTATTTTTATATAATTGTGTGAATAAAACACCTAAAAAATAGGTTTTATTAATTATTTTAATGAGAATTGTATTATTATGCGTTATAATATATATGGAGGGATTATATGAGAGCTATTGTTTTATCAGGTGGTGGATCTAAGGGTGCTTACCAAATAGGTGTTTGGAAAGCTATTCGTAAACTTCATATAAAGTATGATATTGTAACTGGTACTTCTGTTGGAGCACTTAATGCAACGCTTATGGTACAAAGAGATTATGTAAAAGCAATGATGCTTTGGTATAATCTTAATTCGTCAATGGTTTATGGTAATGATGTAGAAATAAATGAAAATAAAGATTTTGTTAAATATGCGAAAGATATTATCAAAGATGGTGGTATGAAAGTCGATAGTCTTTCACGTACCATTGATAAGTATGTTAATGTAAAAAAAGTTTATTCTTCACCTATAAACTTTGGGATAGTAACTGTTAAATATCCTAGTTTAAAAGCTTTAGAATTACGCAAGGAAGATATTCCAATTTCTAAATTTAAAGATTATTTGTTGGCTTCGGCGTCTTGTTTTCCAGCGTTTCAAAAAAAAGATATTGATGGAGATAAATATATTGATGGTGGTTTTCATGATAATTTACCTATTAATTTGGCAATTAGTCTTGGAGCTGATGAAGTAATTGCTGTTGATCTTGAAGCTATTGGAAGAAAGCAAAAAGTCAAAAATAAAGATGTTAAAATAACAACAATATCTCCTCGCGGAGATACGGGGTCTTTTTTAGTTTTTAATCGTATATCAGCTCGAGCTAGTATTGCCCTTGGGTATAATGATACTATGAAAACATTTGGCAAGTTAGATGGGAATGTTTATACCTTTAAAAAGGGCTGCCTTCATAGTAATTATCTGAAATATAAAGATATATATTTAAGTAATTTTAATAAGATATTTAGACAAAAAGATGAAGGCTTCGTAGCCAAATTACTTCAAATATCTGTTTGTAACAAAATCTTAAAAGATGATGATATAAAAGAGGATAAATGGAATGAAATGTTAGAGAAAACGGCTGATATATTAGAAATTAATTCTATTAGAATTTATTCTATGTCTAAGTTTCATTATGAGTTATTTTCTTCTTTGGAGAGTATAAGAGATGATTCCGTTAAATCTCTTGAAGATAATTTATCCAAACATAAGCTTAAGCTTCTATTTAAAGAAAATGTTGCTCTTTTATACATGTATCGTGTTTTACTAGAAGGTGACGTTGATACAATATATAATTTAATTTTAATTTATCCTAGAGCTTTTTTAGGTGCATTATATTTATATAGTATTCATAGTTAATGGTGGTAATATGAAAAAAAGGTATTTAGTATTTAGTGTTATAATTATTTTTGTTCTTTTTCATTTCGCATATGTATGGTTATCAAAAGGGAGAGAAGTATTATATGATATAAAAGGTTCTAGTGATACTTTTAAAGTAAAGGAAGTATATACTAAAAACTATAAAAATGATTATCCGAATTATTATATTGAAATACAAAGTAAGACAGGATTATTTAATTTAGAAGTTTCAAATAGTTTTAAAGGTGCAAGTTATATTATAGAAGATATTAAGTATTTTAAAAATGATACATATGAATGTGTTTTACCTATTTTTAATGGTGATAAAATACTTAGTGATATATTATGTATTAAGAATAATATGTTATATCATTATAGTGATTTGAAAAATGAAAGTCTAGAACTTGATAAGTTTACATCTTCTTATTTAACTAATATTCAAAGTAAAACATTAAAAATTAATAATCTAGAGTTATATATGAATAATCTTGATAAAAATAAATATATGGTTGTTACAAATTATCATGGAATTGATATTATTAACTCAAATAAATTAAAATCGGTTTCATTATTTGAAAATGATGTATATACTCAAAATTTAAAAGCTCAAGTTGGAAAATATTATGTAGTTGCTGATTATAATGAAGATTATGATTTTCATATTTTCTATCGTGTTGATGTTACTAACAATCGTATCTCTAAAATTATATCTGACGATGCTATATCACTTGATTCTTATATTGAAGGTGTTGTTGATGGAAATATCTATTTATTTGATAGAGATGCTAAAAAACAGTATAAAATTGATGTTTTTAATAAAAGTGTAACTTTATCTGGTAATACTAAAAAAGGAATTTTATATTATGAAAATGGTAAATTTTCTAATATGAGTGCTTATCAAGCCTTACAAAAAGATATTATGTTTAAAATATATAAGGAAGATAAAACTGATAATGAGTTGTTAGTTCAAGTTGGTAATAAGTATTCTGGATATATATATAAGTATAATTCGCTTGAAGATGGTAACTATAATGTATCTAGTATGCATGTTCAAAATCAAAAGGTAGAGCTTAATGCTTTTAATTTAGCTAATTGTGACAGAATTTTTTATACTAAAAGTGGCCTATATTATATTGATGATGACATTCTTTATTATTATAATCCAATGTATGGCAAATCTAATTTAATTAAAAATAATGAATGGAAATTTAATTCGTCTCTTAATGTTTATATATATGAAAAGTAAGCACTTATAGGTTTTAGTTTCATATATTATATTGGGGTGAAATTAATGTATAGTATATATAAAGTTGAAAATGGCGAAAGTATTTCTTCAATTGCTTCTAAATTTGGTATTGATGAGAATACATTAAAACAGTTAAATGGAATAACAAATTCAACAACTATTTATCCGGGTTCTTATTTACTTGTGCCAAGAAAAGAGACAATTACAGAAAATGATTCATATAACACTTATATTGTAAAACCAGGTGATAATGTTTATGCAATTGCACAATCTTTTGGAATTCCATATGAAACATTACTTAAAATTAATGGTTTAAATGAACAAGAATATATTTATCCAAATCAACAACTTTTAATTCCAAAACAAAATTCTAATATGTATATGACTACTGGCAATGAAACTATTCAAAGCTTATATGAAAGGTATAGAAATAATTGGGAAGATTTTTTAAATAGAAATCAAGGTATTTATCTAGCATCTGACCAAATAATTCAAGAATAATAAAAAAAGGTTTTTCAAATCTTTTTTTTTGTTCATTTCTAGTATATAATATTTATATGATATGGAGGTAATTATGAAATATATAAAAATTTTATTTGTAGCAATTGCTCTAATGTTTGCTACAGGTTGTGGTAATAAAGTAACAACATATAAACAAATTGATTATAATACTTATACTAGTTTAAAAAATGCTAAAGAAAGTTATATTTTGTATTTAGGTTCTAGTAGTTGTAGTCATTGTCAAAATTTTAAGCCTGTTTTAGAGAGTATTATTAAGGATTATCAATTAGATATATCATATATCGATATATCAACATTAACAGAAAAAGAATATGCAGTAGTTCAAAATGACACTAAATTGCAAGGAACTCCTACAATTGTATTTATAGAAGATGGAGTTGTTAAAACGAGTCCTAAAATCGTTGGAGAAGTTGGATATAATACAGCTTTAAATTCTTTTAAAGAAAGTGGATATATTAAATAGGTGAATTTATGGATGATAATATGGAAACATTAAATTTAGATAATGAAGTTAGTATTATTGATTTATATGGGGATGATTTAACGGAAAAAGAATATGTTACTAATCCCGCTATTGCTCGTGATGAAGAGATAAAAAAATTAATTCTTGTTTTACTTACTCCAGATAAATCTGGATTGTTAATAGGAAAACCAGGAATTGGTAAAACTGCGATTGTAGAAGGATTAGCTTATCGTATTCAGCATCATCAAATTCCTAATGTTTTAGAAGGATATCATATTATTAAAATGCCATCAACATCTTTGATTGGTACAATATCTGATGGTACTAAGGATAGATTTGTAATTGAACTATTAGTTCAGGAATTAAAAAAGAAATCTAAAATAATTCTTTTTATAGATGAAATTCATACATTAATGGGTGGAAATGGTGGAAGTCCGATGGATTTAGCCAATATGTTAAAGCCTGCTCTAGATAGAGGGGATATAAAGGTAATTGGTGCTACAACGACAGATGAGTACAATACATATGTAATTCGTGATAGAGCGTTTTTGAGACGTTTTGAGAGAATTGATATTTTGGAACCTAGTGAAGCGACGACGGTTGATATTTTATTTGGTTCGTTACCTAGAATGGAAAAACAAACTGGAATTCGTATGAAATATAATGATTATGTAAATCGTTTGCTTTTGGAATCAATTGTTAAAGCAACATCAGAATTTAAAAGAGTTTATGGGTTATCAGCGATGTATCCTGATATTGCTTTTTCTGTTTTATCAGGAGCATTTTCTAATGCACTTTTTGACAATAAAAAAGCAGTTGATGTTTTAGATGTGTATAACGCTATTAGAACAAGTAAAAGAATTTATCCAGATAGTATTGTAAAAGAACTCAGTGCTTTTCGTGAAAAATTTAAAGACTTTTGTACTGAAGAAGGAATTGAACTACCAATTGTAACGATTAATGACATAGAGCCATTGTATGAAATTTCTTAAAGGAGATGAGTATATGAAAAAAATACCTATAATTAATTATGTTAAAGTTACGCTTTTAGTTGTTTTTACTTTTTTGTTATGTATAGTAGTGGCAAATAATTATAAAAATAAGAAAGCTTATCAGCTTGAAAATGAACATATAAATAGCTTTCTTTTAAATGTTAAAATTGATGAGTTATCGAGTTATTTAACTGAAAATCATGATGGATATATTTATATGGCTCCAAGCGTAGATGAAACTTTAGGCAAGTTTGAAATGAAATTAAAAAAATATATCACCGAAAATGAACTTGAACGAAATTTTGTTTATTTGGATAGCAGCAATTTTAGTAATGATATGTATAGTAATATTACAAATAACTTTAGTGATGAACTTAAACGTAGAGTTTTAATTGTACCTGAGTGTGCTAACGTATTTTTTGTTAGAAATGGAAAAATTGAAAATATAATGTATTCTGAAAAAAAATCAATAACAATTGATGACGTAAAATCTTTTATTTCTGATAATCAGGTGGAAGCATGATAAATATTGTATTATATGAACCTGAAATACCAGGTAATACAGGTAATATTATGAGAACATGTGCAGGAACAGGAGCCCATCTTCATTTAATTAAACCACTTGGATTTTCTCTTGAAGATAAGTATATCAAGCGATCAGGTGTTAATTATATTGAACATTGTAATTATACTGTATATGAAAATTATGATGAATTTTTAGAAAAGAATCATGGAGTTTTCTATTATTTGACAAGATATGGAAGAAAACCACATACTTCTTTTGATTATAGTGATACTAACAGTAATATTTATTTGGTTTTTGGAAAAGAAAGTACAGGTATTCCTAAGGAAATTTTAGCAAATGATTTAGATCATTGTTTAAGAATACCTATGAATGATAATATTAGAGCTCTAAACTTATCTAATTCTGTTGCAATTGTACTTTATGAAGTTTTAAGACAACAAAATTATCCTAATCTTTTATTTGAAGAACCATTTAAAGGAGCAGATTATTTAGAAAAATAAAAGTTGTAAAAAATTTAATTTAATGTTATGATATTAGAGAATAGGAGGGTGCTAGTATGGAAGGATTTTATATAGAAGACTATATATGGCTTATAGTATTAGGTGTTTTTTTACTATTTGTGATTATAGGATTTGTAGCAGATAAAACTGGGTTAGCAAGAAAAACTTTTGGAAAAGTACCAAGTAGTGATAGAAAAAAAGAGAAAAAGTCAAAAAAGGAAGTAAAAGAAAAACAAGATGATGTGGTTGAAAATCAATCATCAATAGAGAATGCTGAAAGTGATAGTTTGGGTATGCCTATGATTGATACGTTAACTTCAAATGAAGCATTATCTGATAATTCTATAAATCAAGACTTATATTTATCAGATGACAGTAATTTAACGGAAAATAGTTTTGGTGATAATTCAGTAATTGATGCTGACAGTGTTGATAATAGTGATAATTCTAGTACTTCTGATGAATTAAATATGAATTTAGGAGAAGGAAATGGAGAAATCTATTTGAATCAAGATGATAGTACTGATGATGTTCCTGATAATTTAAATCCAGAATTGACTGTTTCGAATGATGAGGATTTATATCAACCAATGGGAAATATTTCTTTTGATAAAGATAAAAATTCTGCTGAAGCTGAAACCTCAGAAATAGAAGAAGAACCATCACAGGATGATGATGTATGGAAACTTGATGATAAGAAAGAAACAGAAGAAGAAAATCTCCCTCTTCCTGATTTAGAGGATGTTAGTACAAATGCTGATGAAGATGTTTGGAAATTCTAACATCTTTTTTTGTGAAATTTTTCTCTCACTATTTAATTTAAATAGATGATGTGATATAATTTATAATACGTGAGGATATGGAGGTATAATATGACTTTTGATAGTATTGCAAGCACATTTACAAAATTAATTGATGTTTTACTTGTTTGGTGTGCATTATATTTTATTTTGAAGAATTTAAGAAAAAATGTAAAAATGGTTCTTTTATTTAAAGGAATTCTTATAATTATCGTTATAAAAATAATTAGCGACTGGTTAAACTTAGTTACAATTGGTTATTTACTTGATTATGTTTTAACTTGGGGACCATTAGCTTTAATTGTTATATTCCAACCTGAAATTAGAAATGTTTTGGAACATTTAGGAAGAAGTCAGTTGCTTGGAAGGCACAAAGTTCTTACAGTTGATGAGCGAGAAAAGATGGTATATGAAATTGCAAATGCAATGGAATATATGAAAAAAGCTCGTATTGGAGCTCTTATGGTTATTGAAAGAGATAATAGTTTAAGTGAGTATATTGAAAAATCTAAAAAAGTATATGCTGATATATCAACTGATTTATTAATTTCAATATTCTGGCCAAATAATCCATTACATGATGGTGGTGTTATAATTCAAGGTGATAAAATTACTAGTGCAGGTGCAGTTTTTCCAACTAGTGACAATTTAAAAATAAGTAAAAGACTTGGTACACGACATAGAGCTGCTCTTGGTATTTCTGAAACTGGAGACTGTATAGCACTTATTGTTTCTGAAGAAACAGGAAGACTTTCTATTGCTATGAATGGGGAATTAAACTACAATTTAACAGTTGATGAGGTAAAATTAATATTATTAGAGGAATTACGCCCTAAAAAGTCAATTTTATTAGATGAAGAGGAAGGAGACGAAAACTTAGATGAAAATACTAAAAATGATTAAAAATTTCTTTCTAAAAATTTCTTCCTTCATAGATAAAAAAATTGTAGTTCCAATTACTAAACTTGTCTTATTTATATCTTCTAAATTTGATAAAAATGGAAGAAAGTTAGAAAATTTATTATCTAGAACTAATACTTTATTGTTTATATCATTAGTTTTAGCTGTGGTAATATTTATTATTATAGATCAAAAAATAATTGTTTTTAATGATAATGCGGCTGAGGTTTTAAAGAATCAACCAGTAACAGCAGTTTATAATGAAGAAGCTTATGTTGTTGAAGGATTACCAGAAACTGTTGATATTACTTTGATAGGTAGTAAGACAGATTTATATATTGCAAAGCAATCATCATCACATGATGTAATGGTTGATTTAAGTGGTTTAAAGCCAGGAACTCATAAAGTAAATATTACATATAATCAAAATGTAGGTAATATTGATTATATGGTTAACCCAAGTGTCGCAACGGTTATAATTTATCAAAAGGTTTCAGAATCAAGAAGTCTTACTTATGATATTTTACACCAAGATTCTCTTGATTCTAAATATGTAATTAAAGGAATTAATTATAGTACTGATAAAGTTGTTATCAAGGGTGCTGAACATCAATTAAAAGAAGTAGCTTCTGTAAAAGCTTTGGTTGATATTAATAATTTAGTTAATCAAACAGAAGGAACAGTAACAATGAAAGATATTCCACTTAAAGCATATGATAGCGAAGGGAATGTTGTTGATGTAGAGGTTGTTCCATCAAAAATAGATGCTGATATAGAACTTGCATCACCAAGTAAAGAAGTTCCTATTAAAGCAATTCCAACAGGAGAGGTTAGTTTTGGACGTGCTATAAGTGCAATTAATGTAAGTGAACCAAGAGTAACTGTATATGGAGATGAGGAAACTTTAGCTAATTTGAAGTATATTCCAGTTGAAGTAAATGTAAGTGATTTAAAAGAGAATAGGCAATATAAGTTAGAATTGAAAAAACCAGTAGGTGTTCGTTCTATGTCTGTTAATAATGTTACTGTAAATGTTGAACTTGATACAGTTACAAATAAAACATTGGATAATGTAGGTATTGAGACAAGGAATCTTGGAGATGGATTAAAAGTTCAAGCTGTTGATGCATCATCATCTACTGTTTCTGTAACGCTTAAAGGTGTTGCTTCTGTTGTCGATAGTATAACATCTGATGATTTGGTTGCTTATATTGATTTGGATGGATATACAGCGGGAACATATGAAGTTGAAGTAAATGTAGAAGGAAATGATGTTCGTGTTCAATATGCATCTAAAACTAAAAAAGTAAAAATTAGGATTGTTGAACAATAAAAAAAGAGCGTAGCTCTTTTTATTTTTCAATATGGTTAAATAAAAGCCCTATATTGATAATTCCACATATACCTACAATAATATATATTATGCGCGCAATTATATACATATTTGCAAAAATTGAGTCGATAATATTAATATCAAATATACCAACAATTCCCCAAACAATAGCGCCAATAATTGTAAATACTAAAGCTATTTTTTGTAAAGTTTCCATAAATTCATTCCTTTCTAATCACTTATATTTATATTTTTTCACATAATTTTAAATTTATACGTTAAAAAAACATATTTTTACAATATCTTCCATATAATTAGATGAAATTAAAATATGAGGTGAAAGAATGAAGAAAATTGCAATTATGTTTTTGCTATTATTTAGCTGCTGTTTTATGACAGGATGTTTTGGCAGTAAAAAAAGTGATATAGCATCGGATTTTAAAAAAACAGTTGATAAATCAAAGGCTTATCATTTAACAGGTGAACTTGAAATTGTAAATAATGAAGAAAGTTATTTATATGCTGTTGAAGCGTCATATAAAGATGATGACTATTTTAGAGTAAGTTTGAAAAATAAAACTAACAATCACGAACAAATTATTTTAAAAAATGAAACTGGTGTATATGTTTTAACTCCATCATTAAATAAAAGTTTTAAATTTCAAAGTGAATGGCCATACAATAATTCACAAAGTTATTTATTACAAACTTTAGTTAAAGACATGGATTCAGATAATAACAAAACGGTTGATGTATCAGAAAATGATATAATAGTAACTACAAAAGTTAATTATTCTAACAACAAAAAACTTGTAAATCAAAAAATTTATTTTGACAAAAAAGGCAATTTAAAAAAAGTTGAAGTTTTAAATAAAGATGGTGTAGCTAAAATTAAAATGACATTTTCTGATATAGATTATAAAGCAAGTTATGATAAAGATTATTTTTCATTAGATGCTAATTTAAATACAAATACTAGTACTGAAAAAACATTAAATGAAATAGATGATGTTATATATCCAATGTATATGCCTGATAATACTTATTTAACAAGTGAAGATGTAGTTGAACTTGATGATGGTGAGAGAATTATTTTAACATTTTCTGGTGATAGTCCTTTTATGATAGTTCAGGAAACAGTAAGTGTTGATGATACTATTACAACTATTCCTGTGTATGGAGAGTTAGAATGGACTGGTGATACAATTGGAACTATGACTGATAATACGGTTAGTTGGATAAGTAATGGTATTGAATATTATGCTGTATCTGAAGTTTTATCAAGTTCAGAATTATTAGAAATTGCTAATTCAATAAGTGTTATGCCTGTTGGAAAATAGATTTTATATCTATTTTTTCTTTTTTGTGTTATAATTATAAAAGGTGATAAAATGGCAAAAAATAAAAAAGTAAATAAAGAGCCTGTTGTAATTGATAGTGCAACAGATGAAGTAAAAAAATTGGTAACAATTTTAACAATAGTTATAGGCGTTGTATGTATTTTTTACATTATAACTGTTTTTGTAACAAAGAATAATGGTAATTTAAAATACTCAAAGAATGATTCTGTATCAGAAATATCTTATGATACAATTTTAGCATCAGATATTACCAGAAAAAATGGGGACTATTACGTTCTTGTTTATAAAAATAGTGATCAGTATTTAACGTTGTTTAAATCATATATATCTAAATATGTAGCACTTGATAAACATAGTGATGTATATTATGTTGATATTTTAGATGCATTAAATCAAAAATATTATGGAGAAAATAATTCATTTGATGTTAATAATTTAGTATTTAATGATACAACACTATTACATATGAATGATGGAAACATATTAGATATATATGATAACGACGAGGTTATCGAATCATATTTGAAAAGTTTGATTACAAATTCATAAGAGTCACTTGACTCTTTTTTGTAAACTTAATAATAAATTATATTTAGAAATGGACACAAATATTTTAGTGTGCTATATTATAAAAGGTGATGCTATGAGAATGAGAAAAAAAATAAAAGTTGATTCTAATAGAGCTGTATTTCACACTGGTGAAGTGTTAACACTTGTATTGTTGACATGTATAATTAGTCTATTTGTCGGTAGTATGGTTACAAATCGTTTAAATTATAAAAATAATTATAATTCAAATGATAAATACATTCAAAATTTTATTAATAATTATCAATATATTTTAGAAAACTACTATGGTGATATTGATGAAGAAACATTAATGAAAGGTGCTTTAAGTGGAATGCTATCTGTTTTAGGAGATGACTATTCTACATTATTTGATGGGACATCGGCAGATAACTTCAATATCCAGTTAGACGGAAATTATGATGGGGTAGGTGTTGAAATATATAAATATGATAATAAAATAATTATATTAAGAGTATTTAGTGATTCACCTGCTGAAAAAGCGGGGCTTAAATCTGGTGATATTATTTTATCTGTTGATGGTAAAAATTATACTGAAACATCTGACTTATCATCATATATAAGAAATAGTGATAAAAATTCATTTGAATTAGAAATTATTAGAGATGAAGAAACTAAATCAGTTACATTAAAAAGATCAGAAGTAACAATTCCTTCGGTATCTAGTCAAGTATATGAAAAAAATGGTAAAAAAATAGGATATATATATATAGGTATATTTGCAAATGCAACAACAAAGCAATTTGAAGCAAAATTAAAAGAATTAGAAGATGAACAAATTGATTCTTTAATTATAGATGTCAGAAATAATTCTGGAGGACATTTAACTACAGCTGTTTCGATATTATCAAATTTGCTTGATAAAACACATGTTATATATCAAACGGAAACGAAAAATAAAGCAGAAAAATTTTATTCAAATGGAAAACAGACTAAAACATATCCTATTGTTGTATTACAAAATAATGCAAGTGCATCGGCTTCTGAACTTCTTAGCATAGCGCTTAAAGAAGAGTATGGCGCAACAGTTATAGGAAATGTAAGCTATGGTAAGGGAACGGTTCAAGAACTTGTTAACAGCAATTCTGCTGAATATAAATTTACAACTAAAAAATGGTTAAGCCCAAAAGGTAATTGGATTAATGAGACTGGTGTTAAACCTGATATAGAAGTTGAACAAGGAGATTCTTATTCTGATAATCCTATTGATGAAAATGATACTCAATTACAAGCTGCACTTAATTATTTAGCACCATAATTTATATGGTGTTTTTTAGTTACTGATAAAAAAACTTTCTTTTTTATTAAAAACAAGTTATAATGTACATTGGAAGAAGGTGCAAAATGGATAATATTTCTGTTGGAGATAATTTACAGATTCAATGCTACAAACATAATAAACAAGTGCACCGTTGTTGGAATGAAGCTGTTGTTTTGGATATAAAGAAAGATTATATAGTATGTGGAAACAAAAGAACTTTGGTTACCGAAGCAGAAGGAAATGTGTGGAAAACGAAGGAACCTGCAATTATGTATTTTTTTAAGGATAGATGGTTTAATGTAATTGCTCAGTTAAAAAGTACAGGTGTATCATATTATTGCAATATAGCAACTCCTTATATAATAGAGGAAGGTACAATTAAATATATAGATTATGATTTAGATCTTAGAATATTTCCAACTGGTGATTATAAAATACTTGATAGGCTAGAATATAAATATCATAAGAAGATTATGAACTATTCTAATGAACTAGATAAAGCAATAAAAAACGGATTAGATGATTTAATTAAATTTTATAAAAGCGGTTCAAATGTATTTAATGCTGATGAAAATATCAGATATAATAAACAATATGAATTTTTAAAACAAAAAGATAAAAATTAGTAATAAAAAGTGTGATTATTAATATAATATAAAGAAAGCACAAATTTTACTAAATTTATCTTTTTTTTATGATATTTGCTGCTAAAAAAATTACATTTTACATTAATTTAATGTCTAATCGACAAAAAAAAACAAAAAAATAAAAAAAAGTAAAAAAGATGTTGACAAGGGTTGATTGATTTGGTATATTAGTAGTGCTTTCACGGAAGA